>CACBFQ010000001.1:200000-501001 GCA_902538565.1 uncultured Fidelibacterota bacterium | reverse complement strand
TCTAGTGCCTGTGAATTTTCTACTCTTACTTTCAAAATATGTGAACCCCCTCCGGTAATTGAATGACACTCAAGGACAGCTTTACAGTTGTTAGCTTCTTCAACAAATTTTGAATAATGATCAGATTGTTCACTGACAATAAAAACAAACGCTGTTAAATCTAATCCCGCTTTTTTATGATCTAAAATAGCAGCAAATTTCTTTAAAAGACCTTTTTCAGAAAGTTTCTTTATTCGTTCGCCAGCAGCGGGTATTGAGAGCTTTACTTTTTTTGCTATTTCACTTACGGATGCTCTTCCATCCTCTTGCATGATCTTAAGTATCAATATGTCAGTTTTATCTATCATAATTAAAATTTTTAACTGAAATTACAAATTAATTAATAAATTATTGTTAATACATTAAATATAGTTAATGAATTAACGTTTTACAAAAAAACTAATTATGGCAAAAAAAATTGATATAGAAATTTTATTGGAAAGAATTGAAGCATTAGAATCAAGGTTAGATAAACTTGATCCAGTAAGCAAAAGGAAGCTTCCTAGTAAAAAAGATCAAATTAGTGATATTAAAAATAACCTTGATGAATGGGCTCAGAAATTTCCGTCAGTTGATATTGAGTTTGAATTATTAAAAATGCTTGATTGGCTTCAAGCTAATCAAAAACGCAAAAAAGACTATAAGGCTTTTTTTAGAAACTGGCTCAGAAAAGCATCCAACTCTGTTGAAAAAGAAGTTCAAGATGTTTATCGCTATATTTATGGTTGTAGCACCGATAAGAACTGTAAACATCAAGAGTCTGAATACAAAGATATGGTTATCTTTTGTAACAAGTGTAATTCTCAGAAAAGGATTATTAAGTCTGTAAGAGCTTAGTTTTCTTTTTCAACTGTAAGAATGAAGCTTGCAGACATTTCTTTTGTAAAAACAATATTAACTTTATGTTCGCCTAAAGTTTTAATTGGGGAAGATAAATCAACATATTTTTTATCTAAAGTAATACCATTTTCCTCTAAAAGCTTTACAATATCAAGCTTAGTGACGGAACCAAAAAGCTTACTGTCTTCTTCAGATTGCATTTTAAGAGATAAGCTCAGGTCTTCAACCTGTTTCAATACTAATTCAAGTTGATCCTTTTCTCTTTCTAGTTTTCTTTCTTCAACTCTTTGAGCTTCTTCAATGCTCTTTTTCTGTTGCTTAGTAAACAGAATAGCAAGTTTTTGAGGCATTAAGTAGTTCCTAGCATATCCAGATTTTACTTCAACAACATCACCTTGCTGTCCTAGATTTTGTACATCTTCTTTTAAAATAACTTTCATTTTAATCCCTATCTACTGCAGCAAATGGTAGTAATGCAATATTCCTTGCTCTTTTAATTGCTAATACAAGCTTTCTATGCATTTTACTACTTGTTCCAGTCACTCTTCGTGGAGTTATTTTTCCTTGATCATTTATAAATTTTGTTAAGAGCTTAACATCTTTATAATCGATTTCTTGAATGTTATTCCTTTTAAAATAACAGGATTTTTTTCTACTTGATAACATTAATTCTCCTCCTGTACCTTGCCTTCTTCTTCGGCACTTACTTCTTGTTGTGCTTCTTTAGAAGGCTTTTCATCTAATTTGATGATCATGTATTTCATAACCTCTTTATTCAGATTTAAAAATACTTTAAACTCGTTTACAAAGTTTGCATCTTTAAATTCTGTATTTAGCAATACAAAGTTTCCATATTTATGTTTTTTAACGTTATATGCTAATTGTTTTTTACCCCAAAAATCGTGATTAACGATTCCATGTTTCTTCTTTTCGACAAAGCCAGAAACTTCGCTCATTACACCAGCAATTTGTTCTTTGCTAAAGTTTGGGTTCAAAATATATAGTACTTCATAATAATTCATTATTTTCTCCATTATATAAGTGGTGCGATTACAAGCGATACCACCGATATTAATTTGATTAAAATATTTAGTGATGGTCCCGCAGTATCTTTAAAAGGGTCCCCAACTGTATCACCAACAACTGCAGCTTTATGTGCTGTACTACCTTTTCCACCATGATTACCAGATTCAATGTATTTTTTCGCATTGTCCCAAGATCCACCAGCATTTGACATAAAGATTGCTAGTAGAACACCAGTTACTGTCACTCCAGCTAAAATACCACCAAGCATTTCTTTTTGACCTAATACCAAGCCAAATATAATTGGTGTGAATACTGCCAATGCTCCAGGTAGTACCATTTTATTGATTGCAGCTGTAGTAGCAATATCAACACATTTAGCATAATCTGCTTTTGCTTTTCCATCAAGCAAGCCTTTTATTTCTCTGAATTGTCTTCTAACCTCTTCAATCATTTCAAAAGCAGCATCTCCAACCGCCTGCATTGCAAGAGCTGAAAATACAAATGGTAATGATGATCCGATTAATAGACCTGCCATAACTTGAGGATTATTAATATCTAATGTTAAGCCACCAACTGTTTCTCTAAATGCTGCAAATAGCGCTAAAGATGTTAAGGCAGCAGAACCAATCGCAAAACCTTTACCAATAGCTGCGGTAGTATTACCCACAGCATCAAGTTTATCAGTTCTTTCGCGAACTTCTTTTGGAAGTTCTGCCATTTCAGCGATACCGCCTGCATTGTCTGCAATTGGACCATAAGCATCGACTGCTAATTGAATTCCAATTGTTGATAGCATACCTAGTGCAGCTAAAGCAATACCATATAGATGAGCAAAGTGATATGCTCCAAGAATGGAAAGTGCAATTACTAATACTGGCAAGGCAGTTGAAAACATTCCATTAGCTAAGCCGGAAATAATATTCGTTGCTGACCCAGTTTCACTTGAAGCTGCGACATTCTGTGATGGTTTTTGATGATCAGAAGTATAATATTCTGTTAATACTCCGATTAAAATTCCTGAAACCAAACCTACTACAGTAGCAAGAAATAAATCAAGCGCTTGTACATTTTGGTATCCATCAGCTAAAGCGACAGGATTTTCGATTAGTCTACCAATCAAAAAGTAACTAACCACGGTCATTACAGCTCCTGAGCCAAAAACTCCAATATTTAGTGCTGTTTGAGGATTTCCTCCCTCTTTTGTTTTTACAAAAAATGTACCAAAAATAGAAACTATAATTCCAGCTGCTGCTAAAAATAATGGTAGAAATACTAGACTTTTTTCTCCAGCTGTTGCTGCTAAAACCATAGCTCCAATCATTGAACCTACATAAGATTCAAAAAGATCTGCGCCCATTCCTGCAACATCTCCGACATTATCACCTACGTTGTCAGCAATCGTTGCCGGATTCCTTGGGTCATCTTCCGGTATACCTGCTTCTACTTTTCCTACTAAATCTGCACCAACATCGGCAGCTTTAGTATAGATTCCACCACCTACGCGGGCAAATAAAGCAATTGATGAAGCCCCCATTGCAAAACCAGAAACCTTAGTCATTACTAATGAAAAGTCTGCGTTACCATTTAAGCCTCCATATAAATAGAAAAGTAAAGATAATCCTAATATTCCTAAACCTACAACATTCATACCCATAACAGCACCACCATTGAAAGCAACCGAAAGCGCCTTACTTAAACTGTTTCTTGCAGCTTCAGTTGTTCTGTGATTTGCTAATGTTGCAACTCTCATACCTAGAGCGCCGGCTAAACCGCTACAGATTGCACCAACTATAAAAGACAGTGCTACTTCTGTAGTGTTTGACGATATGTTTACCCAGTACAATAGTGCTGCAACTGTTAAAACAAATATTGTTAAAACTTTATATTCTCTTATAAGAAAAGCGGTGGCTCCTTCGCGAATTGCTAAGCCAATTTCTTGCATTTTTTCATTTCCTGGATTCTGATCAGATATCCATTTACTTCTCATTAACCCAAATACAACTGCCAATAAACCTGACAGTGGTATTAAATAGAATAGATTTTCCACTATGCTACTCCTATAGTTTGATTATTATAATTATTCATTGTGAATTCTTCACCATTATCTAAAAGTGACTGCATTGCTTCATTAGCAACAATTAAAACCTCATCAACCAATGCACTAAAACGCTTATTAAATGGTTTTAAAACATATTTTTCAGAAGGTCTTTTGTAATCAGAAGCTGCTATTCCAACTTTTAATCTTTTAACTTTGTCGCTTGATAGATATTGTAAGACGGATTTCATTCCGTTGTGACAACCATCTCCTCCATCAGCACGAAATCTTATTTCTCCAAGCGGAAGATCTACATCATCAAAAATAATTACTAGATCTTCTTTTTTTGCCTTATAAAAGTTCAAGACTTCATTAATAATAGCCCCGCTATTATTCATACCAGTTGTTGGTTTGATGAGCATAAAACTAGATTCTTTTTTTGCAACAAAATAATTTCCTTTCCCAGGCTTAAACTCTAGACCATATTTTTTTGCAAAACTATCTAACACCCAATAACCAACATTATGTTTGGTATTATGGTACCTAGTTTCATGATTACCAAGTCCGACAAAAATTGTCATTATCCCTCATCTCCAGCGTCGTCTTTTGCTTCTTCAGAGCTCTCTTCTGTGGCTCTATCTTCTGCAGGCTTTTCATCCGCGTCAGAAGATTCATCTGTTTCACTGCTTTCTGTGTCTTCAGCCACTTCTTCTTCTTTTTCTTGTTTAGGCTCTTGAACTGAAACTACTGCAATATCTTCAGCTGTTAACATTTCAACATCTGTTGGAAGAGTAATATCTTTAACAAAAAGATTTGTGTTCATTTCCATATCTGTTACATCAATTTCAAGGTACTCAGGAATCTCTGCTGGTTTACATTTAATGGTTACTGAGTTTAGCATTTGAACTAACAGTCCTCCAAGTTTTACTCCCTGAGCCTCTCCAGAACTTCTAACAGCTACTTCCAGAGAAATCTTCTCATCTTCTTTTACTTTTTGAAAATCTACGTGAATAATTTCATCTGTTACCGGGTGATACTGGATTTCCTTTACTAAGACAAATTGATTTTTATCCTCAACATTAACCTCAAAAATCATTTGACCTGTTCTAAGTGCTTTATTTAAACTTATTTTATCAACAGAAAGAGGTGTTGCCTCTATTCCCGAATGATAAACAATTGCGGGCACCTTATTTTGTAATCTAGTTCTTCTAGCTGCTGATGTGCCGTGTTCTTTTCTAATATCTACATTTAATTTTTCAAATTTACTCATGTTACTTTCCTAAATAGTTGACTGACTGATTCACCGCTATGAATCCTGTTAATTGTTTCTGCAAAAATTTTTGCAGATGAAATAATTTTAAGTTTTTCAAAATTATTAATGTGTGACATGTCTATTGTGTCTGTAATAAATATAGAATCAACAATATCATCTGATAATTTTTCAATTGCATTGGAAGATAATATACCGTGTGTTGCAGCCACAGTTACTGATAGGGCTCCTTTTTCTTTAGCTATTTTAACAGCATTAGAAATAGTTCCGGCAGTATCAATCATATCATCAATGATTAATACATGTTGATTTTTTAACTCTCCAACAACAGATACAACTTCAGATTGATTATGTGCGTTTCTTCTTTTATCAACGAGAGCAAAACTCATACCTAATCTTTTGGCATAAGATTGTCCTAACTTACTTGATCCCATATCAGGGATCAAAACTGTAAAATTGTCATCAGATGATAAATCTTTGAAATGTTTTTCCAATTCAGGCATTAAGACGAGGCTACCGTAAATATTGTCTACAGGTTTGGATGAAAAGCCTTGAATTTGCGTTGAATGAAGATCCATAGTCACCACTCTATCTGCTCCTGCTTTAATAAAAATATCCATCATGACTTTGGCAGAAATTGGAACTCTCGGCTCATCTTTACGATCTTGTCTAGAATATCCAAAGTATGGCATTATCACATTAATTCTTTGGGCGCTAGCTCTTTTTGCTGCATCAATAAGTAATGCTAATTCTATGATATTATCTGCAGGCGCGTTAGTAGACTGAATAAGATAAACGTCATTACCTCTAAGGTTTTCCTCAAATTTTACCCAAATTTCTCCATCACTAAAGCGTTTAATAGATAATTCACCAAGGGATACACCACACTCCTCTGCAATCTTAGTTGCAAGCTGAGGATTGCTAGATCCTGCGAATATTTTTTTTACATATTTACCCATAATTTTGTTGGGGAGCAGGGACTCGAACCCCGACTGCCTGGACCAAAACCAGGTGTCCTGCCAATTAGACGACTCCCCAAAAATTAAATTGGATTTACATAGTAAGTTGAGTATTGGGGACTAAAGAAAGATTGTGCTTTAAGCAAATCTTTTTTTGAGGAAAATATTCCAAACACAGTCGAACCCGTACCCGACAAACTGGCATATATTGCACCGAAATCCAATATTTTTAATTTTATTGCGCCAATTCCTGGATGTGTTTCAAAAACGTACATCTCAAAATCATTTTTAAATAGCTTAGAATTAAAACTATAATTATTTAATTCTCTTAATAATTGCGACAAGTTAATGTCCATATTTTCATTTAACAAATGGTTTTTTAAATGACCAAAAGCGTCTTTTGTACTGATTTTGATACCTGGGTGAACTAATAAAATATGTTTGGGTATCTTTATATTTTGGATAACATCAAGAGCTTCTCCTCTCTGACTGCCAAATTGTAGTCCCCCATTTACAAAAAAAGCAGAGTCGGAGCTAATTTCACTTGCCATTTCAGATAATTTTTGGTTGCTTAATTCAAGCTTGAAAAGATTATTCAATCCCACTAATACTGCAGTTCCGTTACTGGATCCTCCACCAAGACCAGCATTTGTAGGTACTGTTTTTTTAATAGAAATACGCACATTGGGCATGTTAGGATATTGTGCTTTCATTATATTAAATGCTTTTGTTCCAAAATTATCATTCTCCATAATATTACCACAATCTGTTGTGCATGAAAAATTTTTGTCTTCTATCATTTTGATTGTATCACAAAGATCTATCTCTTGAAATAATGTTGAAATATTATGAAAGCCATCACTTCTTTTATTGTAGACGTGCAGCCCTATATTAATCTTTGAAGTTGATTTTATTTCCATCGTTTTAGAGAAATAATTACTTCTGCTCCCCACCCATTTTTCATATCTATAAAGCTCAGCCCGTTACTTGTGATACCTTTGATAGATATTTGGCTCTCAGAAATCTTTAATATTGGAGCAAGTGTTGAAGCTATTTTTGATTTGTATTTTGAAATTTTTGGGGTGTTCAAAACAACTGAGGCATCGATATTGTCAATGCTAATATTTTTTGGAATTAATGACATTATTTCTTTTAATAATTTAATGCTCGAAATATTTTTATTTTTTGAAGTATTTGGAAAATGTTGTCCTATATCACCCAAATTTAATGCCCCGCATAATGCATCTATAATAGCATGCGTCAAAACATCTCCATCCGAGTGTGCAACAGATTTTAGGTTACATTTAATTTTATAACCCCCTATTGTAATGCCAGTTCCTTTTTCTAACGAATGATAGTCAAGACCAAGCCCAAAAAAAACATTATCTATCATATTTTTTGAAATCAAATCTATATCTTCTTTTGTTGTAATTTTTGTATTCAAACTTCTATTTTCACAAATTTTTACCTCATAGCCACATTCTTCAACTAACAAAGCTTCATCTGAATATTCATCGATGTAATCTAACTTTCTGTCATAGGCATCATGAAGAATTTCTTGATTAAACACTTGTGGTGTTTCTGCAGTCCATAAGGTTGATCTATCTACAGTAAACTTTGTTTGTCCCGCCTTCACAGATTTTACCGTTTCATTAATTTTTTTTGCTAGCACAACCGCATCTTCTTTTTTTGAGAAATGTACGAGGTTTAGAATTATTTGTGTTGAGATCAAAGGCCTTGCTGCGTCATGAATAAATATTTTATTTTTCTCATTTTCTGTAATTTTAGAAAATGCATTATAAACAGATTGTGCTCTTGTATTTCCTCCTTCACAAACTATTATATCTTTATACCTATCTTCGTTTAATTGATTAAGTATAACACTAAACAATTTTTTTGGAACAGCTAATATTATTTGAGAAAAACATTCTGAATCAAGGAAAGCATCAATAGAATATTTATATACAGGCTTATTGTTTATCGTTTCTACCTGCTTATAAGAACCGAATCTTTCTCCTAATCCTGCCCCCACTATAATTGCGATATTTTTCATTTTATGTGATCAGCATTGAGTCCCCATAGCTCAAAAATCTATATTTTTTTTGCTTAGCTACTTTATATGCATCCTTTATAAATTTATATCCTCCGAAAGATGAGGTGAGCATCAATAACGTGCTTTCTGGTTGATGAAAATTTGTGATCAGTCCATCCACTATTTTAAACTCATGTGGGGGATGAATAAATTTATTTGTCCAGCCTTTTTTAGGAGATATTTGAAATCCAGAAACATTTACAGTCTCTAATGCTCTAACAGTTGAGGTACCAACTGCAAATATTCTTCTTCTTTTTCTTTTGGCTTCATTAATTGCTACAGCTGTGCTGGGAGAAACTTCAAAATATTCTGAGTCCATATGGTGCCTATTTAAATCCTCTACCTGCACTGGCTTAAATGTTCCAAGACCTATATGTAAAGTGATGTAGTAAATATTCACGCCCTTTTTTTCAAGTTTTTTGAGTATTTGAGACGTAAAGTGAAGTCCTGCAATAGGGGCTGCAACTGCACCTCTTTTTTCAGCATATACTGTTTGGTATCTTTCTTTATCGTTAGTTGTTGTTGGTCTTTCAATATATGGTGGTAAAGGAGGGTGGCCAATCTTATCTAAAATGTCGTCAAAATTGCCTTTCTCGAACTCAAATCGTACCACTCTTCCGCCTGAAACAGTATTATCAATAACGTCACAAAAAAGACCATCAGATAAAATCAATTTATTACCAATTCGCACTTTTCTTGCTGGCTTAACAAGAACCTCCCATAGACGATCACCAAGCTCTCTTAAAAGAAATATTTCAACTTTTGCATCAGTCCTATCTTTGGTTGCATAAAGCTTTGCTGGAAATACTTTAGTATTATTTAAAATTAATAAATCATTTTTTTTAAAATAATCTGAAATGTCTGAAAACTTTTTGTGTTTAATGGTTTGCTCTTTCCTATTCAAAACCATCATTTTTGATCCATCTCTTTTCTGTTTTGGTTTTTGGGCAATAAATTTTTTTGGTAATTGGTACCTAAAATCGCTCAATTTATACTTTTTCTTTTTTTCTATCATACAGCTTTAGTTTTCTCCTTATTTTTTTAAATCGAATAAAGCATAGGCTTTATCAGTCGCAATTCTTCCTCTTGAGGTTCTTTCGATGAAACCTTCTTTAATTAGATAAGGTTCATAGACATCTTCAATTGTTTGAATATCTTCGTTAATTGAAATTGCTAATGATTTTCCACCTGTTGGTCCACCGCTATAATTAACAATAAGATTTTTTAAAATTTTACGATCCATGTTTTCTAATCCATTTTCATCAATACCAATACTATCAAGTGAACTCCTAGCATCTTCAAGCTTAATTTCTTTGACATTTTTTACCTGCGCAAAATCTCTAACTCTTTTTAAAACCCTATTGGCTATTCGTGGTGTTCCTCTTGATCTTCCTGCTATTTCTATCAACGCATCATCTTGTACGTTCATCTCTAAAATCGATGCTGTTCTTTTTAATATTTTGAAGATTTCGTTTTTTTGGTAAAAATCCAATCTAAAAATTGCACCAAACCTATCTCGCATTGGTGTAGAAATATTCCCTAGTCTAGTTGTTGCACCAACCAATGTAAACGGCTCTAGGTCAATCCTTACTGTTCTTGCATTGGGTCCTGAGTCTATCAAAATATCAATTTTAAAATCTTCCATTGCAGAATAAAGGTATTCTTCAACTGTAGTATTAACTCTATGTATTTCATCTATGAAAAACACATCTCTATCTTGAAGATTGGTTAACATTCCTGAAAGGTCTCCTGGTATTGATATAACTGGACCCGAAGTAGATAAAAACCCTTTTTCAAGCTCTGTGGCAATGATATTTGAAAGTGTTGTTTTCCCAAGTCCTGGGGGGCCATATAAAAGTATATGGTCTAATGCTTCTCCTCTTTGTTTTGCTGCGGTTATATAAGTTTTTAAAGATTTAACAATGGATGCTTGCCCAATGAAATCATCGAAAAGATTTGGTCTGATTTGTTTATCAAAATTTTTTTCTTCGTTCGAAGATATAACTATTTTTTGTTCATCGGTCACGATATACTAAGATAAATAGGGAATGCCCGTTATCCAAAAAATTATTTTAGAACTTTTTTAAGAAATTTTCCTGTAATTGAGCTTTTGTTTCTAGATATCTCTTCCACTGTTCCTTGAGCAACAACTGTTCCACCACCTTCTCCACCCTCTGGTCCGAGATCAATAACCCAATCAGCGCATTTCACAACATCCAAATTATGTTCGATTACAATAATAGTATTACCTTGATCTACAAGCTTTTGTAAAACAGATAATAACATTTGAATATCATCAACATGTAATCCTGTTGTTGGCTCATCAAGAAAATATACGGTATTTTTTGTGCTTGTTTTTGATAGCTCAGTAGAAAGTTTAATTCTTTGTGCCTCTCCGCCAGAAAGAGTTGTAGCCTGTTGTCCCAACTTTATATATCCCAAACCAACATCATGTAATGTGTCCAATCTTTTTTTAATGGGCTGTATATTCTTAAAAAATACTCTAGCATCTTCTACTGACATATTTAATATATCATCAATGTTTTTGTTTTTATATTCAATTTGCAAGGTTTCTTTGTTATACCTTTTACCATTGCAGTCGTCGCAATTAACATAAACATCTGGCAAAAAATTCATTTCAATTTTTATAATTCCTGCTCCTTGACAGGATTCACATCTACCACCTTTTACATTAAAAGAAAATCTTCCAATCTTATAACCCCTTATTTTTGCTTCCCTGGTTTGCGCAAACAAATCTCTAATATAAGTAAAAATTCCAGTGTAAGTAGCGGGGTTAGATCTTGGGGTTTTACCAATTGGTTTTTGATCTACATTTATAACTCTTTCTATTTTATCTGTTCTTACAAGATTTTTAAATGGAAGCATATCCTTTACACCAAAGTTCACCATATTAGATAGCGCTGGATAGAGGGTTTGATTAATCAGAGAGCTTTTTCCACTTCCTGATACACCTGTAATAGCAATGAGCCTCTCATATGGAAAGCTGACATCAACGTTTTTCAAATTATTGCCAGAAGCTCCAATAATTGAAAAATGATCAAAGGTTGTAGTTCTATAATTTGGCAAAGAAATAAATTTTTCTCCTGACAAGTATTTACCTGTTAAGCTTTTTTTATGTTTTGTTATTTGTTCTAGCTTGCCTGAAAAAACAACTTCTCCACCATGAAATCCAGCCTTTGGTCCCATATCAATAATTTGATCAGCTGATTCTATAGTATCTAAATCATGCTCAACCACTATTACTGTGTTACCGATTTCTTTTAGTGATTTTAAAGTGTCTAGCAGTCTATCATTGTCTCTGGGGTGTAGACCAATGGATGGTTCATCCAGCACATACAAAACTCCAGTCAATTGAGAACCAACCTGAGACGCTAGTCTAATTCTTTGAGCCTCTCCGCCGGAAAGTGTGCGGGAAGCTCTATCAAGTGTTAAATAATTCAAGCCAACATTAATGAGGAAACTAAGTCTTTTTTTTGTCTCGTTTAAAATTCCTCCTGCTATTTCATTTTGGCTGTCTGTCAATTCAAGTTTTTCAAAAAAATCTAATGTGTCAGAAATATTTTTTGAACAAACTTCTCCAATGTTAATTGAACCGACCCTTACATTTAATGATGAGTCTTTGAGTCTTTTTCCTTTACATCCATCACAAACCCTTGTGCTCATAAAGCTTTCAATCCATCTTCTTATTCCAAACGACTGGGTTTGTTTATACCTTCTTTGAAGCTCAGGAATAACTCCCTCCCATTTCCCTTTATATGTTCCAGAAAAGTTAGAGCTATTATAATCCACATTAATTTTTTTACCACTTAATCCATATAATAAAATTGTTCTTATTTCTTTTGAAAGCTTGTTCCAAGGTTTTGAAAATGATAAATCAAATTCTCGTGCAAGCGCTCTTAGCTTGCTGCCATGAAATCCTTTAGGTTGACTTCCAATAGGTTTAATTGCTTCCTGAATTAGAGATTTTTTGGTATCTGGAACTACAAGGTTTGGATCTATCTCTGTTATATATCCTAATCCATCACATTGTTGGCAAGCACCATATGGAGAATTAAAGGAAAACATTCTTGGCGTTAAATCTGTCATCATAACATAAGGGTGATAAGCGCACGCAAAATGCTCACTAAATAAGTAGTCTTCTTTACTATTAATATTAATTATGCAAATTCCATTGCCCATACTTAGCGCCAACTCAACGGATTCTAAGAGCCTCGATTTAATATCTTTTTCAACTAAAACCCTATCAACCAATACATCTATGTTGTGGTTTTTATTTTTTTCTAGTAAAGGTATTTTTCTTATAGATACAATTTCTTTATCTATTCTTGCCCTAAGAAATCCCTTCTTTTTTAATTCTTCAAGAACCGTTTTATGTTCTCCTTTTCTACCTTGAATTACTGGAGATAATATATATGCTTTTTCTCCTTTGTGAGATTTTAAAATTTGTTCTACTATTTGTTCTGGAGATTGTCTTGTAATTGGTCTTGAACACTCCCAACAATGCGGCTGTCCTATACTAGCATAAAGCAATCTTAGATAGTCGTGAATTTCTGTAATTGTACCAACAGTAGATCTTGGGTTGCGTGAACCTGTTTTTTGTTCAATTGATATTGCTGGAGATAGGCCTTCGATCGTATCAACATCAGGTTTTTCCATTAGATCAAGAAATTGTCTTGCATATGCTGAAAGAGATTCGACGTATCTTCTTTGCCCTTCGGCATAAATTGTATCGAAAGCTAGTGATGACTTACCAGATCCAGATGGTCCTGTGATAACTACTAATTTATTTTTTTCAATATCAACAGCAATGTCTTTTAAGTTGTGCTGTCTAGCACCGCGTATTTTTAACTTATTTTTCATATTTATAGTAAAAATTTGACTTATAACTTACTTAACTCTGGATATGATTCAAAAAAGGATTTATGTTTTATAAAATAAAAAATGAAAAGTCTAAAAAATAAGCTGTTGATTTCAATGCCAAATATGGTTGATCCTTACTTCGCAAAAAGTGTGATTTTTATTTGTGAAGATGACACAAATGGTACAATGGGTATTATAGTTAATAAGCCAATTAGCCAAATGAAGATTGTTAGCTCTGGGTTTAAAAATAAAATATTTGAAGACATTATAAATGAGTCCGAAAAAATTTTTTTCGGAGGACCTGTCGGATTGAACGAAGCCTGTATTGTTCAAAAAAATACTGGTAGATCTGACGATTTTGCTGAAAAAATTGAATTATCCACAGACTTGGATCTTATACAAGAAATATTGTTTAATGAGGAAACGCCAAAGAATACAAAGCTTATTTTTGGTCACGCTGCTTGGGAGAAAAACCAGCTACAAGAAGAAATTGAAAGGGGAGATTGGTTAATCCAAGAATATAGTGACTCTATTTTTAAATCTTCCCCCAAAGATCTATGGAACGAACTAATTCATATGTTTGGTCTAGATAATTATGGATTTGTTGGGACAAGTGGAATATCATGATAAAAAATATTAAAAAAATTCAACGTGATATTAAAATCAGGAAAGCAACAAAAGCTACGAATGGTATGCAGTTAATAGCCAACGGCATAGCGCTATTAAAAAAAGGTTTTGGTCTTATTTTTTCCGAAATCTTTAAAAAAAACTAAAGGGAACGGTGCTCTCCACCATCACAAAAAATAGTAGAACAATTCACAAAGTCTGCTTTATCATTTAATAATAATGAAACTAATCCTGCTACGTCTTCAGGCGTAGTAACTCTTTTCATCGGGTTTCTTTCTTTCGTTCTTTCAACCCAATCTTCCCAATCTGTTGATATCTTTGTTAATGCTCTGGTTGGTGTAATGCCAGCTTGAATAGTGTTTGCCGTAATTCCTTGGCTTCCAAGCTCCCATCCAATTTGTCGAACTATAGCCTCCAAAGAAGCTTTCGCAACCCCTACGGGGCCGTACCCCTCCATTGCTTTATAGCTTCCTTCACTGGTTAAGCCTAGGATTCTTGAACCTGATGTTAGAAGATTATTTTCCAATAAAGCTTGTGTCCAATATATTAAACAATGAGCCATGACATGTTGGGTCATGTCCATTTGCCTTTGTCTTACTGGGGTTGGATTAAAGAAATTAGTTGTACTTCCAAATGCAATGGAATGCATAAGTAGCTTTACTTTTCCGTTATCAAGGATGGTTTTGATTTCTTCCATTTTCGAAAACATAACTTCTTTATCAGCGGCATTTTCATTCCAAAACTTTACTCTGTTACTGTTCAAAGAGGCTATTTCTTCTTGTAGGCGGGCGGCGTCTTTTTTAATAGACCCTCTATCTAAATGAAAACCAATGATACCATACCCTTCTGTCGCTAACTGTTTAGCGATTGCTGCTCCATGTCCTGTTGAACATCCTAATATAATAGCCCATTTATTTTCCATAAGATTTCAATTTAATAAATACTCATCCAATTAAGTATTATATTCTCACAATGAATTTGAACTGTGGATTTGTAGGACTGCCAAATGTGGGTAAATCAACCCTATTTAACGCATTAAGCAAAAATAATATTGCTGCCGAAAATTATCCGTTTTGTACCATTGAACCGAATACTGGTATTGTGGAAGTTCCTGATGAAAGGCTTGAAAAGCTTACAAAAATATTCAACCCTGAAAAAACAATTTACAACACTGTTGAATTTATTGATATTGCTGGTTTAGTTAAAAACGCACACCAGGGTGAAGGTTTAGGCAATCAATTTCTATCCCAAATTAGATCTGTTAATGTAATCATTCAGGTTGTTCGTTTTTTTAATGATGACAATATTACGCATGTGGAAAGCAGAGTCGACCCTTTAGATGATATGGAAATTATCAACACTGAGCTCATACTAGCAGATATTAAAACTATTGAAAGAAGTCTTGAAAAAAATGTTAAACTTATTAAGGCTAACAAACCAGAAGGAAGGTTAGCAGAAGAGGTTTTAACAAACCTTTTAAATCATATGAACAATGGTCTTGCCGCTCGCTCTTTTGAAAGAAACTCAAAAGAAGATCCTGTAATAAAAAACCTTTTTCTTTTAACAGATAAGCCCATGATATATGTTGCCAATATTGATGATAATGCAGAAGATTCTGTCTTGTTTCAAAGTGCTGTAGAGGTTGCAAACAAAAATAAATCTTCATTAATTAAAATTAATGGAAAACTAGAATCGGAAATGGCTGATTTTAATGAAGAAGAAAAAAAACTAATTCTTGAAGACTATGGAATTAAAAAAAGTGGGCTTGATGCACTTATAAAAGAAGCTTATAGCACTTTAGGACTCGAGACTTTTTTCACTTGCGGTGAAAAAGAAGTACGTGCGTGGACAATGAAAAAGGGTTCTCAAGCTGTTGAAGCTGCTGGAGAAATTCATACAGATTTCGCAACCAAATTCATTAAAGCAGAAATTTATACATTCGACGATGCAATGAACAATAAGGAAAAAATTAACGAATTGAAGACAATGGGCTTGGTGAAAATGGTTGGAAGAGACTATATTATGCAAGAAGGAGATATTGCATACTTCATTAAAGGACAATGAGCGATAAAAAACCTAAAATTGGTGTTGTTGGCGCAGGCCATCTTGGTAAACATCACATAAAACACCTATCAAATCATAGTGGTGTCGAATTTGTTGGTGTCTTTGACATCAACACTGAATCTCTAAAAAATATATGTAGTGAATTTTCTGTAAATGCGTTGCAAAGCATCGAAGAAACAATTTCTTCCTGTGATGCAGTACACATAGTTACACCCACAAATACACATTTTGACATTGCCAAAAAATTTTTGGATCATAAAAAAGATGTATTTATTGAAAAACCTATAACGAACACAGTTGAAGAGGCCTCGTCTTTAATTAACCTTGCTAAAAAAAATGGGTGTATTATTCAGGTTGGTCATATTGAAAGATTTAACCCCACAATTAATAGGCTCAAAGAGTTGGTTGACAATCCACACTATATTGAAATTGAAAGACTTGCGCCATTTCAAGCAAGAGGAACTGAGGTACCGGTTGTGCTAGATCTTATGGTGCATGATATAGACTTAATTTTAGAGATGGTTGATAGCCCACTAGAAAATGTTCAAGCAAGCGGAGCAAAAATGATGAGCGACACTATCGATTTGGCTCACGCGCATATAAAATTTGAAAATGGTGTTGTTGCGAACTTAAAATCGAGTAGAATCTCTCAAAATTATGTTAGAAAAATACGAACTTATCAAAAAAATTTTTACAGCATTACAGACCTAATGATTCCTCAAATTGAATTATATGGCCTAGAGCGCCATAATATGTTTTCTGAAAAGTTAAGGTCACAAGAAGTTGAGACCAACTCTGGTGTAAAAACACTTCATTATGAAAAATTTGTACCAGAAAATAAGGATGCTTTACTTGAAGAAATCAATGACTTTATTCATTGCATAAACACCAGGTCTAAACCAAATGTTGATGGGCAGGCTGGAGCAAAAGCATTAGAAATAGCACTTCAGATAGAAAGTAAAATATTTTTAAATGAGTAAAGAAAAAATTTTTATTATTTCTGGTGAAGACTCTGGCGATCTTCACGGCGCTAAACTCATAGCATCTATAAAGCAAATTAATCCAAAAGCCGAATTTTTTGGAATTGGTGGCAACAGAATGCAAAGAGAGGGGTTGCAGCTTACAGAGCACATTAAAAATTTAAATGTCATTGGTATTTTTGAGGTAGTAAAGCATTATTCGAGAATTAAAAAAATATTTAATAATACAATTAATGAAATAAAAAAAATAAACCCCAATAAAGTAATTCTAATTGATTATCCAGGGTTTAACTTAAGACTAGCAAAAAAACTTAACACCCTAAACATGGATATAACGTATTTCATTTTACCTCAGGTGTGGGCATGGAAAGAATCACGAATCAAAACATTGCAGCAATGCTGTAAAAAATTAATTAGTATTATCCCTTTTGAGCAAAAATGGTTTTCCGAAAAAAATATATCTGTACACTATGCAGGACACCCTCTTTCGGAGTTAAGCAATCTAACTTTTAATAGGAGATCATTTTGCCAAAAACATGGCATTCCAGAAGAAAACAAAATCATTGTGCTAATGCCTGGAAGCAGATCAATTGAAATCCGAAGACATTGGAGAATTTTTGAAAAAACAGTCCAAATACTTCAAAAACAACATCAAAATTTAAGTTTTGTTTTGCTTGAAGGAGATAATGTTAAGATAAACTCAGGTGCAGACGTTATTAAAATTAGACAAAACCAATATGAAGCAATTGGTGTAGCAGATGCTGCTGTTGTTTGCTCGGGCACTGCTACTTTAGAAACAGCAATGTTAAAATGTCCTATGATAGTTTGTTATAAACTATCATTTCCAACATGGATTTTGGCTCAAATGCTATCTAAAGTAAAATATCTTTCTCTAACAAACTTAATTGCTGAAGACAAGGTCGTAGATGAATACCTCCAAAATAAAATGTCTGCAAAAAACCTTGCAGGGGGGGTTGATAGTTTGTTAAAAAATGAAAATCGTGATATTGTTGTTAAAAAGTATAACAAATTAATTGAGAAGTTAAAAACCAACGAAAACCCGTATGCCTCTGCTGCGCGCTATATATATGATTAAAACATTCTTTAAAGCAAAAATTTTATATTTAATATTATTATTGTCCTATCGATTTAATAAAACCAAAGTTGTTGGAGAAAGCAAAATAAAGAACTTGGATTCATTTATTTTAGTTTCTTGGCATGGTAAGGTATTAGGTTTGATGGAACATATGAAACATAAAGGATATTTCGCACTAGTTAGTCAAAGCAGAGATGGTGATCTTATTACAAGAATAGCAAAAAGTTTTGGATATAAATTTTTTAGAGGATCAAGTAAGAAAGGTGGTAAAGAGGCTATAAAAAATATAAGTGATTTTTTTGAAGATAATATTGATGCTAAAATTATCATTACCCCAGATGGTCCAACTGGACCTGAACATAAAGTCAAACCTGGCGCTTTAATTTTATCTCAAAATTCTGGTAAACCAATTATTCCATTGATTGTTGATGTTAAAAGTAGCTGGAAGTTTAAAAACTGGCACACGTTTTATCTCAGTAAACCATTTTCCAAAATGCGTGTAGTTTATGGAGAGCCGTTATACTTTAATAAAAGTGAAAGCATTGAAACAGGAACACAAAAAATTGAAGGTGCTTTGAAGAAAGTGGATAAGGTTGCAAGTAGCCATGAATAATATACATATAATAATGAATAATAAACTTCTTACCTATACCCTATCAGCTTTATTGTTTGTTTTTCCTATTCACTTAGTCTTTATTTTTTTAAAAAATCTTTTATATGATTTTGGAGTTTTAAAAGGGGAAAAAGTTGGAGCCAAAGTAATTAGTATAGGGAATATTGCTTTTGGTGGTACTGGAAAAACTCCTACCACTATTGCAATAGCAAATTTTTTAGAAAAAAACGGTTATAGCGTTGGTATTGTATCTAGAGGTCATGGAAGAGAAAATATTTCAAATGATTTTTTGCTTAAAAATCAAAGCTGGAGAGAATGTGGTGATGAAGTGGTTCTTTTAAAAAATAATACTTCTTCAAATACTCGTATTTTTGTTTCACTAAACAAGGTCTATGCTGCAAAGCAGTTGTCTAAAATGGGGTGTAATGTAGTTTTGCTAGATGACGGGTTTCAACACAGAAGGATTGACAGAGATGTTGATGTTGTTTTGCTTGGCCCTGAAAACCAAAACAAGAGTTGTCAGCTTATCTATCCGTATGGTCTATTAAGAGAGCCCTTGTGTTATTTAAAAAGAGCCGACATTACAATTAGTACCAAAAATAATTTAGTTAAAGATACAGGCCTAAAATCTGATCACACACTAGACCTAAAGATTAAAGAAGAGGTTCTGTCTTCGAGCTCTATGAAAAATATTCATGCCCTGGCCAATAAGTCGGAAATTGTTTCGGTTTGCTCTATAGGAGATCCTGAGAGTTTCTCAAAAACGCTAGAAAGTATAAATATCAATGTAGACAAAAAACTGGTGTTTCCTGATCACTGGCCTTTTTCTTTACATGATATAGAAGAGATTAACCGCCTTTCGATAAAAGAGGGTTTAAAACATATTGTTTGTACAGAAAAGGACTTTGTAAAGCTGGTAGAATTTAAAAAGCAGCTTAAAGTTGATATCAACGCTGTTATTATGAATCATCAGTTATCAGAAGAGATTGAGCGAGATATTTTGGCTCGTTTAGTATAAAATTTTACACCATTGACATTGGATATGTAATAAGCTAAGTTTTTGAACATCTAACACATTAGGAGGATTTAAATGGTAGAATTATTTTTAGAGGGTGGACCTTTTATGTGGCCGATTTTACTCTTGCTTCTTGCAGGTCTTGGTCTTGTAGGAGAAAGGTTTTATTCCCTTAATCAATCACAAGTAGATTCTGATGGTTTTATGGACTCTTTGAGAGCCGCTTTAAAATCAGGTGGATCAAAAAAAGCTATGGATGTCTGTGCTGGACTCGATGGTCCTGTTTCTAATATTTGCAAGGCTGGTTTATCTAAGGTAGGTAAAGGTCCTGAGCAAGTTGAAAAGGCAATTGAAAATGCCGGTTCACTA
This sequence comes from uncultured Fidelibacterota bacterium, assembly GCA_902538565.1. Taxonomy (GTDB): domain Bacteria; phylum Fidelibacterota; class Marinisomatia; order Marinisomatales; family Marinisomataceae; genus Marinisoma. The sequence goes on along the minus strand of CACBFQ010000001.1, from coordinate 481,095 downwards.
GAGATGGCTTTCCTAGAAAAAAATATGGGTTGGCTAACTGCAATTATCGCTATTGCACCTATGATGGGTTTTACGGGTACGGTTGCAGGTATGATTTTTGCGTTTGACGCTATTGCCGCTGCAAACGATATTTCACCAGCTGTTGTAGCTGTTGGTATTTCCCAAGCTCTTTTAACTACGGCTTTTGGACTTATTGTTGCTATGATTATTCAAATTGCTCAAAACTTTTTCTCATCAATGATTGATGGTATGGTTTTGGACATGGAAGAAAGATCTATAGAAATCACAGACCTATTAAGAGACTCAAAATAAAATATGGCTCTTAGAGAACGAAAAGCCCGCGTTGGTGCTATTCCTGAAGGCGGAATGGCTGACATAGCATTTCTTTTGCTAGTATTTTTCCTGGTTACCACAACCATTGATATGGATAAAGGTCTAGGAATAATTCTTCCAGCAGAAGGTCAAGAGCTAGAAATCAACAAAAAAAATATTCTTAACTGCCTTATCAGCGCCTCAGGTAATGTGTTGCTTGGTGGCGAGCCTGTAGAAATGAAAGACTTGAGCAGAAGAGTTAAAGAAGAAATTCGTGCGAACGATAAGCTTATTATTTCTGTTAAAGCTCATGAAAAAGCAGAGTACAATGTATATGTTGAGGTGCTAGATCAATTAAAGCTTGCAAACGCTACTAGAATATCAATTGCGGAGACAGAATAATGAAGTTTAGAAGAAAATCTGGGGTAGAATCAAAAATATCAACATCCTCCATGCCCGATATTATTTTTATGCTTCTAATCTTTTTTATGGTTACTACCGTTCTAAGAGAGTTTTCGGGTCTTCCAGTTTCACTGCCAAAAGCGGAAAGAATTGAAAAACTGGAATCAAAAAGACATACATCAGATATTTGGGTGTCAAAAGACGGATTAATTTCAATTGAAGACAAGCTTTATAATAATCAAGATGTACGACATGTAATGTATGAGAAAAGAGCATCTGATCCTCAACTTACGGTTTCATTAAAAGCTGACCAAGCTGCTAGAATGGAAATGATTTCTGACATTCATAATGAATTGAGAAAAGCAGATGCATTAAAATTAAACTATTCTACAAAGGTTAAGGCTCCAAACTAATGGACGAATTAAAAAAAATATTAGATAAATTTAATCCATTCTCCAGGTTGGTTGATTTTTTTCTAAAAAGAGCCAAGCTGCTTGAAAAGTCATTAAAAGAAAAATATTCAACAGTACTTAGGGTTGGTTTATTGTTTGCATCCTTTCTTTTACTATTAGGGTTTTATTCGTTGCAGCGCTTTGAAAATGATATTGATATTGAAACAGAGAGCCAAATTATTATTGAAAATATTGAAATACCAGAAACTCAACAATTTGAAACTCCTCCACCGCCAGCTAGACCTTCTGTTCCTGTAGAGTCAGAAGACGATGATCTCGCTGATGACCTTACAATCGAGGAGACAGATTTAGACAGTTTTGATGCGTGGGACGCTCCACCTCCACCTCCATCTGGTCCACAAGTAAAGTTCATTCCATATGATGACCCACCAAGGCCACTATTCCCAATTAAGCCGGTTTATCCCGACATTGCTCAGGAAGCTGGTATCGAAGGACAGGTTTTGGTACAGTGTTTCATTGACAAAACAGGTAGAGTTAAAGAAACAATTGTTTTAAAAGGAATTCCAAATACAGGACTAAACCAAGCTGCTGTTGACGCTTTAAGAAAAACTAGATTTAGACCGGCTAAGCAACGTGAAACAAAGGTTGGTGTATGGATTACAATCCCAATCAACTTTAAGCTCCAAAACTAGTTTGAATTCACTTATTCTTTTTGAAGTCCTTATTGTGGGCTTTGCAAACATCCCCATTCTGTTGGTTGCCAAAACTTTAAACACCTCAAATGCCAAATATATCATAGCTGGCTATAATACAATGTCAGATCTAGACAGGCAAAAAATTGATGTTAAAAGATTGGTGAGCTCGACCAAAACATTTTTATATCTACTGGCAACAGTACCATTTTTAGCTTTTGTTGTCTTAATTACCACCAGCAAACTTGTAGTCGCTGTTGGAGGATATTGCTTGGTTGTAATTGTTTTGATTTGCTGGTTCTTTGTATTTATAAAAAAAGTGGGACTTAGATAACAACGAGCTTTTTGGGCGGGTAATTATTAAAGCCCATTTCAATTTGATCCCCTCTTTCAAGAGCTCCTACCCCTTCCGGAGTACCAGTAAAAATTATATCTCCTTTTTTGAAATCAACAATCTTTGAAAGGTGTAGAATAATGTCTTCAAAGGAAAATATCATGTCTTTTAAGTTTCCTTCTTGTCTTATTTTTTGATTTACCATTAAATAGAATTCTTGTGGACATTCATATTCATGTATGAAATTTGCATCTATTATTGCAGAACCTTTAAATGTCTTTGAAGCAAACCATGGCATCCCTTTTTTCTTAAGCTCTGTTTGAAGGTGTCTATCTGTTAAATCTAAACCTGTTGAAAATCCAGAAATGTATGTATGGGCCTCTTCGTGGTTTTTTGGCACCCCCTCTTTTCCTATCAAAAGAACTACTTCAAGCTCGTGTTCTATTATTTTGTGTGATGGTATCTCAATTGTTTCTTTGATGTTTACAGCTGAGTTTGATTTTTGAAAAATTAGTGGTGATGTTGGAATATTGTTGCCAAGCTCTTTTGCATGTCCTACAAAATTTCTTCCAACACAATAGATATTTTCAAATTTTAAGTTTTCACTCATTTTTTTTCTTTAAAAAGCCTGAAAGAGAGCTCAATATATATTCTTGATTTAACCTTGCTATATTTATCTGCCCTATTTCTTTTGGACATTCAGCTGAACATGCACCAGTATTAGTACATGAACCAAACCCTTCTTCATCCATCGTTGCTACCATTTTAGCAACCCTGTCTTTTCCTTCTTTTTGACCCTGGGGTAATAAAGAGAGGTGTGAGACTTTAGCCGAAGTAAATAACATTGCTGATGAATTTTTACAGGCTGCTACACAAGCACCACAACCGATACAGGCGGATGAAAGGAATGCTTCATCAGCATATTCTTTTTCGATAGAAATAGAGTTGGCCTCAGGCGCCTCTCCCGTATTTGTTGACACATAACCTCCCGAAGAAATGATTCTATCAAAAGACTTTCTATCAACAGAGAGGTCTTTTATTACTGGGAAAGACTCTGCCCTAAAAGGTTCTAATAAAATATCATCTTCGTTATTAAATGCTCTCATGTGAAGCTGACACACTGTTGTTGCCTTTTGAGGTCCGTGTGGTCTACCATTAATCATAAAACCGCAAGAACCGCAAATTCCTTCTCTGCAGTCATGATCAAATGTAACAGGATCCTTTTTTTCTTTTACAAGCTTGATATTTAAAATATCTAGCATTTCTAAAAATGAAATATTTGGGTCTATGTTTTCAAGTCTGTAGGTTTTCAATATTCCCTTGTCGGAATCAGAACCTTGTCGCCATATTTTCAGGTTGACATTCATTTACTTATAACTTCTAGTTTTTAGTTTAACATTATTATATTTTAATTCTTCTCTAAAAAGTTTCGGATTATCGTTTTCAGAATAGTCCCAAGCTGCTACATATTTAAAATCTTGATCGTTTCTTTCTGCCTCGTTTTCTTCTGTTTGATATTCTTCTCTAAAATGTGCTCCACAGGATTCATTTCTATCAAGAGCATCAAATGCCATCAGCTCAGCAAGCTCAATAAAGTCTTTTACCCTTAGAGCTTTTTCTAGCTCCTGGTTGACGTCCTTGTCACTTCCTGGAATCGAAATATCATTCCAAAACTTTTCTTTAATTTTTGGAATTTCTGCTAATGCTTCGTTCAACCCAGTCTCATTTCTTGCCATCCCAATCTTATCCCAAACTATTTTTCCTAATTCTCGATGCACTTCATCTACTGCCATTTTACCATCAACACTCATTAACCTGTTAATTTCACTTTCGGTTTTGTCTTTAGCTTCTTTAAACTCTGGCCTATCTGTAATGTCTTTCATAAGTGGCGCTTCTTTAGCTAAAAAATCCATTGCTGTATGAGGAACAACAAAATATCCGTCTGCTAAGCCTTGCATTAATGCGCTGGCCCCCAACCTGTTTGCCCCATGATCTGAAAAATTGCTTTCTCCTATTGAAAATAGTCCTTTGACGGTTGTCATTAAATTGTAGTCAACCCAAAGTCCACCCATCGTATAGTGAACAGCTGGATAAATTTTCATTGGTGTTTCATATGGGTTTTCATTTGTGATGTTTTGATACATATCAAACAAATTTCCGTATTTTTCTCTGATAAAATCTTCACCTTTTTCATCAATAGCTTTTTGAAAATCTAGATATACTGCAAAACCTGTGGGCCCTATCCCCCTACCCTCATCACAAACCTCTTTAGCTCTTCTACTTGCAACATCTCTTGGAACTAAATTTCCAAAGGCTGGATAGATTCTCTCTAAGTAATAATCTCTTTCTTCTTCTGGAATTTCTGTCGGTTTTCTTTGGTCATTTTTCTTTTTTGGTACCCAAACCCTTCCATCATTTCTTAAGCTTTCGCTCATTAAAGTTAGTTTTGATTGAAAATCATTTTTAACCGGAATACATGTTGGATGAATTTGTGTAAAGCTAGGGTTTGCAAAAAGCGCTCCTTTTCTATGCGCCCTCCAATTTGCTGTCACGTTACTTGCCATTGCATTTGTAGACAAATAATAAACGTTAGAATATCCTCCAGTTGCTAAAATAATAATATCTGCGCTGTGTGTTTCAATTTTACCATTTATAAGATTTCTGGTGACGATTCCTTTTGCTTTCTCTTCAACAAGAACAACATCCAGCATGTCGTGCCTTGGATAAAAAACCACTTTCTTTTTTTCCATTTGTCTGCTTAATGCTGAATATGCACCAAGCAATAGCTGTTGACCTGTTTGCCCTCTTGCATAAAAAGTCCTTGAAACTTGAACGCCGCCAAAAGATCTGTTATCTAAAAGTCCCCCATACTCTCTAGCAAAAGGAACCCCTTGTGCAACGCACTGATCGATAATATTTTTACTTATTTCTGCTAATCTATAAACATTATCCTCTCTGGATCTAAAGTCTCCTCCTTTAATGGTATCATAAAATAGTCTCATCACACTGTCACCATCGCTTTTATAGTTCTTTGCAGCATTTATCCCACCTTGTGCAGCTATACTGTGTGCTCTTCTTGGTGACTCATGGAATGAAAAAGCATGAACATTAAACCCATGTTCTGCTAACGTTGCAGAGGCTGATGCGCCCGCAAGACCTGTTCCAACAACTATTACCTTATATTTATTTGCATCCTCTGGAGCAAGCTTTTTAAGGCTTTCTTTATACTCTTTCCATTTCGTGTGAAGCTCTCCATTTGGTGCTTTTGAAAATAAATTAAATTCTGTCATATAACCCTCACTAAGAAACCGAACCAAACCGGTATTAAAATAAACCCAAGTGGAATCCAAAACCAAAAAATTGCTGAAAGATTATTATATATTTTTTCATATTTGGTTCCAACTATTCCAAGTGTTTGTCCTGCAGATGTAATTCCGTGTTTAAGGTGATAGCCTAAAAGTGCAATCGCTATGATGTAGAATATTGATACAGCAGGACTACCAAAACCAACTGAACTTTCTGTCACTACATAATAGTAACTCATACCTTGAAGATCAAAATTAAATTTATACCAAAATGTTGACCAGTGCGTAGCAAGGAAAATAAAAACGATGCTTCCTGTAAATGCAGCAGACCTTGCCGCACTTGATGTGTTTACTTTGCTATACGAAGAAACTACTTTTTTCGCTTTTCTATTCTTTATCCAAAGCAGTGTCCCGCTATATGCATGACTACCAACAAATAGGACAAGAAAAAATTCTGCAATTCTAATTAAAAAACCTAATTGATGTAGCTTTTCTACATAGGCGTTGAAAGCGTCTTCTCCAACAAACAGAAATAAGTTTCCAAATAAATGGAAAGCCATAAAGAATGCTAGCAAAAGCCCAGTTATAGCCATTAGAATTTTTCTTCCAACTGACGAGGTTAATAGTTTTATTATTGACATATTTTGGTGATGCTAATTTTAAAACTCATTTACATAAATATAAAGACAAATTGGATATAACCATTAATTTTTCAAATGGCGGACAGCATAAAAAAATTTGGGGGGGGGCTAATTAGCCTTAAAAAGAGAATTCGTTTAGTTTTTGAATCTGTTCTTTTAAGTCCTTTAAACTCCCTTTATAAGTCTTTTTATTATAAATAACTTTCCATTCGCCTGAAGGCTCTCCATCTGTAAAGAACCCCTCAATCGTTGGGTTTTGTCTTGGAGCAACGTAATTCCAGCTGCCGTTTTTTTCATTGTTAGAGTAAGTTCCTTTTCCAAAGAATCTAGATCCAAAGTCAATGTCGGGTCCTTCTGTCCATTCTCCTTCTTTGATGTCATCTTTATATGTACCCTCTGCTACCCTTCTTCCGTTTTTTGCATATAAAGACCATATACCAACTTTTTTTCCGAACTGGTATGAACCCGTTTGAGAGCGCTCTAACGATCCGTCAATACTGTTGTAATATTCCTCCCAATCTCCTGTTTTTATGCCTTCATTATAAGTACCGACTCCTCGAATATCTGCATATGGAGATAGGTTATTAAATTTGCCGTTTAAAACACCATTATTATAGTTTTCTTGCCAGCCTATATCTTTTCCATCTTTATACCAAGTCCATTTACCAACCTTATTGCCTTGAATATATTCTCCCTCGCTAACTAAAACTTCCTGCGGGTCCCAGCTTTTCCAAAGACCACTTCTTTCCCAATTTTCATAGTCTCCTGCCCTTATAACAACAAGTGTATTAGGGTCCCATTCTCTCCACCTTCCTGCGCCTGCTTCAAAAACGATTTCTCCGGTTTTTCTTAGCCTATTTTCGTTGTCTCTACTCCACTGCGTCCATGTACCAACCGGATTGCCTTCTTCATAGTTAATATATTCTAGCCTTTTATTGTTATCCATTGGTCCGGGAAAAACATATGTTATTTGTTCCCCTTCAGGAACACCTTTGATGTAGTTAGCCTTTTTTCTTGTACCGTTTTTATAATCAATTTCAGTCCACGCTCCATCCTTTATGCCTTTTTTGTATGTTCCTAGTTTTTCTCCATACTTATCCAGAACGTCTCCAGAAAAAAGCTTATCTGTATCCCCAACGTATGCCAAGCTATCTTCTCCGATTTTTAGTTCATCCTCATATATTTCACCAGAACATGAAGCAACAATTAAAGCTGCTAATAATATAAATGTTTTTTTCACGGTCACTCCTTAAATTGTTTTACCCAAAGGGTTTTTTATAAATCATTTTAAATGTATTCAAAATGAACAATAAACAAAAAATATATTTTTTCTCTCAGCTCCAAACAGATGGAGACCAAAACATGGTAAATATTTTAGGCGGAAAGGGTGCTAATATTGCAGAAATGTGTAAACTTGGTCTTCCGGTTCCTCCGGGTTTTACGTTGTCTACAAGCCTTTGTTCTGACTACTTAAAGGTTAAATCGCTATCTGTTGTTTTAAAAAATAACATTAAAAAAAATATATCTAAAACAGAGGGTGTTGTTGAAAAAACGTTTGGTGGATCAAACCCTCTTCTTCTATCTGTTAGATCTGGGGCCCCGGTTTCTATGCCAGGAATGATGGAAACAATACTTAATATAGGACTTACTTCAAAAACTATACCCCATATGATCAAAATGAGCAAGAATGAGGGTTTTGTTTATGATAGTTACCGAAGACTAATCATGATGTATGCCGATGTTGTAATGGAAAAAGCGCTCGGGCTAAACAAATCAACTCAGTCGATAAGAAAGCTTATGGAAAAAGAACTAGAATCTGTTAAAAAATACAAGGGCTATAAAAATGATTCTAACATGAAGGCAAAAGACTGGAAGGCTTTATCTAATAAGTATCTAAGAATAGTTGAGAAAGAGTTTGGAATTCCTTTTCCCGACGACCACTATGACCAACTGTATGGAGCCATTGCTGCTGTTTTTGAGAGCTGGAATGGAAAAAGAGCTAAGGAATATAGGAATTTTGAAAAAATATCCTCCTCTATGGGCACGGCTGTTAATGTACAAGCTATGGTTTTTGGAAATCTTGGAAAAGATTGTGGAACAGGAGTCGCTTTTACAAGGAACCCTTCAACTGGAGAAAATGTTTTTTTTGGAGAATGGTTACCAAACGCCCAAGGAGAAGATGTTGTTGCTGGTATTAGGACTCCCCATCCGGTCGCCGGTAATAACAAAAAGTCACTGTCTGTTGCTATGCCAGAAGCCTTCAAGGAGCTAAATAGTGTAAGAAAAAAACTCGAAAACCACTTTGATGATATGCAAGATATTGAATTTACAATTCAAGAAAAGAAGCTTTGGATGCTACAGACAAGAAGAGGAAAAAGAACCGGTATTGCTGCTATAAAAATTGCAACTGACATGGTCAAAGAAAAGCTTATAACAAAGAAAGTTGCTGTAAGTAGGATTAGACCACATCAGATATATGAAAGTCTTTTAAAAAACATTGATCCTAAAGATGTTGAAAATAGCCTACCTATTTCGCTTGGCTTACCTGCTGGTCCAGGCGCATCTTGCGGTGTTGCCGTTTTTACTGCAGAAAAAGCTGAAGAACTAGGTAAGAAAAACAAAAAAGTTATTCTTGTACGAGAAGAAACTTCTCCTGAAGATATACATGGAATGCACTACTCAGAGGGAATTCTAACCTCCAGGGGTGGTTTAACTAGTCACGCAGCTTTAGTTGCAAGAGGGTGGGGTAAAAGCTGTGTTGTGGGGTGTCAAGACTTAATTATTGATAAGAGCCACACATTTGCAAAAATAGGAGACAAAAAAATAAAAGAAGGGGATCTCATAACTCTTAATGGCTCTTCTGGAGATATTTACCTTGGTAAAATGAGATTGTTTCAAAATCCGTTAGATAATACTGGTCCACTAAGCCTGCTGTTATCATGGGCCGACAAGATCAGAAAACTTAAAATTAGAACAAACGCTGATACCCCGGATGATTGTGAAAAGGCGCTTAGTTTTGGTGCGGAAGGTGTGGGCCTTTGTAGAACTGAGCATATGTTTTTTGATGAAAAAAGGGTTCATGAATTCAGAAAAATGATTTTAGCCGAAGACAGGGAGAGTCGGAATTCTTATCTGAAAAACCTCCTTCCTTTTCAGACAAAAGATTTTTATAAAATATTAAAAAAAATGGACGGAATGCCGGTGACTGTAAGGCTTTTAGATCCGCCTCTTCACGAGTTCATCAATATTCACGGTAAAGAAATGAGAAATCTAGCAGACGATATGGGCCTACCATTGAAAGCCGTTGAAGAAAGAGTTGATTCGTTAAAAGAGGCCAACCCTATGTTGGGCCACAGAGGTTGCCGTCTTGGTATTTCTTATCCAGAAATTACTTCTATGCAAGCTCGTGCTATTATTGGTGCTGCTGTAAAACTAAAAAAAGAGGGTAATAACCCAAAGGTAGAGCTAATGATTCCTCTTGTTTCTAATTTAGCAGAGTTTTTAAATCAAAAAGAAATTATTCTTGCAGTTAAAAACGATATACTTAGCAAAAACGGTTTAAACATAAATTTCAAAATTGGAACTATGATTGAGGTACCACGCGCTTGTCTTGTAGCTGAAAAGATCGCTGAAGAAGCCGACTTTTTTAGCTTTGGCACTAACGACCTAACACAGACAACTTTTGGTTTTAGCAGAGATGATACTGGAACCTTTTTCCCTCACTATTTTAATGAGGAAATTATGCTTGCAGACCCCTTTGAACAAATAGATCGCAAGGGGGTTGGAAAGCTTATGAAGATTGCTGTCAAAGATGCGCGAGCCACTAAAAATAAAATCTCAATTGGTATATGTGGAGAGCATGGTGGAGAACCAAATAGTATAGAGTTTTGTAAAATATTGGGTCTTGATTATGTTAGTTGTTCTCCTTATCGTGTACCTGTTGCAAGACTAGCTGCAGCACAAGTGGAACTATGAGCAGGAAATATAAAATAATAATTTTCGGTGCTACCGGGTTTACTGGTGAGTTGTGTGCAAAGTTTATGTCAGAAAGATATTCTGATATTCCAATGGCAGTTGCTGGAAGAAACGCAGAAAAGTTGGAAAAGATTAAAAACAAACACAACCTTCCTTTTCCTACAATCGTTGCAGATGCCTTTGACGTTGAAGCGCTGAACTCCATGTGCAAAGAAACAGAGGTTGTACTTTCGACCGTTGGGCCATATCACAAATATGGATCCGATCTTTTGGAAGCTTGTATTAAAAACAGTTGTCATTATGTTGATATAACTGGTGAAAGTTTTTGGATTAAAGATATGATTGACAAACACCACCAAGCAGCAACCGATAAAGGCATAAGAATTATAAATGCTTGTGGGTTTGACTCTACCCCTTCCGATCTTGGAGTTTTTTATTCTGTAAACCAAGTTGATGGAGAGGTCAAAAAAGTGCAGTGTTTTCAAGCCTGGAAAGGTGAAGCTTCTGGGGGCACAATGGAAACAATGTTTTCATCTATGGATGCCAAGCTGGCTAAAGGTGGCTTAGGAAAGTTTTCCTTAAATCCAGAAAACTCTGTTTCTGAAAGACAGAAAAAATATACAAATGATAAAATTGGTGTAGAAAAAATACCACATCTGGGTGGTTGGACCGGACCTTTTGTAATGGCACTACCAAACACTAGGGTTGTAAGAAGATCGGCTGCGCTATCGAAATCTATTGGTAAATATTATGGAGATAATTTTCTTTATTCAGAAGGAGCATATTACTCTAAAAAGGGTGCGGCTAGGAAAGTAACTCTTATGACGCTTGCTATGGGCCTAGTCATTATCTCTCCACTGCGCAAGTTGTTAAGGGGGCTTTTTAGAAAGCCTGGTGAAGGACCCTCTCAGAAAGCAATGGACTCTGGTTTTTTTAAGAGTAGATTCCTAGTGGAAACAAGCAACGGTTTTCGTGCTTTTTCTATGTCATCAGGCGGTGATCCTGGTTATAAAATGACATCAAGAATGGCTTGTGAAAGCGCGCTATGTTTAGTAGTTGAAAACCCAGCTGACCTTCCTGGTGGCGAAAGCTTTGGTGGTCTCTTAACTCCTTCTGTTGGCCTTGGAAATGTTCTTATTAAAAGATTGATAAATATTGGTGTTGTATTTGAAGAAATACCGCTCAAAAATTAAAGCCAAAAAATTGTTACTCCTGGGTTTCTGCTGTTAAAGTCTCTATCTTGTTTATTAGAAATTTCTGATCTCATGTTTACCGCATCTTTATTAAAAGCGTTGTAGTCTTCTCCAGGTATTACCGCCTTAAATCTTCCTTTTTGTTCTTGAGCCCAGCTTCTTACTTTTTCTGCAATACTTCCTGATCCAAGGCCGTGTATTATTTTAACTGCAACCACACCCTCTTCTTTTGCTTTACTTATTGCAACCTCTAAAAGAATTATCGCCTCTGAAGATGTCTGTCCTGCGTGAGCTATGTCAATCGTTCTTAACATGCTAAAAATTACATAATAATTTATTCCTCATAACAATGTATAATAAAAATTCATATATTTCTTTTTATGCAAACCATTGATACAACATTTAAGGCCCAACAAGCTAAAAGCATATCTTTAAGGAATAGCACCGCTAAAGAAAGAAGAGGTAAGCTAAAACTGCTTCTTAAAAACTTCTTAGAAATGGAGAGCGATGTTCTTGCTGCTCTTTCTTCAGATTTGGGAAAGTCTAAAACTGAAGCACTTTTAGCAGAAATTTATGGGGTCAAGGCTGAAGCAGACTTTGCAATTAAAAATCTTGGAAAGTGGATGAAGACAAAAAGGGTTGCAAGCCCTCTTGCTATTTCTTTTACTAAAAGCTGGGTAAAACCTGAGCCAAAAGGAAGTATCTTAATAATTTCTCCTTGGAATTATCCAATTATGCTTTGCTTGAACCCGCTGATTGCTGCGATTGCATCCGGCAATACAGCTGTGATTAAGCCGTCTGAGCTTACACCTGCGTCTGGAGAGCTTGTAAAAAAACTAGTTGAAAAAACATTTTCATTAGATGAGGTTGCTGTTTTTCTTGGTGAAAAAGATTTAGCACAAAAACTTTTGGAGCTTCCCTTCAACCATATAATGTTTACTGGGAGCCCAATGGTCGGGAAGCTTGTCATGGAAGCTGCCTCCAAACACCTTGCAGGCCTTACGCTCGAACTTGGTGGGAAGTCGCCTGTTATTATTGATAAACATGCAAATGTAAAAGACGCTGCCTGGAAAATTTCTTTTTATAAGTTTGCAAACGCAGGCCAAACCTGTACTGCTCCGGACTATATACTTTGTGATGAGTTGGTTCACGATGATCTTGTTTTAGCTTTGCAGAAAAATATATCACAATTTTTTGCTGGAGGGTTAGACGCTGCTAAAAAAGACTACTGCTCTATTGCAAACGAGCACCATTTCAAGAGGCTAGAAGGTGCTCTTGCTGATGCTCTTTCTGATGGAGCAGAGCTTGCGTGCGGTGGAGAAGTAAGCCAAGAGGAGCTACATTTTACTCCAGCTGTTTTGACGGGCGTAAATTATGACAACTCAATTATGAAAGAAGAAATCTTTGGACCTATCCTGCCAATTATCAAGGTTCAAAGTCTTGACGAGTCTGTTAACTATGTAAATGAAAATGAAAAGCCGCTAGCATTATATCTATTTAGCAACAAATCTGCTGTACACAGTGAGGTGTTAAAGAGCACCTCTAGCGGTGGTATGGTTATAAACGATTGCGTTCTACATCATATGAATCCAAACCTCCCATTTGGAGGGATAAACAATAGTGGCGTCGGTAGCTATCATGGTAAATTTGGCTTTGATGCATTTTCACACCACAAAGCTGTTTTGAAAAGTAGTTCAATTTCTCCCTTCAAAATAATGCTTCCACCATATACTAAAACCAAAGAAGCTTTAGCTAATCTAATAAAAAAATATTTTTAGCTATTTCATTTCTTAAGTCAATTATAATGTTTGCGTACTTATCTGACCGGTTATATGTTCTAATTGCTTTCCATACTTTTGACTTATAAGTAAAATTAAAATCATTTTTTGGATAACCGTTTTCAGTAAGGTAAAACGCAACACTTCCCACAACGTCGTGCCAGCCAAACGGGTCTTTTTTGCCGTCTTTATCATAATCAATTGATAGTTTGTTGAAGCTAGAAGGAATAAACTGACCATACCCAAAGGCTCCAGCATACGATCCTTCAAGCGAGAAAGGATCAACATTATTTTCAAAACAAAAAATTAATAGCTCTGCTATTTCCTTGGTTGCCCAACTAGATCTTTTGGGCATTTTTACCGCCTGTGTGTATAAAGAATTAATTACTGAAAACTCTGTGGTTTTTAATCCGTAATTCGTTTCAACACCAATAACTGCAACCAAAACTATAGGGTCTATCTCATACTCTCTTGCTACTTTCGAAATTAGTTTCTTGTTTTTTTTATAAAAATTTACTCCGCCCACAATTCTTTGTTCATTAAAGAATATCTTTTTGTATTGCTCATATGTTTTAATTTTTTCTGGCTTATTTTTAAACCTTACAATCACGTTCTTGTCAATTTGGAGTCTTGTGTCTTCAAAAGTATTTAATATATATTCAACTGATGGGGTTTCTTGACCTTTTGTATAAGCAACAACTTTTTTGACAATCTGATTTTTTTCATCTGCTATCAAGGTGGTTACACAAAATATAATGCTTAGTTTAACTATAAGGTTTATTTTCATTTATATGGTCCTTTTTACAAAAAATAAATATGCTCTTTTGTTTGTAGCGCTTCTCGCTGTTAGTTCCTCGGCTTGGGTTGTAAGATTTCTTCCTGAGCTTTCCGCTACAACAATAGCTTTTTGGAGAATGCTTCTTGCAAGCCTTATGGCGTTTGCTATATCTTACAAAACTATTCTAACTTTTGTTCCAAACAAAAAAATCTTGCTTGCTGGAATTTTCTTAGGTTTTCATTTTGCTTTATTTTTCAGAAGCGTTCAACTTACTTCAATAGCTGAAGCAGCCCTGCTTGGCACTATTGCACCTGTCTTTACGGAGTTTTATTTAATTGTTTTCCAAAAAAAGAAGTTTTCAATAAAGGTTTTATTTGGGTTGTCTTTAGCTCTTTTTGGTGCATACGCTCTTATAAGTCAAAGCAGCTTTAGTGAAACAAGCGCACTTGGAAATTTGTTGGCAGTTCTATGTTCTGTTGCAATGGCGGTGGTACTTCTTGTCGGAAAGGATGTTAGAAAGAACATTGGTCTTTTTGAGTATTCGCGATGGCTGTTTTTTTATGCTGCTATATGTCTTTTTTTTATATCTCTTTTTCAAAACGTAAATGTCTTCTCTTTTTCTGGCCAAGATTTTGGGTGGTTTGTTTTTCTTGCAGCTATTCCTACAATGGTTGGTCATAACATTTTTTACTTTCTAGTAAAAACTCTTAGCGCAACTACAGTTGCTGCAGTACCTCTTGGAGAGCCAATAATTTCCTCTATTGGAGGGTATTTCATTTTTGCCGAGCCGGTTGGCATAAATGTTTTTCTTGGAGGTCTCATCACTTTAGTTGGAGTGTTTATTGTTATAAGAAACGACGGTTCTTAGCTGTCTGCTTTTACAAACTTGATTATAATATCTGAGAGCTCTTTTGGTTTTGTCCATTGGTAAAAATGTCCTCCCCCAATGTAGGGGGCTTTTAGTGCTTTTGGGCACATTTTTAAAACATCTTTTTCCATAGAATTTGTTATGGGATCATTACCAGCAAATGCACTCAAGAAGGGTTTATTCCAAGACTTAAAAAAGTCTCGTGCCTTTTTTTGAGCGGCTAAAGAGCTGTCTGGTATAATTGGAACCTGCATTGGCATAGATCTCACCCCCATCTTATACTCTCTGCTTGGAAAAGGAGCATCAAAGGCTTTAGCTATTTCCGGCTTGAAAGGAAAGAGCTTCTCGGCGCCCATTTCAACAAAAGCATAATATAGAATTGTGCTAAGTTTTTTACTTCCTCCACCTATCATACTCATTAGCAAGCCAACCGGCAGATCTTCGGTGTCCCAACAATATTTTTGCCAGTACATAAACTTTAAAATCTGGTGTTTTGATAATTTGCCTTTCATTCCTTTCAAATTATTGTATATATCATAAAGAGTTGGGGTTTCACCATTTTTGATAAACTCCTCTCTTTCTTTTAAAATACTTTTAGAAACATTTGGGTTATAAGGAAGCCCAGTATTTCCCACCACAACTTTATTAAAGCACTCTGGTTCTTGTGCAACAACTCTTAAACCTATTAATCCTCCCCAATCTTGCCCAAAAAAAGTTAAATTTTCTAGTTCGTTTTTTTTTAGCCACTGAACCATCCAGTCAACTTGATTTTGATAGCTGTAATCTTCTTTTTTGGAGGGCTTGTCTGATTTACCATAACCTGGAAGGTCTGGACAAATAATCCTTATTTGTTCTTTCAAGAAATATGGAATCATTTTTGTATATAAATAGCTCCATGCTGGTTGTCCGTGAAAACAAACAACGGTTGGGCCATTTTTTGGGCCTTCTTCAATGTGGTGAATTCTTAGGTTGTCCCCATTTTTTGATTTGATGATTGTGTAGTGTGGTTTATATGGGTAGTTTTTGAGATCTTTAAAGCTTTTTTCGGGCGTTCTTAATACCTTCATTTTACTTTTAGTTTTATACTGCCATTGGGGCTTTTATGCTGTCCATTGGTTTATAGTTTAACAGCTCATAGTCTGTAGGTTTTGACTCAAGGACTTCCTTGATTGACTTAAAGTTTGGCATTATAAGTCTTGGGGGCTCCAAAGGTTCTCTTTTTACCTGCTCTTTAACTTGATCAAGGTGGTTGTTATAAATGTGACAATCTCCACCCGTCCATATAAAACTACCAGGGTTAAGGTCTAATATGCTCGAAAGTATATAAACAAGCAAACTATATGAAGCAATATTAAACGGTACTCCCAAAAACATGTCGGCGCTTCTTTGGTATAGCTGGCAACTTAACTCTTTGTCTTGAATATGAAATTGAAACATTGTGTGGCATGGGGGTAGTGCCATCTCGTCAATTTTATCCACATTCCAGGCGCTCACTATGTGCCTTCTGCTGTTTGGATTGCTTTTTAAATCAGAGATAATTTTTTTTATCTGGTCTACTCCTCCGGTATCTTCTCCCCAAGACCTCCACTGCTTACCATAAACAGGTCCCAGCTCTTTTTGTGTTTCGTTGTTTTGATAACCAAGTTCAACTCCCTGCTTGTTGGCGTTGGCAGTCCAAATAGTTTTTTTATCCACTATTTCTTCCCTTGGTTTTCCAAAATGTATTTCTGCCAGCCTTCTTTCATCTGTACTTCCTTCCAGAAACCAAAGTAGTTCGCTGACAACACTTTTCCAGGCCAGCTTTTTTGTTGTTACGGCTGGAAAACTATTTCTAAGGTGAAATCGCATTTGATACCCAAAGACACCTCTTGTACCTACGCCGGTTCTGTCCTGTCTTTGTTTTCCTTTTTCAAGAACGTGCTCTAAAGCTTTGATATACTGCTTCATTTATATTTTTTTCCAAATTTGAAACTCTACGCTATCGTGTTTTTCAAACCAAGTTTTTGTAAAAAGAGTTTCTATATTATCTAGAGATAAAAAACCATCACAGTTATATTCTCCAGGAATCCTGCTTAAATAAAACTCTTCTATTGATCCTATCGTCTGTTCAATTATGTTGGGGCCGCCAATTACCCAAATTGTTTTGTTGCCGTATTCTTTCTTAAGGTTTTTCAATTTTTTATTTAGGTCTCCAAAAATATATTTATCTGCTCCTGGAAATTCTTTTTCTCTTGTTGTGGCCAAAATATTTACTCTGTTTGGCAACGGCCATGGCATTAGCGGATCTGTCCATGTTTTTGAGCCCATAACGACAACATTGTTAATGGTGTTCTTTTTGAACCAACCCAAATCTTTTACATTTTTTGGCCAGGGTATTGTGCCGTCCTTACTAACCCCCCCACTGTTATCACAAGCCAAGATTGCCTTAATCACTTGGGCTTAATTATCCTCTATTGGTTTTCCATTTTTATCAATTGTTCCTGCAGCAACCTGATAAAGGGAGTCTAAGCTTATGTATTTTTTTATAGCCTCATTAGTTTGATCTAAGGTTATAGCTTTTACAGTCTTTGGATAGTTGTCTAGGTATGTTAAATCATTATGAACGACCACTGCATTTAAAATACCTACTGCCAATCCTCCGGTTGTATCAAAACCAACCTGAAAACCTCCAACAAGTGTCGATTTTGTAACATCTAGCTCCTTTTGTGTGATTCCTTCTTCTGCCCATTTTTTTATTTCTCTAAGCGTGGAGCTTTCTCCTTTAGAAAGAAGTTTTGGCGAAAAGGTACCACCAACCATCCAATAGCCATCATTACTGTTGCCAAAGCCGCTTAACGATGAATTTATGCCATAAGTTAAACCCTCTTTTACTCTCACCGTTTGCATAAGTCTTGCAGAGAAATTTCCTCCAAGTGTGTGTGTTGCTAAATACAGAGGCAGGTAGTCTGGGTGATATCTGTCTACTCCAAGCGACGTTCCCACAACAAAGTCTGTGCTTGTCTTGTCTTGCATAGTTACATAAACCTTGCTTGATGTCTTGCTTGCAATGCTCTTTTCCTCTTTAATTTTGAGATTAGATTGTTTCCAGCTGCCAAAACTTTCTTTTACTAGGTTTTCCATCTTTACATGGTCAACATCTCCAACAACAACCAACACCATTGATCCTAAGCCATATTTTTCCCCATGATAGTTTTTCAGGTCTTCAGATTTTAGTTTTTGTATTTGTTCTATTGCTTCATCGGGGTTCGTTGGTGAGTTTTGGTGATTAGAGCCATAAAAAGCCTGTAACATGTTGTTCATTGCATTGCCCCTAGTGCTTTCCTTAGATCTTTTATATCCAGCAATTTGTCTTTTCTTAGCCTTTTCTAGTTCCTCTTCTGCAAAAAGCGGATTTTGTAACTGGTCAGCTAAAAGGCTGATTACCATGTTTGTGTCTTCAGATAAAAATTTACCACTAAATCCAACCCTTGCTTGACCATTGAAAAAACCTAGGCGAGCTCCTGCAGATTCGAGTTTTTCGCTAATTTCAAACTTGGACATGTTTGTTGTTCCTTGGTCTAACATAGCTGCAACCATATCTGCTGTTCTTTTGTTTTTTATTGAATAGATGTCTCCACCTAACATGCTTCCTCTCATGGTTACAACACCAGTTCCTCGCTTAAGAGTTAAAAGCCTTATGCCTTTTACTGGTTCGGTGTCAATAATTTTTGAAGACAAAGCTTCCTCTTCTGTAGTAAAGTTTTTTATTTTCATTTTTTCTAGCTGTTTAGCGCTTGTTGCGAGTTTTTCTTCTTGTTCACCAGAACCCAATGGAATGAAATATCCAACAGTGCTTAAATCTTCTAAAAAGTACTTATTTACCACTCTTTTGATATCTTCTTTTGTTACTTCTCTGATTTTTTCTCCATACGTTGTGTAAAGGGTCCAGTCTCCGCTTGCTATTGCTTCATTTAAACCGCTTGCTATTGCATAGCTACCATCCTGAGAAAATTTCATCGAAGCAACTAGCTGTGCCTGCGCCCTTTTAACCTCTTCATCTGTTACACCGTCTTTCTTAATTTTTTCATACTCATCAACAATTGCTTTTTCTACTGTTTTGTGATCAACATCTGGAGAAAGGTTTGCATAAACAGTAAACAAACCCGGGTCCCTAAATAGCGAATCCCAAATATAAACGCTTGTAGTTAATCCTTTGTCGGTTATGTTTTTATAAAACCTGCTATTTTTTCCTGACGAAAGAATTGATGATAAAACTATAAAAGCTGGAGCATCGGGGCTTGTTGCAGATGGAGACTTGTGGGCAACGCCGACAATTCCTTGTTGTCCTGCTCTCCTAAGAGTTACAGTTCTAATTCCTTCTTGTTCTGGCTCGGTGGTATAGACCTCTGGAATAGGTTTTGTGCTTTTTCTTATTTTTCCAAAATGTTTCTTTATCATTGCTAGTGCGTCTTTTTCTGAAAAGTCCCCAATAGCAATTGCTGTGGCATTATTTGGCCAGTAGAAAGTATCATAAAACTCTTTTAGTCTTTCTATTGACACGTTTTCAATATCAGCCTTCCACCCTATTGTTGAGTGGTGGTATGGGTGTGCCTGGTATGCTGTTGCCCAAATATTTTCATCTAAAACTCCAGAAGGACTGTTTTGCCCTCTTTCAAATTCATTTCTTACAACTGTCATTTCAGATTGCCTATCTTCCTCTTTTATATAAGCATTCCTCATTCTGTCTGCTTCAATTTCGATTAAGGTTTCAAGGTGTTCGCTTGGAAGTACAGCAAAATAGTTGGTTCTATCTAGCCATGTTGTTGCGTTCATTCTTGCCCCTAATGATTGGAGCGTTTGAAAAACAGAGTTTCCTTTTTTTGTATTAAACTTTCTTGACCCCTTAAACATCAAGTGTTCTAAAAGATGTGTTGACCCCGTATATCCAATAGCTTCGTTTCTTGATCCCACTTCATAAGTAACCATAAATGTTGCTACCGGCGCTGTGTTGTCTTGTTTTAACAAAACTCTGAGGCCATTCGATGTCATTGTATATTCTTTTATACCTCCGGATTCTTTAACAAATTCAAATCCATAAAATTTTTCTTGTGACATAACTGCTCCCATAAATAATAACGTTAAAATTAATTTCTTCATTTTTACTCCTTTAAGGTTTAACTATTTCCATGGAATAAACCGGGAAACGTTGGACATATAATCTATATATTCTTGCCCAAATATGCCAACAAGGTATTCTTCTTCTTTGATAACCATTTTAGACCACAACAAATATTGCAGTGGCACCAAAAAAAGTAACAAATATGAGCCCACCCAAAGAGATGTGAGCAAGTTTATGTGAAAAATAATAACTGTATATATCGGGTGACGAATAAAAGAGTATATTCCTCTTGTAGATAATTTTTTTCCTCTGTTTTTGGGGGGCAAACTAAACAGGGTCCAAATTAAAATAAAAAGCATTTCTAAAAGAATTAAAAAAAACAAAACATCGATCCACACGTGTCCCGTTTCATATTTTTTAAGATTGAACACTGCTTCATACTCAAGCGTTAAATAGATTAATAAAAGTGAAACTATTAAGCCTGGGGGGCCTACACTCCAAAGCCTTTTGTAGTGTTTTGAACTAAACCAGTTTTTTAAATCTAACATTAAACGCGTGGTCCAAAAATTGCTGTTCCGACTCTTATTGATGTTGATCCTTCACGAACCGCTATTAGATAGTCTCCGCTCATTCCCATTGAGAGTATTTTCATTTTTACATTCTCCAACTCATTGAGTTCATCGAAGAATTTTTTTGTTTTTTGAAAAGACGCGGCTATTAGGTCGACCTCTTTTGTGTTCGGACCCATTGTCATTAAACCTTCAACCTTTATGCCTGGCATATTAAAACATTCTAAAATCTCATTTTTGCTATTAAGACTAAAACCCGCCTTTGTGTTTTCTCCGCTACTATTAATTTGCAATAAGACCCTTTGTGTTTTTCCTAAATCTTCTGCTGCTTTTGATATTTTTTGAGATAGCTTTAACGAGTCTACAGAATCTATTGTGTCAAAAATTTTGACAGCCTTTTTTGCTTTATTTGATTGTAGTCTTCCAATTAATCTTTTTTCTGTTTTTTCTATGTTTTGTATTTTGGGAAACTTTTTTTCTGCTTCTTGAACCCTATTTTCTCCGATTGATGTTGCCCCTGCAGCTATAGCTTCTTGAATTTCTTCTGGTGATCTGGTTTTAGTTACAACAACTATGTTGATTTGTGGCTTATCTTCTAAGCTACTCTTTAAGGTCTGTAGATTCTGTGTTATTTTTTTCATTTTCTTCTTCTTCAGACATAATTCTGGTGATTGACGAAACAAGCGTTCCTTCGCCTAGCTTAATTAATTTAACACCCTGAGTTGCTCTCCCGATTGATCTTATTTGGGCAACCGGAAGCCTTATTAAAACGCCTTGGTTTGTTATAATCATTAGGTCATCTTTGTCTACAACCTCTTTTATGGTAACCATTTTTCCAACCTTGTCGGTTGTTTTCATAGTTAAAACGCCTTTACCACCTCTTTTTTGGGCGCGATATTGTGAAATTTCAGTTCTTTTTCCAAAGCCTTTTTCGGTTGCAACAAGCACGGTGCCTTCTCTTTTGATTAACAACATTCCAACAAGCCTGTCGTCATCTGAGCTAAGCGTTATCCCCTTAACCCCCATCGTTTTTCTTCCGCTTGCTCTTATTTGTTCTTCTGAAAACCTGATTGATTTTCCGTTTCTTGTTCCAAGAAGAATATCATTATCCCCCGTTGAAACTCTTGCCTCAATTAATTTGTCTCCATCTCTGATTTCGACAGCATATATACCTTTTTTTCTTGGGTTTGAATATGCAGAAAGTTTGGTTTTTTTAACCATACCCTTTTCAGTTGCCATCACAACATAATGATCTTCATTAAATTCTTTAACGCTTATAAATGCACTAACCTTTTCATCGGGCTCACAACCAATAAGGTTAACAATTGCTCTTCCTTTAGCTGCTCTACCACCCTCTGGAATGTCATAAACTTTAACCCAGTAACACTTTCCCTTGTCTGTAAAAAATAAAATGTAGCTGTGTGTATTTGCTATAAATAGGTGTTCTACAAAATCCTCGTCTCTTGAAGAAGCTCCCTGCACACCCCTTCCCCCTCTTCTTTGACTTCTATAGGTGCTTAAGCTTGTTCTTTTTATATAGCCGTTGTGAGTGATGGTTAAAACCATTTCTTCTTCTGCTATCATATCTTCAATACTGAGACTGGTAAAGTCTTCTATAATCTCTGTACGTCTTTCCTCTCCATATTTTTCTTTAATTTCTAAAAGCTCTTCTTTAATTATCGACATCCTTTTTGATTCGCTCTCTAAGATGCCTTTAAGCTCTGCAATATGTTGTATTACATCTTTATACTCGCTAATAATTTTATCTGTTTCTAGTCCTGTTAACCTTTGAAGCCTCATGTCTAAAATAGCCTGCGCCTGTATTTCTGATAAACCAAAACCATCCATCAAAGATTGCTTTGCCGTTAGGGGGTCTTTGCTTTTTTTAATTGTTTCAACAATCTTGTCTATGTTTTTTAAGGCAATTTTGAGACCTTCTAAAATGTGTGCTCTGGCCTCTGCTTTTTTTAGATCAAACTCTGTTCTTTTTACTACAACGTCTAGTCTAAAAGATATAAATACCTCTAAAAGTTCTTTTAATGACATTACCTTTGGTGTTCCGTCAACCAGGGCAAGTAAAATTATCCCAAAGGTGTCTTGGAGCTGAGTTTGTTTATAAAGTTGGTTTAATACCACTTCTGGTACTGCGTCTCTTTTGGTTTCAATTACCACTCTCATTCCATCTTTGTCTGACTCGTCTCTAAGCTCGGCAACACCTTCAATTTTTTTGTCTCTTGCTAGCTCTGCAATTTTTTCTATTAGATTTGCTTTGTTAACTTGATATGGGAGCTCTGTTATTATTAAAGAGTCTCTTCCTCTGTTTGAGGGTTCTACGTGTGCCCTTCCCTGCATAATAACCTTTCCTCTGCCTTTTTCATATGCGTCTTGAATTCCTTTAATTCCAAGTGCTTTTCCTGCGGTAGGGAAGTCTGGACCTTTAATATGTTTTATTAAATCTTTTGTTTCACATTCAGGATTATCCATCAGTTCAACAAGGCCTCCCACCAACTCAGAAAGGTTGTGTGGCGGAATTTTTGTTGCCATACCAACGGCTATACCCTCTGATCCATTTACTAGCAAGTTTGGATAAACAGCTGGTAAAACTGCTGGTTCTTTTAGGGTTTCATCAAAATTTGTTGTCCATGGTATTGTTTCTTTTTCAATATCTCTTAAGAGCTCACTTCCAATTCTAGACATTCTAGATTCTGTATATCTCATTGCAGCGGCTCTATCGCCATCAATAGACCCAAAGTTTCCTTGACCTTGCACTAGTTCGTGCCTCATAGAAAATTCTTGTGCCATTCTTACAAGAGCATCATATATAGAGCTATCTCCGTGTGGGTGATATTTACCCAAAACCTCTCCCACTACTCTGGCAGATTTTTTATAGGGCCTGTTCCACATAGCAGACATTTCGCTCATACTAAATAAAATTCTTCTGTGTACTGGTTTTAGTCCATCTCTAGCGTCGGGAAGCGCTCTCGACATAATAACGGACATTGAATAGTTTAAATAGCTTTCTTCAAGCTCTTTAACTAGCTGTTTGTCTAATATGTTGTCTCTACCTAAATCCATTTTATATATCTATGTTGGTTGCAAACTTTGCTCTTTCTGTTATAAATCTTCTTCTGTGTTCTACCTCTGAACCCATTAATTCTCTAAACCTTACGTTTGTTTCCTCTTCCATAATATGATCAACGGTTACCTGAATTAGAGTTCTGGTTTCTGCATTCATCGTTGTTTCCCAGAGCTGATCTGCGTTCATTTCTCCTAAACCTTTATATCTTTGAATATCGATTTTTGTTTTGTTTTCAGATTCAAGCCTTCTTAAAAGACTATCTCTTTCTTCGTCTGTATATGCATATCTTTCTTTTTTGCCTTGCTTTAATTTATAAAGAGGCGGCATTGCCATATATAAATAACCACCCTGAACAAGGCTTTTCATTTTTCTCCAAAAGAATGTTAATAATAGGGTTCTTATATGACTACCATCAACGTCTGCATCTGTCATAATTACTATTTTATGGTATCTTAGTTTTTCGGGGTTGAAGCTATTCGGGTCGTCTTCGTCTTCTCCAAAACCGCACCCTAGTGCTGTTATCATAGATTGAATTTCATTGTTAGCTAAAAGCTTATCTTCTCTTGCCTTTTCTGAATTAATAACCTTTCCGCGCAAGGGTAAAATGGCCTGAGTTCTTCTATCTCTTCCCTGTTTAGCTGTACCTCCAGCAGAATCCCCCTCAACAAGAAACAATTCACACTGCATAGGGTCTTTATTTGAACAATCTGCCAATTTTCCTGGAAGAGTTGTTGATCCTAACCCTGATTTTTTTCTTACCAACTCTCTTGCTTTTTTAGCGGCTATTCTTGCTCTTGCAGCTTCTGCTGCTTTTTCAATAATTCTTTTTCCTACTTTTGGATTTTGTTCTAAAAATGCCTGTATACCGTCATATACAACATTATCTACTAAGCCCTTTACCTCCCCATTACCTAGTTTGGTTTTTGTTTGTCCTTCAAACTGTGGTTCTTGAACTTTAACAGAAATAACAACAGTTAAACCTTCTCTAAAATCATCTCCTGACAGTGAAAACTTTTCATTCTTTTTTGTTTTAATTAGATCATTTTTATTGGCATAACTATTTAATGCTCTAGTAAGCGCTGATCTAAAACCCGATAAGTGAGTGCCGCCCTCTATTGTATTAATGTTGTTTACAAATGAAAAAATATTACTATTATAGTTTGTACTATATCTAAGAGCTAAATCCACAGGAACTTCAATGTCTTCCTTATTTACTACTATAACCTCATCATGAATTAAATCTTCATTGCCGTCTAAATATTTAACAAAATCTGATAAACCCCCCGGAAAGCAATATTCTGTTTCAGTTTCCTCGGGTTCATTAATTAATTTTATCAACAAATTTTTATTTAAATATGCTAATTCTTTAAGTCTTCCTTTTATAACCTCTTCTTCAAAGCCTTTATGTGAAAAAACAGATTCATCGGGTTTAAATGAAATAATAGTTCCAGTTTTGTCACTTTTACCAATTTTTTCTACTTCAGTGGTAGGTTGTCCTATTTTATATTCCTGTTTATAATAAAAACCATCTCTGTGAACTTCAGCAATTAAACTCTCAGAAAGAGCGTTTACTACAGATACACCAACACCATGTAATCCACCAGAAACCTTATAAGTGTTTTTATCAAACTTACCACCCGCATGTAATACCGTCATTACTACTTCTAATGCTGGTTTTCCTTCTGTTTTATGAATTTCTACAGGAATACCTCTACCATCATCTTCAATAGAAATAAAACCATCATTTTTTATTGTTACAATGATAGAACTACAAAAACCGGCTAGTGCCTCATCAATACTATTATCAACAACCTCACTAACTAAATGATGATACCCTCTTTTACCAACATCACCTATATACATAGCTGGTCTTTTTCTAACAGCTTCTAATCCTTTTAAGACGGATATTTTATCTGCACCGTAATTATTACTCATTTATCCTCACTGGCATTAATAGAATAGTTGTTTTTTGATCATCTACATTAGGTAAAAAAAGTGTAGCAGACAAAGAATCTTTAAAAGAAAAAACAATTTCTTCGTTTGGATATTTCGAAACCGCTTCTTTTAAATAAACAGCATTAAAACCAATTGATACTTCTTCTCCTGCATATTTTGCAGATTTTAAGGGAGCATGAACTGTTTTACTCTCAGGTTGATTAATGCTTTTAAAATACACCTTACCTTCAGTTAAGTGTAAGGATATCTGATTAGTATTTTTATTAGTAGCAATAGAAGCTGCTTTTATATTATTTAACATTTCTGTTTTATTAGCAATAAGTGTTAAAGGATTTTCCTCCGGAATTACTGCATTATAATTAGGATATTTTTCATCAATTATTTTAGAATAAAAAACATCCTTATTACTGTTAGTAAAAATATAATTTCCACTTATTATTAAATTTGTTTCTGACTGTCCCTCTAAGAAAACACTCAATATTGATAAAAACTTTTTAGGTATAATAAAAGATCCGTTTATATTTGTTGTATTCTGCTTAGAAATTTTAACAAGACGATGACCATCTGTTGCAACAAAATCTACAGTGCTTTCCAAAAAATTAAAACAAGCTCCATTTAAAGCCGGTTTAGTAGGTTCACTATTAATTGCATACATTAATGAAGAAATAATATCTTTTAAACTTGATGTTTTAATGCAAAATAAATTATCATGTTTGTTTTCAGGTACTTCGGGATAATCTTGGAAAGGCACAGTTGAAATATCAAAAGAAACCCCTGTTTCAGATTTAATATTAATATGAGGGCCCGAAACTTCAATATCTACCCTCCCATCGTCTAAAACACTAATAATATCATTCATTTCAGCAGTTGGAAATAAACATTCACCATCTGAATTAACAGAAGCATTAATTTGCGTTTTAACACCAACCTCAAGATCGGTTGAATGTAAAACTACTCCAGCAGGAGATGATGATATATAAGTATAATTAACTAAAGGATTTTGAGATTTTAATTGAGTTGTTTTAGATAGTTTTGAAAATGCCTGTTGAAGTTCTTTTTTTGTGGTTGAAATATTCATAATTAACCTTCTATATTATAATAATAATGCTTTGAGTACAAGATTAAATTGGTATATATATTTATAATATATTTATATATAAAAAACTAATAATAGTATTATAGTTGTGTGTTTGTGGATAAGTATATAGAACTTATAATTTATTGACCATAAAGTATAAAATTTAAAGTCAAAAAAAAGGTTAATAACTTGTGATAAAAATGTTGATAAGGTTATGAAAAAAGAATATTCAAATTATCCATTAATTTGTGGATAAGTTAGTGGATTTCTTTTTATATAAAATTGTGATTTGATTTTATTGATCCAGGTTTGATACCAATCTGATTTTTTCTTATTTAAAGCCATTTTTTCCAGCTCTAACCAGTTTGTTTCTAATGTAGGAGGTCCACCTTCTTGAATTTCGTCAACCCATATTAAATGATAACCAAAATCAGTTTCAATAGGACTACTTATGGTTTTTGTTTTAATAGTAGAAATTTCTTTTTTTAATTCAGGTACTTGATAATATTCTAAATCAATCATTCCTAAAAAACCACCACTTGAATTGCTAGTTTTGTCGTCTGAAAAATCAGCAGCGGCTTTGTAAAAATCATCAAAATTTGTTATATCATTTTTAATATTATTTATAGCCTCATAAGTTTTTTTCTTATCTAAATCTGTTGTTTCCGTTCTAATTAAAATATGTCTAGCTAATACCTTTTCTCCGGTTCTTTCAAGTACTTCTATTATATGATGTCCATACTGTGTTTTTACTGGTTCTGTTAAAATATTTTTTTCTACTGTAAAAACAACTTTATCAAACTCTTGTACAAATGTCCCTCTTGGAACATAACCTAAATTACCACCCTGATCTTTTGATCCTGGGTCTGAGGAAAAAGTTTTTGCTGCATCATCAAAGCTTATTTCTCCATTTAAAATTTTATTTCTAATATCATTAGCTTTATTAAATGAATTTTTTACTGATTCTTCAGAAGGTTTTATTTCTATTAATATATGATGTGTTTTGTAGAGAGTTGGAAATGATGGAATACTATCTTTATAAGTATTAAAAAAATCTATAACATCTCCTCGAGAAACATTAATTGAGGTTGTTAAAGAGGATGTATATTTTTCTGCCAACAATTTTCCTTTCATATCATCTCTATATGATCTTTTAAAATCTGAAATTTTCTTTCCAAGAGCTGCTTCTGCTAGCTCTTTACTTCCTGTCTGTGCAATAATATTATCTATTTGTTGATTTAATGCCTTATCTATGTCTTTATCTAAAATTTCTACTGAATCTTGTTCAGCCATTTCTATAATTAATAACTGTTCTACCATGCTTTCGCGTGAAGATTCTAAAATTTTCTTATATACAACAGGGTTGGTGTTTGGATTTACTTGTTGTTGAGCCGCAACAGCATTTGCAGCCAAAACTACATCACTCATTAATACAATTTTATTTTCAACAACAGAAGCAATTCTGTCGAGGAGAATTTCTTGCTGAGCCTCTAAAAAAGACATAAATAATAATATATAAACTAAATAATTCATTTTATTTGTTTCACGTGAAACGGACGTTTTAAATATACTAATAAAATTGAAATATCCGATGGTCTAATACCATTTATTCTTTGTGCTTGTCCAACTGTTTGTGGTTTTATGTTTATAAACTTTTCTCTGCTTTCATTTGAAAGACTTTTAATATCATTATAATCAAATTTTTCAGGAATAATCATGTTTTCATATATTTCAATTTTATCAATTTCTTCCTTTTGTCTATTTATATAACCACTATATTTAATAATTGTTTCCGCTTCAAATAAAATTTCTTCTTTCATATAATTTGTGAGAGCACTTTTGCTTTCTTTATTATCTATTTTGATATCTGATATAGACACTTTTGGTCTTTTAAGAATATTTGACATACGAGTAGGTTCTTTTATTGGTTTTTCACCCAACTCTTCCAGCCTTTCATTAATTGTTTTTGGATTTATGTTATTGTCTTCAAGAAACCTAACCATGTTTGTAGTATTTTCTATTTTTTCACTTAATTTTTCCATTGTTTGATTGTCGAGAAGACCATATTTTCTTGATTTTGTTAATAATCTCTGATCTGCATTAGAAGATCTTAGTTGTAATCTATATTCTGCCCTTGAGGTAAACATTCTATATGGTTCGTTGGTGTCTTTTAATATTAAATCGTCAATTAATACTCCTACATAAGCATCATTTCTTCTTAAAACTAAAGGACCTTCATTTAAAATAAAACAAGAGGCGTTTATGCCTGCTATAATGCCTTGTGACGAGGCCTCTTCATATCCCGAGGTCCCATTTATTTGTCCTGCCATAAACAATCCAGAGACAGCTTTGCTCTCGAGTGTGTTATTCAGTTGAGAGGGATAAAAAAAATCATATTCAATCGCATATCCAGGTCTTATAAACTCTACGTTTTCTAAGCCGCTAACTGTTTTGAGCGATTCTAACTGAATTTTTTCTTCAAGACTGGTTGAAAAACCGTTTACATATATTTGTTCAGACATGGTCCATTCTGGTTCTAGCTGTAAAACATGGGAAGGGTTTTGGTTAAATTTATATACTTTGTCCTCAATAGAGGGGCAATATCTGGGCCCAGTTGCCATATCTTTTCCAGAATACATAGCGGAAGAAGAAAGGTTGTCTAAAATAATATTGTGTGTGTTGCTATTTGTTCGAAATGAATAACAAGGCTCATCTTTTGGAGAAAAGTTTTTTGTTCTATAAGACAGGGGAGAGGGATTTTTATCTCCATATCCAGCTTCTCCCTTACTCCAATTGACAGAAGACTTTTTTATTCTTGGAGGTGTTCCGGTTTTTAGTCTTCCATTTTTTAAACCTAAGCTGTTTAGGTTTTCTGTAATTCCTTCAGCTCTTTTTTCTCCATATCTTCCTGCATTAATTTGTTTAGATCCAATGTGAATTAACCCATTTAAGAAGGTTCCACAGGTCAAAACCACTGCCGAACAAGTAATTTCTGAACCATCTTTTAAAAAGACCCCACGAACGCAGTCTTTTCTTACATTTAGAGATACAGCTTCTCCCTCTAAAACATCAAGACCTTGTTCTTTAATATATTTTTGGGCAGTTTTTTCATAGAGGTTTTTATCGATTTGGGACCTGGGAGACCAAACAGACCTCCCTTTTGACTTGTTGAGTGTTTTGCTTTGTAGTGTAGATAAATCCGCAAAAAACCCCATCATTCCACCTAAAACATCAACCTCTTTTATCATTTGTCCTTTTGCAAGCCCCCCAACAGCTGGGTTGCAAGACGTTCGACCTACAGATTTTTTATCCATAGAAACTAAAAGAGTTTTAATACCTCTTTTGTGGGCAATTAGAGCTGCTTCAATTCCAGCATGTCCACCCCCAACAACAACTAAATCATATTTATTTTGTGGGCGTTTCACGTGAAACTATTTTCCTACACAAAAGGATGAAAAAACCGCATCTAGAACATCATCTTTTGTTGTTTTTTTTGTTATACTGTCGAGAAAGCTTATTGATCTGTTAATATCTTCTACCAAAAGCTCCATAGAATCTTCGGCAACCAACAACGAATAAGCATCTTTTGTGTGTTTTAACGCACTTTTTATTGCATTATATTGTCTTTTAGAAGTTAAAAGAGTATCAGTTTTGGTTTTGTTGCTAATTAGGTTGTTATAAATGACCTCTTTTAGCTCTTTAACATTTTTCCCCGTTTTAGCAGAAATAGAAATATCATATTTTTTGTCTGGGCTTTTAATGTCTGATTTATTAAAAACATGGATGTGTTTAACACCTTCGAAAGAGAGATTCATATCGTTTAATATAATAGTCAAATCAGCATCTTTTGCCTCGACAAAAGACCTTTCAACACCAATTTTTTCTACATCATCACCAGATTCTC
The DNA here is from genome assembly GCA_902538565.1 of uncultured Fidelibacterota bacterium. GTDB lineage: Bacteria > Fidelibacterota > Marinisomatia > Marinisomatales > Marinisomataceae > Marinisoma. The sequence goes on along the minus strand of CACBFQ010000001.1, from coordinate 450,720 downwards.
TAATTCCTGCCGTGTCCTTTAATAGTATAGGTAAGCCATTAATATTTATACTTTTTTCTATAACATCTCTTGTTGTTCCTTCAACATCTGTAACAATTGATTGATTTTTATTAACAAGATAATTGAACAGTGTTGACTTCCCTGCGTTTGGTGGTCCTAAGATTACAACGGATGCACCAGATTGAAACATTTTTGTTTCTTTAAAAGAAGTTATACAGGCGTCTAGCTTTTTGATTGTCTCTAAAATCGTTTTTTCTGAGTTTTTTAAAAGGTTTGGCTGTAGGTCTTCCTCCGATATGTCGAGATTAAATTCAAGGTTTGCAACAATAGACACAAGAGAAGACTTAATAGAATATATTTCTTTTGATAAACCGCCCCTAAGATTTTTAATTCCAGCCTTAACGCCCGCCAAAGACAAAGAGTGAATTACTGACGCAACAGCCTCTGCTTCAGAAAGGTCAAGCTTTCCATTTAAAAAAGCAACTTTTGTAAATTCACCGGCTTCTGCTAGCCTCGAGCCGGCATCAACAGAAAGATCAATTATTTTTGAAACGATTTTAGGGTTTCCGTGGCACGATATCTCCACCAAGTTTTCTCCAGTATATGAGTTTGGGCTAATGTAGCTTGTAACTATAGCTTCATCAAAGACTTCACCGTCCCTGTCGACGAGAAAACAAACCTTTGAAACGGGGCGCGCTTTATCGAGGGGGCTGTCTTTAACAAAGGTAGAAACATTTTTTATTGCATCTTCTCCTGAAATTCTAACAACGGCAATACCACTAACGCCGGGAGGTGTTGAACAGGCAACAATAGCCAAGATTATTTCCTTACGGTTTCTGTTTTTTCGTTATTGATTATTTTTTGCTGTGCTATTTGCATTACATTAAAACACAAATAATATAGATTTAGTCCGGATGGGAAGGAATAAAATAAAAAGAACATCATACCAGGAAACATATATTTCATCATTTGTTGAGTTGCTTCTTGTGCGGGGTCTCCTCCAGCAGGCTGAGAAGCTGAACTCAGTTTCATTGTATAATACATAGAGCCAGCCATTAAAAAGGGCAATATATTAATCGGTATTTCCCCAAAACTAAAAAGCGTGTCGGCAGCCGAAAGATCATTAATCCACAAAAAGAAAGATTCGCCCCTAAACTCAATAGTATTTCTAAAAACCATAAAGACTGACATTAAAACCGGCATTTGAATTAAAAGGGGTAAACAGCCAGCCAGGGGATTTATTTTGTTTTCCTGAAAAAGCGCCGCCATTTTTTGTTGTTGTAGGGTTGGGTTATTTTTGTATTTTATTTTAATTTGATTCATCAAAGGAGATATTTCTTGCATTTTCTTTGAGGATCTAAGTTGCTTTGCCATTAGGGGGTATGTAACAAGCTTGATTAAAACCGCAAAAAGTACAACAACAACACCATAGTTGGGTATAAACCCATACAGAATTATCATAATGCTGTAAACAAGCCAAGAGACAGAAGAAAGCCATTGCCAGCCTAAAATTTTTTCTTCGAGACCAACACCGAGATTTTCAACGCTAGAATAGTCAAGGGGTCCGAGATAAAGCTTGTTTTTTTCAAGGTTTATGTCTTGAGTAATGTTAACATTAACCCCAGCCCTTAGGGGGGTTGGATATTTTGTTATTTCAACTAAATCTGATTTTTGAGGAACAAAAAAGAGACCAAAATATTTTGTTCTATATCCAGCAAAGTCTGCTTGTCCAACATACCTTTTTTCTTCGGCATCAATGTTGTTGGTGTTTGATGACCCAAAAAAGCCCGCAGCCCCAACTCTAAAAGACTCGATGCTGCCAGCCTGACTTATTAAGCCCTCCATAAACATTGCATCTTGAGGCCCTTCGTGTTCTGGTAGGCCTCCAACCCAAGATAACGTATATTTTTCATCTAAAGAAACATCCTTTAGACCTCTTAAAGAGGTTGAAATATCTATTTCATAAGAATTAAAGCTAAAAACCAATTCTTTTGTAACCGATCTACCAAGATGTTCAGTGGCAAACAATAAAGACGTCTTGGGTTTTGCTTCAGAAAGATCAACTGAGCCCCCAGAAATTAATTTCCAGCTTTTGTCTAAGGAAACAATTTCACCAGACTGGTTTACAAAACTTACAATTAGATTATTAGAGTTGTAAGCATCAATCATGTTTAAAGTATCTTCTGATTTTTTAAGGTGTTTTGTAAGGCTATAAGAAACTACCGAACCTCCGCCGACATTGCTTATCTCTGCAAGATAGTTTTTGCCCTTAATAGTAAACGTTTGTTCCTCAACAGCAGAACTTTCTAAAATTGTTTTAACAGGGTCTTCGAGGACTGGTTCCGAATATTTTTCTACCAAAGAGGTGTCAGGAGAAACAACGTCACCGTCGTTTTTTTCTGAGGGAGAAATTAGTTCAAGATAGCTTGGCCACAACAATAAAATTGCACCGATTAGAATAAAACCAGTGAGAGTTTTACGATCCATTTTATGAAGAAACGGTAAGACGTTTACGACCCTTTTTCATACGAGAAGATAAAACCTTCTTGCCACCAACGGTCGATTTTCTTTTCATAAAACCGTGCTTATTTTTCCTTTTTCTGTTACTAGGCTGATAAGTTCTTTTCATAATAGTATATTGCCGAAATATAGTTTAATAAAACTATTTGTAAAACAAATAAAAGATTTCAAAAATCCTAAAAAGTTCTATGCAACAAAACAAAAAGAACGTAAAGTAAATGATACATAAATAAAAATATGTTAATAACCTGTGGATAACTAATGGATTACAAAAATATTTGGAAAAAAACCGACGAGGATCTTAAAAGCAGCTTGCCTGCACACGCCTACGAAGCATGGATTGAAACACTGTCTCCGGTTGGCATAACAAACGATATCTTTATTGTTGAAGCCCCAAACCAGTTTGCATATGACTGGATTGTTAATAATTATCAAGATATCATATTGTCTTCTCTAAAAGATGTTGATAGCGCTTTACAGTTAAAGGTTTCTATAGCCCCCCAATCAGAACAAAACATTTCTTCTGTTGAGCTTGATAAAGAAGAAACAACCAAGCAGAGCAATGCAGGGAAAAGAAACAACATAAATCCATCAAACATCTTTTCTTCGTTTATTGAGGGGCCAAATAACATTTTTGCAAAGAACGCAGCACATAAAGTTGCAAGCACTCCTGGAACAGCAGATTTTAACCCTCTTATAATTTATGGTGGCGTTGGGCTTGGAAAAACACACCTTTTACATTCAATTGCAAACGAACTAATCGGATCAAAAAAGGAAATAAACGTGGTACTGGCCTCTTCGGAAAAATTTACAAACGACTTTATTGCGAGCATTCAAGAAAATAAAACGTTGGACTTTTCTAAGGTTTATAGAAACGCCGATGTTTTATTAATTGACGACATACAGTTTTTTCAAGGAAAAGAGCAGACCCAAGAACAGTTTTTTCACACATTTAACGAGCTTTATACAAACGGAAAGCAGATTGTAATGACAGCCGACAGATATCCGGGAGAAATGGTCGGTCTTCAAGATAGGTTGTTATCAAGGTTTGAGTCTGGGCTTCATGCAGATATTCAGCCACCAGACTTTGAAACAAGGGTTGCCATATTGTCAACAAAGGCAAAACAAAACAATATGAAAATCGAAGGAAGCCACCTTGAAAAGATAGCATCACACGTTAGGACAAATATAAGGGACCTAGAAAGCTGTGTAACAAAAATATTTGCACACGCGACTCTTTCTGGAGACAAAATTAATGAAGCGCTTGTGGAGTCTATAATAAGAGAAAGGCTCGGAGACCAAGGATACGGACAGGTTAATATGCAAGATGTTGTCAGTGGAGTTTGTAGCATCTTTTCTGTTTCTCAAGAAGAAATGGTGGGGCAGTCTAGAAGAAAAAATATTGCACAAGCAAGACAGGTTGCAGCATATTTGGCGAGAGAGGTTTTGGATATGCCTTTGAGCGAAATAGGGGTACATCTGGGAGGAAGAGACCACACAACAATTATGCACGCACATAAAAAGGTCTCAGAACTATTAAAAAATGACGATAAATTTAAAAGAAGAGTAGATATTATTTATAACGAACTAAATCTTAGTTAAAGGAAAGAAAATGGCAAAGGGAACAGTAAATAAAGTAACACTAATAGGCAGGCTTGGGCAAGATCCAGAGATAAGGTTTACCGGAGACGGTGCAGCTGTAGCTAGTTTTAGCGTTGCAACAAACGAGTCATGGAAAAGTAAAGATGGCGAGATGCAAGAAAGAACAGAGTGGACAAAAGTAACCGTGTTTGGCTCAACTGCAGAAAAATATGTTCAACCATATGTAAAGAAAGGAACCTTGGTTTATATAGAAGGATCTTTGAAGACTGACAAGTGGCAAGACAAAGAGGGAAATGAAAGATATTCAACGGGAGTTGTTGCTAATAATTATGGCGGTATTCAAATTTTGGGCGGAGGAGAAAACAGTCTTGATTCCTCTTCCGGAATGAACCAGGAGCCTGTAAAAAAAGAAAACCTAGATCAAACAGTAGACGACGACTTACCTTTTTAAAAAATGAGAGAACCGCACCCAAGAAGCTGGCTGATAAGGTATATTATTGGGGTATTTTCGCTGTTGCTGTGCAGCGTTCTCACGAAATTTTCCGTTGAGGGTAAAAAAAATTTACCGCCTTCCGGGCCATACATACTTGCGCCAAATCACATTGACGACGTTGACCCCGCACCAATAACAGCAGCAGTAGGTAAGCCCATTACATATCTGATGGCCGAAGACCAAGCAGAGCTTCCTTGGTATAAAGCATGGGGACCATGGTCCTATGGTGTTATGTTGGTAAATAGATCAAACCTTCAAATTTCTACAATTAAAAACATCCAAAAGCAAATACAGAAAAATGAAAGAATCTGTATTTTTCCAGAGGGAACCATAAAAGGAGAGGGCCTTAAAGAGGGAAAAAGGGGTGTAGCATATTTTGCAATTAAAAACGAAATACCAATCGTCCCAACCGCAGTAATAGGAACTAAAGGAATTTTAGAAAAAATAGGATCCTTTAAAAGAGAAAGCGTGAAGGTTGTTTTTGGAAGCCCTATATTTACAAGTAGCGGAGATAATATAGATGACATAACCTCACTAACAATGCATGAAATAAAAAAATTATTACCTGAAGACTATTAAAAAAAGAGAGATATAATGAACATAGAACTATTGACAACGGTGCTTAAAATTGTTATTTCAACAACCCTTTTTTTTGTGTGGGTTGTAAGATATGACAACATAATTACTGAGTTCAGAAAAGACTATAACTACCCGGACTGGTTAAGAGATATTACCGGCATTATTAAACTGTCTTGTGCTGTAATGTTATTAAGCACAAACCCGGAATTGAACAACCTAGGATTAAAGGGTATTATAGTGCTAATGGCAATTGCAATACTTACACACGTCAGAGTAAAGAGCAGCTTTAGAAAAGCTATACCGTCCGTAGCATTAATGTCGCTTTGCCTGGCACTACTTTATTTTGGTTAGTCGTTAATAAAAACAACCTTACCAACAACTCCGCGCTTAGCAATTCGTTCAATTGCGTCAATCGATTTTGACATGGGTATGGTTTCTGATATGAAAGGGGTTAGTTTGCCAGAGCCAAGGAGTTCACCAATTTCTTTCAAGTTTTGAGCATTTTGTTGAGGCTCTTCTTGTTGAAATCTTCCAATAAAAACACCAGAAACAGCGCAACCCTTTAAAAGCATTAGGTTTGTCGGAAAGGACGGGATCTTTCCCGCAGCAAAACCAACCACAAGATAGGTTCCTCCCCAACCAATAGATCTCAGTGCCGGCTCAGCAAAACAGTCACCTATTGGATCATAAATGATAGAAAACCCCCCACGAACACTTTTAGACTTTAATTCTTTTGTAAGCGATTTTTCCCCTTCCTTATCAAGTTTTTCTTCGCCGTATATAACAATATCATCTACACCGTAACCCCTACACACCTCTGCTTTTTCTTTGGTAGAGACTGCAGCCACAACCCTTGCACCAAAAGACTTTGCAATGTCTACGGCAGCTAAACCAACACCGCCAGCGGCACCCAAAACTAACACCTCGTCTTCCTTATTAATTTTTGCTTTCTGAACAAGGCCATGATAGCTTGTGCCATAAACCATGAATACGCCAGCTGCTATCTTGTGAGGAAAGCTTTTAGGGATAGGAAAAGCCATTCTTTCAGACACTACAATTTTTTCTGCAAAAGCACCAAAGCCTTTAAAAAACGCAACGCAGTCTCCAACGCTGTGCATTTGAACATCAGATCCAACCGAAGTAACAACACCAGAGCCCTCGTGTCCAGGAGAAAAGGGTCTTTGGGGTTGAAATTGATATAAGCCCCGTACAATAAGATTGTCTGGATAGTTTAGACCGGCTGCTTTTACATCAACAACAATTTCTCCTGGTCCGGCAACAGGGTCATCAACCTCTTCCCAAACTAGCTCTGAAACCGGAGCAAAATTTTTACAAATAATAGCTTTCATAAACTCTCCTAGTGCTTAAACACCCTAAAGCCGGTAAAGGCCATAGCAATTTTATTTTTGTTACACGATTCAACAACCTCGCGGTCTCTTATAGACCCTCCGGGCTGGATTATGGCAGCAATATTGTATTGTGCCATTTTTTCTATTGAGTCTTTAAAGGGGAAAAAAGCGTCAGAAGCGACGACACACCCTTTAGGTATTTTTGTTTTTTCAAAAGCTATTTTTGTGGCATCGACCCTGCTTGTTTGACCACCAGATATACTCATAATTTTATTGTTTTTGGCTACAACGATTGCATTTGACTTTGTGTGTTTGACCACCTTCCAAGCAAACAAGCCTGTAGAAAGCTGGTTTGGAGTCAACTTCTTCTTTGTTGGAATAATAAGGTGTTTTTTGAGCAGGTTTGAATCATCTTTCTCTTGACCCAAGCTTCCACCACCAATTGTTTTAATCGAAAACTCTGGAGACAAATATTTTTTGAGGCTTAAAACGCGAAGATTTTTTTTCTTTGAAAATATTTTTAATGAACCAGCATCAAAAGAAGGAGCAACTATGATTTCAAAGAATATTTTATCTATTTTTTTTGCCAGGTCAACGGTGCATTTTCTGTTTATTGCAACCACCCCGCCAAAAGCAGACAGGCTATCAACATTGAGCGCTCCAGAAAAGGCCTCGCTTACATTCTTTCCTACTCCGACACCGCAAGGAGAATTGTGTTTTACAATAACACAAGCAGGAGTCTTTTTAAACTCTGATAGACATTGTAAAGCGGCGTCACCATCTAAAAAATTATTATATGAGAGAGCCTTACCTTGGTGTTGTTTAGCCTGAGGAATACCAAGAGAGAAGGGCGTATCTCCTTTCACAACAAAAGCCTGTTGGTGAGGATTTTCACCATAACGTAAAGAGTCATGTTTTGGTATTTTTTCTGATAGCGTTTCAAAGATAGTCTGATCATATTCAGCACAGTGGCCAAAGGCTTTTTTAGCAAGGTCGAAACGTCTTTTTTCTGTAAGACCACCATTAGCAATAGCTGCACCAACAGAACGGTAGTCTTTTGGGCTTACAACAACACCAACCCATTTAAAGTTCTTTGCTGCTGCCCTAATCATGGTTGGCCCACCAATGTCAATATTTTCTATTTTTTCATCCATTGTGGAGTTGGTATTTTTAGCAACATCGGCAAATGGATATAGGTTACAGATAACGAGATCAATCCAAGTGATATTATTTTTTTTTGCTTCAGCTTTATCCTTATCTCTTTGCCCAAGAATACCACCAGAAATATATGGACTAAGGGTTTTAACCCTTCCCCCAAAAATCTCAGGAAAGCGAGAAATTGAAGAGACTTTTGAAACCCTTATTCCAGCGCCTTTTAGCGCTGAGGCCGTACCTCCAGTTGCAAATATTTTTACACCATTTTTTTGAAGCAATTTAGCAAACGTTAAAACACCAGACTTATTAGAAACCGATATTAGTGCAGTTTTAGGTAAGACTTTGTTTGTCATTCGGTCTCTGGAAGCTCTGGAACGTTTTTGTTCATTATTTTGCTTCTATACGCCAAGCCAACAAGGGCCAAAGACAATAACGCTACAGAAGCAGAAAGATATAAAGATTCAATACCTTTTATGTCTTCAAAAGATATATGTCTTGCCAAAGCAAACATACCAATATATAAAGGATACCTTATTGGAATTTTTCCAGTGGAAAAAAATATGTTTACCATTTGCATGATTTCTAGATAAATAAACAGCATTAAAACGCTTTCTACCCTAACTCCTACACCATTCACAGCAGACATAACCTCTTCAAAACAAAGGAATATCACCATACCCAATATGATTAAGTGTAGAACTTTTTCAACAACAGAAATAAAGTCAAAAAACAGTTTGTTATTCATAACTCCTCCAGTTATTAATTACCTCTATAAAAGACTCTCCCTCAAGCTTTTGAACTCTTTCTCGAAGAGATTCAACAGAATCATTTCCATAAACAGGACACGATTTTTGTAATAAAATAGGACCACAATCAACATCTTTAGTTACAAGATGAATTGTACATCCGCTTTCTTTATCGCCCGCAGCCAAGACGCTTTCATGAACATCATTGTTCATCCCACCAGCATATTTTGGCAGCAGAGAAGGATGAACGTTAATTATTTTTCCGCGCCACCTTTCTACAAACTCTGATGAAAGAATTCTCATAAACCCAATGAGCAAAATTAAATCAATTTTTTTGCTTTCTAAAATTTGTGACATTTCTAAGTCAAATACATCACGTTTTTTATTTTTATGACAAATAAAATGACCCTCTATACCGTAAGTGCCAGCCTTCTTTAGAATCCCAGAAAGCTCGTTGTTTGAAATTATAACCTCTACACTGGCCAGAAGCTCCCCAGAGTTTATAGCGCTAACAATAGGAACAAGATCTGTGCCGTTGGTTGATCCAATAACAGCCAACCTCATTGCAACAACTCTTTCATTCTTTTAATTCTAGACTCAACCAACTTCTTTGTGCCAATATCTTTTCTGTGAAAAAGGTTTCCGGATATGTTTGCTATACCAGCCTCAGCAAACAACTCAGCCTGAAAAACATTTTTGTTTTTACCAACCACCGCAGCGGTTCTTGACCCACAGGCTATTAGCCTTTGATCTTTTAGCATAACAGATGCGAGAAAAAGAGAGGGGTTATTTTGATCACAAAACACTTCAAAGTTTTTTGCGGGTTTGTCTGGATAGCCCACCGGAACAACATATTTACAAACAGTAGAAAGTCTTTCAAAAGAAACACCTTGGTTCTTTAGGTTTCCGTCAACCATAGAAATACAAATTGACAAAAAATCTGACTCTAATATAGACAAGACATTCATTGCTTCAGGGTCACCGAAACGAGCATTGTATTCAATGACCTTAACACCACCTTTTGTTAACATAAAGCCACCATATAGTATGCCAACATAGGGAGTACCTGTTTCTTCAAAAAGTTGTTTGGCTACAAGTTCGTTGGTTTTTTGAGCCTCTTTAATATCTTTTTCGCTTAAAAAGGGAAGAGAGTGGTTTGCAAAAGAGTAGGTGCCCATCCCCCCGGTGTTAGGACCAGTGTCGCCTTCATATGCTCTTTTGTGATCCTGAACGATAGGCATATGTTTGCAGACCTTACCATCTACAAAACTCATTAAAGAAAACTCTTCTCCAACTAACTTTTCTTCAATTAAAAACGTTCCGCCAATGTCAATAATTTCGTTAGCGTAGGCAATTCCCTCATCGATGTTTTTTAGGTGCTCACCAGAAACACGAACACCTTTTCCTCCCATAAGACCGTCAAACTTTATTACGTACTCTCCGCCCAACTGTTCGATAAAGCTTCTAACCCCGCCTACTGAACTAAACTCTTTTCTTTGTGGGTTTTTTTCTGGGCAGCAAAGATCAATTATTTTTCTTGCAAAAGTCTTGCTGGTTTCAATCAATGCAACTTCTTTTCTAGGCCCAATGCACCCAACCCCAACATTTTCAAGCTCATTTACAATACCATTAGCAAGCGGGTTTTCTGGCCCAATGATTGCCAAATCGACCTTAGTTTTTCTGCTATATGATACAATATCAGATATGTTCGTAAGATCAGTAACAAAGTAGTCCTTACAAAGATCGAGGATTTGCGGGTTTATATCTTTTGATACGCAAAAAAGAGAATTTTTTATTGTGCTTTGTGAAACACATCTAGCAATTGCAACCTCTCTTGCACCAGACCCCACCACCAAAACTTTTTTCATTTTTTGGAAGATCGGTTGTTTTCAAGTTGTGATAAATATTCTTTAGAAATTTTCCCGGCGCAATACTTGCCTGTAAACACTGAATCTTCAAAGCTTGTAATGTTTGTATTTCCAATGTGTGCAGCCATTCTTAAGTCTTCAATGTCTTGATAAATAAGTTCGTCTGCTCCAATAAATAGCCTAATTTCTTCAACTGTTTTTCCGTGGGCAACCAGTTCTTTGGTTGCCGGCATATCAATACCATAAACGTTTTGATAGCGTACCGGAGGAGCGGCAGAAGCAAAGTACACATTGTTTGCTCCCTGCTTTCTAACCATCTCAACAATTTTTTTTGAAGTGTTTCCTCGCACAATTGAGTCATCAACCAGCAAAACGTTTTTATTTTTAAACTCAATTTCTATTGGACTTAACTTGTGAGCAACAGACCTTTTTCTTATATTTTGCCCCGGCATAATAAACGTTCTACCTATATATCTGTTTTTAATAAATCCTTCTCTATATTTAACACCAAGCTTGTATGCAACCTGCATTGCAGATGTTCTGCTTGTGTCTGGAACGGGTATTACTGCGTCTATTTCTAGATGAGAATAATCCCTAAGAATTTTATCTCCCAAAAAATCTCCCATTCTAAGTCGAGACTTATGAACAGATATAGAATCAATAACAGAGTCGGGGCGTGAAAAGTATACAAACTCAAAAAGACAAGGAGAGTGTGATATAGATTCAGCACATACACTTTTTTCTATAACACCGCTTTCAGATATAATGATGGCTGAACCAGGATCAATGTCGTGTTCGAATTCATACCCTAGGGCGCTAAGCGCAGAGCTTTCTGAAGCAACCATAAAAGATTCATCTTTTTTACCCACAACAAGCGGTCTAATTCCGTTTGAATCTCTAAAGGCAACCAAGCCAACGCCCCCAACAATCATTGTTACAGCAAAGCCACCCTCACACCTTTCATATACTCTTTTTAGGGCCTCAAAAACATGCGAATTTTGCAAAACATCAAAGTTTATTTTAGACAATTCATATGCAAAAAGATTTAATAAAACTTCAGAATCCGACTGAGTATTAAGTTGACAGAAGTGGGTTTCTAGAAGAAATTTTTTCATCTCATCACTGTTAGTCAGCGTTCCGTTGTGTGCAAGGCAAATATTCACAGGATTAGAAGAGTGAAAAGGTTGTGCCTCTGAAACATCAGAACAGCCAGCGGTGGGATAACGTACATGACCTATTCCTACATTACCCTCCAAACCTAGAGACTCGTTTGTTTTAAAAACCTCAGTAACAACACCAAGCTCTTTATGAAGAGAAAGTTTTTTGCTGTTCCAGGTTGCTATTCCAGCGGCATCTTGACCTCTGTGCTGAACCTGAATCAGAGCATCGTAAATTTCACCAGAAACATTTTCTGTTGGGTGGTATAAACCAATTATTCCGCACACCTTATAGGTTCTCCAAAACTTTATTTATTTCACCTAGATATGTATGTGGGGTTAATTCAAGAAGAGCAACCCTATCTCTTTCAGTAACATTAAGGCCGTTAACCAGTTGCAAATAAGATTCTTTTGTTAGCGGCTTTCCTCGAGTTAGCTTCTTAATTTTATCATAAGCGGAAGCGTCTCCAGATTTCCGTAAAACCGTTTGAACGGCTTCTGCAAGAATACTCCAATTTTCATCTAACTCTTTTTTCATTTGTGTTTTGTTTGGAGACACCCTCAAAACACCTTTAATTAGGTTTTTATATGAAATGAGCGAGTGAGCAAACCCAACACCGATGTTTCTAAAAACAGTGCTACCGCTTAGATCTCTTTGAAGTCTAGACCTTGTAATTCTGGATGCCAAGAAAGAGAAGCTGTTGTTTGCAATGTCTAGGTTTCCTTCTGCGTTTTCGAAAAAGATTGGATTAATTTTATGGGGCATAGTGCTTGAGCCAACCTCGCCAACAATATTTTTTTGAACAAAAATATTTCTACTTATATACAGCCACATATCTAAAGAAAAATCAGAAAATATATTATTAATTCTAACAAAAGAGTGAAGTAACTCCGCAAGAGAATCCCCCGGTTCAATTTGTGTAGAAATCGGGGATTGTTCAAGGCCTAGCTTTTTAATAAACCTCTTTGCGAACAAAGTCCAATTAAAATCTGGAAAGGCAACCTTGTGAGCAGCATAAGACCCTGTTGCCCCCGAAAGCTTTGCTAACAACTTTATTTTTTTAATCAAAGCAATTTCTCTTTCTATCCTAGAAACAAAAACAGCAAGCTCTTTTCCAAGGGTTGTTGTGGTGGCAGGCTGTCCATGGGTCAAGGACAACAAAGACAAAGATTTTGTTTTTTTTGAAAGAGCCTTTAGTTCTTTTAGAACACCCTTTACAGAGGGGACCATTACATCTTCAACAGCACCCTGTGTCATTAAAGAGTACGAAATGTTGTTAATGTCCTCTGATGTAAGCCCAAAGTGAACAAACGGTACCAAATCACCCCGACCGATTTTTTTTAACTTTTTAGACACAAATACAATAACTGCATTTACATCATGATTTGTTTTTTTCTCAATTTTTTTTATTTGCTTAAAATGAATTGCTGAAAATTCAACGTACAAACCTTTCAACGACCTTAAAGTTTTTTTGCTTAAAGCGCGGGTTTTTTGAAAAGACTTATGTTCAATGAGGGCCAGCAGATACTCGACTTCAACCATCACCCGATGGCGCATTAGTGCCTGCTCTGAAAAAAATGTTTCTAGTTCAGAGACGTTTTTTTTATATCTCCCGTCTATTGGAGAAATATTACTCACATTGAACCGATGTTTAATATTCTGTGTACAGCAATAGCACAGTTTCCAGGATCTAGCACTGTAAGCACAGGCGTTTTGCTTGGCATCTGAAGTGTTGAGTGAATGTTAATGCTCATATCTACCTTATCTTTGAAAGGAGGACAAGCTATGGTTGGTTTATTGCAGTTTGCACCTACAAAACCAGAAAGAGCGTTTGACCTTCCGGCTATTGTAACAAAAACAACAGCATCTTTTTCTTCAAAAGACCTTATAATTTCTAATACCCTTTCAGGATTTTTGTGGGCTGAAGCAGCATGAACCTCGTATTCAATTCCAAGCGTATCAAGAGTGTTGGTAATTTTGTCTGCATGTGGCTGATCTGAGGTAGAACCCATAATTAATACAGCTTTCATAATAGCTCCTTTATGTTTTCAGTAATTCGTTTGTTTATATCATCAAGGTTTGGAAAAACAAATTTTTCTCCAGTGATTAGTTCATATAATAAAATATATCTAGCAGAAAGTTCTGCAACAAGATCGTCAGGGGCGTCTGGTAAAGCCTCATCATTATAGGGATCACAGTTTTTTGCAAACCAAAGCCTTAAAAATTCTTTATCGATGTTTTCAGGTTCTTGACCCGCATTAATTCTTTCTTTATATGAACCACTTATCCAAAATCTACTACTATCAGGAGTGTGTATTTCATCGACAAACTTAATTTTTCCTGAAGAGTCAGTACCAATTTCGTATTTTGTGTCTACCAGAATTAGGTCATTTTTCTTTGCTGTTTCTTGTCCAAAAGCAAAAAGGTCTAAGCTCATTTTGGCAGCTATGTCGTAGTCTTCTGCAGACATTAACCCAAGGTCAATTATTTCTTCTCTAGAAACAGGCCTATCATGAACCTTATCTTTGGTTGTCGGTGTTAGCATAGGAGTATCAAGTTTATCGTTTTTCTTTAACCCCTCAGGAAGGATGTTTCCACAATACTCTCGATCTCCACTATTATAAACGGTCCACAGAGAAGTGTCCGTCGTTCCTGTAATATAACCCCTAACAACAAACTCAACCGGAAAGACAGTACATTTTTCTACAATAGAAACATTTGGATCTGGGGTAGAAATAAGGTGATTGGGAAATAAGTGTTCAGTTTTTTTAAACCACCATGCACTGACAGAATTTAAAACAGCGCCCTTATATGGAATAGCAGCTAAAACGCGATCAAAAGCGCTTTGCCTATCAGTAGAAATCATTACCACCTTGTCGTCTAAAAAATAAGCATCCCTAACTTTTCCAACTTTTTTATTAGGGGCGTCAATATTGGTATCCTGAATTGTATTAGTCAGGTTTCCGTTGATTTCCTGATAATATTTTTTGTCAATATTCATGACATTCCTGTGAAACAGGATTAGAAAAAATATGACTATTTAATATTAAATCCACGTCTTTTTTTATTGAATGTGAATTAATTTTAACCTCCCAAACAATACCCCTTTTTATAGATTTTAAATCTGACAATTCAAAGCGGTCTTGTAGAGTTTGAGTAAGGCTTTGCCCAACAATGTCTTCCTTGTTACGAACCAAAAACCTGCACACCCCAGACTCTTCTTTTGTTTTAACTATATATTCTTTGCTGGGGTTAAACAATACGTCGGTTGAGATAACTTTATCAATATCAAAACTCTTAGTTGTATCAACTTCAAAATGAACATATTTTTTTACTTTAGCGTCTACACCCAGGTTGTGAATACATTTTTCGACCGACGCAGCTTCGTTGTCAGCGATAATTGTAGAAATAAGAAGTTCACTGCTTTTTGATAGTTTTTTAAATTTTTGAATACTTAATTTTTTTGATTTAAAATTTAAAGCTTTATAGCTAAAGGAAGAATCAGACTCAATATAGTTTTTCATACTGTCAAAAAGATCATCAGCTTCATTTTTTAATGTTCGTTCAGGGTGGGGCATTATCGCCATCACATTTCCTGTTGGGTTGCTTAAGGCGGCGGTGCTATGAAGCGAGCCATTAGGGTTGGTTGGAAAGTCACCGGAAAGATTCCCTTTTGAGTCACAATATTTATAGGTAATTAGATTGTTTTTTAATATTTCGGCCTTAAGGTCATCGTTAAATAAAAAACGACCTTCGGCATGTGCAATAGGAACCTTCATTGGTTTTCCGTCCTTTTTAATAAAAGCCGATTTTGCGTTTTCGCAAGGCTTTATATAACACCATTTATTAAAATATCCCGTTCCAACAATACGGCCACCCACCGTTCTTTTATTATCGGTTAAAGAAACAAGGGTGTCAAACTCCTTGTTTCCCGGAACAAGGCCAGACTCCACTAAAATTTGAGCACCGTTACAAATTCCCAAAACAGGTTTACCAAGCACAGCTTGTTTTTTTAGTTCATTAACAACCGGTTCAAGGGATGCAATAATTCCTGATCTAGACCTGTCTTCAAAAGAAAATCCACCTAAAATTATAAAACCATCAAAATCATTTAACAGCTCTGAAGAGTCATTCCAAAGGTGTCCAAACGGCAACATACCGTGTTTTTGTAAAATGTTTTTTGTTTCGTTTTCTGTATTGGAACCAGGGAACTGAATGTAGGCTATTTTCTTTTTAGCCATAAAGATGCACCGCATTAACACTGTCGTTAACAACAACACCAATTTTACTACAACTATCTTTACCTATTAACGAAATTAACCTGTCTTTTTCCGATTGTTCTACAATGAACACAAGGCCAACCCCCATATTAAAAGTTTGATATAAGTCTTTTGTTTCAATATCTAGGTTATTTTTTAAGAAATCAAATATTGGTATTTTATTCCAAGAGTTAATATCGACCTCCAAAGAAACATCTTTAGGAATAACGCGAGGAACATTATCAACCAAGCCACCGCCTGTAATATGAGAAATACTTTTAATATTAATTCCCTTATTAAGAATTTGCCCGATTAAAGAGCTATAGTTAGTGTGTGGAGCCAACAAGCAGTCTCCTACTGTTATGTTGTGCCCCGGCAGGGTGTCAGACGTTGAAAGCCCTAGCGTATCAAAAATAAGCTTTCTAGCCAAAGAGTAGCCGTTGGTATGAAGGCCGTTTGAAAAAACTCCAACTGCCACATCTCCTGCCTGTACGCTTGTTCCATCAATAATGTTATTTTTTTCAATAATGCCAGTAGCCACCCCAACTAAATCATACTCATTTTTGTGATAGGTCCCAGGCATTTCAGCAGTTTCGCCACCAACCAAAGAAACACCATGTTCCTTGCACTCTTGTGCAACACTTTTTATTATTTCTGAAATAATGCTTTTATCAAGATCACTACCTGCCACATAATCTAAAAAAGTCAAAGGCACAGCTCCGGTAGACGCAACATCATTACAACACGCATTTACTAGGTCATGACCAATAAACTGAAAGTTGTTTGCCGCCATAGCAACAGACATTTTGGTTCCAACACCATCAATGCTTTGAACCAGAACTGGATCACGATAATTATTGAATATATCTTTCAGCGAATACATGGAACCAAAACCTCCAATCGTAGACAAAACATGTTTACTAAAAGTGCTGCTAATCTCCTTCTTTGACATTTCAATCGCTTCATCAGCTTTCTTTATATCAACACCGGCATCTTTATAGGTAATTTTTTTATTCATTATTGAAGTTTTTCTCTAAGAGCATTTTGCCACGTTTTTTTTGTTTGAACCACATCCAAGTCTATGAAATTTTTTACAACAATCTTATTGGATTCATTAGTTTTACCAATTTGTTTATAGGCACACTTGCTTTTATTTAATACCTTTTCAAAGGCAGAAGAGCTTTCTTGCGAAACCTCAACAATAAATGCAAAGTTCTCGCTAAATAATAAGTTTTTGTCTATATATTTGTCAATAGAACACCCAATATTGTTTACAAAGCTCATTTTAAAAAGGCATGTTGCCAGACCGCCAAGGCCAACATAACTACTAGAGCTTACAAGACCTTCTAAATTAGCTTTTAAAACACAGTTTAACATATTGTTATATTTTTGTACGTCGATTTTTTTAACCTTTGTGTTCTTTATATTTAAAACATCAACAACAATACTTCCACCAATAAATGCAGGAGTTTCTCCTACCAAATATATATTTGCATCACTAGATCTAAATCCGTTCATTAAAACCCGTTCTTTGGAAACCTTTCCAAAACAGCCTATCATTGGGCTTGCTGGAATAGATTGATCCCCACTCTGATTATAAAAGCTTACGTTTCCTGCTACTATCGGCAGATTGTCTGTTCCATTAAAATGTAAAAGGCTACAAGCCTCCCTAATGGCAATACAGCTTTGCGAAAATTGCCACATTTGTTCAGGTTTTTCAGGATTTCCAAAACACAAACAGTCAGTAATTGCAAGAGGGGAAGCGCCAACAGAAACAGTTTTCGCACAAGCCTCTATAACGGCGTGTTGTGCAACAATGTAAGGGTCAATTTTACCAATTGAAGGATTGTGAGCGAGGGCAGCAGAAAAACAATCATCTTTAATTTCTTTTGGAAATTTTTTTGAGTCAAAAGGAGCAATTACACCAGCGTTTGTTTTTCCTCTTTCATTAACAACTCTTCCTTGAACATTTTTATCATAAGACTCATAAACAGGCGCGCGCGAAGCCACATTTTCGTGAGATAAAATTTTTAACATTAAATCGTTATAGTCAATTTTTTCTGGCAGAGGATTGTTTTCTAGTTGGGTTTTCTTTTCAGACATTGGGCGATTATAAACAAAGCCCTCGTTTATTTTTTCTATTGGCCCATCGACAAGTTTTTTATCTTTATAAAAAACAGTATAATGTCTTTCATTTATAATTTTTCCTACAACGCTTGCCATTGCACCAACTGAAACATTTGGAAAATCAAACACCTTGTTATAATGGTCTAAAATGGTTTGTGTTAAATCTTTTGGACAGGCCCACATAAAGCGTTCCTGTGTTTCTGAACAAAGGATAATATGGCCGTCAAGCTCCGGCATACTGGTATGAATTTTATTCACCCAAACTTCAGCGCCAAGCCCAGCAGCATCCGCCAATTCAATGCTTGCACAAGCAACACCACCAGCGCCCAAATCCTTAAAACCGACCCTATTTATTAAATTGTTTTCTTCTAAAAAGTCAAAAAGAGCATAAGTAGATTTTAGAATATGCCTTTCAAGAAATGCGTTTGGTTCCTGGACAGCCCCCTTGTTTTGCTGCTCTTTTTCTTCTTCAAGCTCTAGTGAGGCAAAACTTGCTCCCCCAAACCCGCTATTATCTGTTGGTTTTCCAACCAATATTAAATCAAAGTTAACAGAATTTTTAGGAGCTTTTGACCTGATTACATTCTTTTCTTTAACTACACCGGCTGTTAATACAGTAACCAAACAATTTTCATTGTATTCTTTGTCAAAATACAGGTCACCACAAATATTTGGTATACCAAGCGGATTACCATAACCCGCGATACCAGATACAACGCCATCGCTAATCCATTTTGTTTTATTTCTATCGATATCTCCAAACCTTAAACTATCACCCAAAGACATCACCTCTGCTCCCATACAGCAAACATCTCTTACATTTCCCCCAACTCCAGTGGCAGCACCCTCATAAGGCACAATTTGGCTAGGGTGATTGTGCGATTCATGACTTACAACAAGACCGTACCTATTCCCATTGCCATCTACAGACAATGAAACGACACCCGCATCATCTTTAGCCCCCAAGATTACATGTTCGCCATCTGTTAAAAAGTGTTTTATATGATTTTTGCTGCTTTTATATGAACTGTGTTCTGATCCTTGTATAGAAAATAGAACAAGCTCTGTTAAGGTGGCCGGCCTATCAAGAAACGAAAATTGAATTTTTTTTACCTCGTCAACGCTTAGCGGAATATTTAACTCTTTAAGCATTTTTGTGATTTCTGCATCCGAGCTAGAAGAAAAATCGATCGTGTCCCAACTAGCAAGTTTATCTAGCATTATATTTTAAAAGTTTGGTTTCGATCAGGGCCATGTGAAATTAAAGACACCGTAACCCCAGCAACCTTTTCGATTCTTGCAACAAAGTTCTTTAGTTCATCAGGACATTGATTTAGGCTTTCAATGTGATTAGGCAAAGAATCCCAGCCAGGAAGTGTTTCATAAACAGGCTCGATGTTTTTGAAGTTATGAATATCAGAAGGAACACCCGCTAAATCTTTACCACTTACCTTATAACCAACACAAAGCTTTATATTTTTTAGACCAGATAAAACATCAACCTTAGTTAATATAATTTCAGAAAAGTCATTTAGTTGATTAGCAAACTTAAGCTGCACTAGATCAATCCAACCAACTCTTCTGGCGCGACCAGTTGTAGTTCCATATTCTTGGCCAACATCACGAATTTTATCTTCCAATTCACCCTTTATTTCTGTCGGAAATGGACCACGACCCACATATGTTAAATATGCCTTGGCAATCCCCACTATTCTCTTTGATGTATTTAGCCCTACTCCACCACCAGCTTCTATTTGACCGGCTATGGTATTACTGCTCGTAGTGTAAGGGTATAGTCCGTGGTCAACATCAAGACAGGCACCTTGTGCGCCCTCAAACATAATTTGTTCGTTTTTTTCCACAGCGCTAGATAGTACCTCTGTAATATTAGCAATATATTGTTTAATCACAGAACCATATTCAAGAAACTCTTTTAATATTTCTTTATAGTTGTGGTTAAACTTTTCATTAAACACTTTTTCAACAAGCGCTTTATTAAAGTCAAACGATTTTTTAAGGCGAGTTTCAAATAAATCTTCATTTAATAAATCGGCCACCCTTAGCCCGTGCCTATAAAGCTTGTCTGCATAAACAGGAGCAATGCCAGAGCGAGTGCTACCGGCTGCGAGTTCGTTTTGATAGTTGGTGAGGTGATAATCAATATCTACATGGTATGGCATAATAAGATGTGCTCTGTCGCTTATAAGCAGGTTTGTTGAAAGACCTTCTTTTTTTAACATGTTTAATTCTTTGATTAAAACGCGAGGGTCAATCACAACACCGTTTCCAATAATAAGCTTGCATTTTTTATGGAGAACACCAGAAGGAATTAGATGCAGTTTAACAGTTTTATCATCAAGAATAATTGTATGACCAGCATTGTTTCCGCCCTGAAAACGAACAATATAATTAGCGCGCGTAGCAAAATAATCGGTAACCTTGCCTTTACCTTCGTCGCCCCATTGAGCACCAATTACTACAACAATATTGCTCTTATTTTTTTGCACTTTTTGATGTAAATGATAAAGTGTAATTTATGGTGTGAGTTTTTTATACCAAAAGAATACTTTAAAAATATTCATTTTTTTTGTCTGTGCGACCCTACAAGGGTGTGCTGTAGTCGGATCCGTGCTAATCCCTCTTGAGTCTATTGATTCACCAAGTGGAAAATATAATATTGGAACACAGGTATACTTTTGGACAGATAGCTCTAGAAGTGAAGTGTATACCACTGACCCCACAGATTACAGAGAGCTGATGGTTCAAATATGGTATCCTGCAGAAGGAGGAAAAAATTATCAAAGGGCACCGCACATTACTTTTCCAAAAAAATCAATTTCTAGCATTGCGAAAACTGCCGGGTTGCCCACAAGCTTTGGAAGCCACGGAACCCAACTAGTTTCAAACAGCGTTTTTGGGCTTTCTCCAATTCAAAATGAAAAATTCCCGTTAATCCTTTTTTCACATGGAGACGGAGGGCTTTTAACCCAAAACACATCTCAGGTTGAAGAGCTAGTAAGTAACGGATATATAGTAATTGCCTGTAACCACACTTATAATGCAAGTATTACGTTTGATAAAGATGGCAACCCCATTCCATATAAACAAAACGTAAGCTGGAACGAACAAGCGCAATACCATAAAAAATATTATACCAACCATCTTATTAATTATAGGTATCAAGATTTAGCTTTTTTATTACAAACGTTAAAACAAAACAACCTAAATGACGGCTCTGTAAATCCATTTAAAAACAATATCGATTTTGAAAACGTGGGAGCAATGGGACATTCAATGGGAGGCGGAACAACCTACATTGCAATGCTTAAAAATAACGAAGTCAAAGCAGGAGTTGCTCTTGATGGTTGGTTTTTTGGACTGCTAAATGAAGACGCACAAACAAATACAAAAAAACCATTTTTACACATAGGACAAGAACAGTTTCTTGATAAAGACATTGAAGGAGACATCAACTTTTCAAAAGATGGAAAAATAAATTTTGATATTTATAATACAATTTTAGCGACCAATAAAGAAAGCTATGGAGTATATATCAAAAACAGCTTACACTACTCATATACAGATATGAAATTAATATATAATCAAAATGCACCGCTTGCTTTACCTCTAGACAGTCTTGGAGAGGTTGACAAAAAAATAGTAGATCAAGTTATGGATAAAACTGTATTGGATTTTTTTAATTATTCTTTAAAAGGCCAGCCGTTCAACATCAAGAATAACGACACTTATAACAATCAAGTAATTTATAATATACACCCTTAACACCTCTCTCCGTCGACAAAACTATTTTTTCTTGACGAGAACTAAAAAAAAAGTACAAAAAATGTATTGACATCTACGGAAACAATCATCAATTTAAGTGAAATTAGCTTCTGAAAGGGCAAGAACCCTTTGGAGGCTGTGTATATATTGTGAGCTTTTATACATATATATAATAGGGTAAGAAAAAAAAATGACAAAAAACAATAAACAAAAATTTGTATATAAATACTCATTTGGAGGTAGAATAATGAGAAAACTACGTATGTTAATTGCACTAGTTCTCCTACCAACAATGATGTTTGCACAATCAACAACTGCTAAGCTAGCAGGAGTTGTAGCTGATGCTGATGGAAACCCATTAGTAGGTGCGAATGTTGTGGTTGAAGGATCAAACCTTGGTGCAGCTACCGATGAACTAGGTAGATATTATATTCTTGACGTTCCTGTAGGTTCTTATGACCTTAGAGCTGAATACATTGGTTATACCACTGTAATTGAATCAGGTGTTAGAACATCAGTTGGTTTTACAACAACTGTTGATTTTAACCTTGATGTTGCAGCTGTAGCAGGTCAAGCAGTTACAGTAACTAGAGAAAGACCATTAATTAATCCAAACGCAACAAACACAACTCGTGTCGTTGACAAAGAGTTAATCGACGCTTTTGCTGTTAGAGGGGTAAGCAATATTGTAAACCTTCAGACAGGTGTTGTTAATGGATTTTTCCGCGGAAGTAGAAGCGGAGACAGTCGTTACTATGTAGACGGTGTTCCAGTCAAAGATGTTTATGGTGGCGGAAACCTTTTAAACGGTAACTCACAAGCAGCTTTACAAGAAATTTCAGTACAAACTGGTGGTTTCTCAGCTGAGTATGGTGGTGCTAATGGTGGTATTGTAAATATTACTACAAAAACAGGTGGATCTGACTGGTCTTCTAGAGTAGGTGTTGAAACCTCTTTAGGTGCAGATGCAGGCACAGACCCTGACAAGCTATACACAGATGGATATCAAAATGTCAACTTTGACTTTGGTGGTCCAATAAGCGAAAACATTAAAGTATATTTATCCGTAGAGAGCAGAGAAAAAGGCGGGGATGTTTCTTATAGTTATTTCCCAATGATGGATGCAATGCCTATGCAAGATGCTCCACCAGCTGACTATTACAGCGATGGTTCAGATGGTTTAGTATACGGAACCGATGAAAACGGTAATAAAATTCATCATATTGAAACAGTTATTAGAAATAATGCAACTAGAGAACAGCTTTTAGCTGACCCGCTTTTTGTTGCTAATGACACAACTTATGTTGTTTACAGTAATTATAGACGTATGTATGGGCAACAGCCACAAGATGCAAACGAAAGAATTACTATAAACGGTAATATGACCATGGATTTTGGTCCACTACGTTTAAAACTTGGTACTCAAGCTTATGACTATGAAGGAAATAGCTACAGCTGGAGCAGAGTTTACGGTGGAACAGATGGTTCATTTGTTAATGAAGCAGACTTTACCATGGGATATTTAAATGCTAGATATACTATTAGTCCATTATCATATGTTAAAGCTTCATTGTCTCAACAGACATATGAAACAACAAGTGGTAATGAAAACTATTTAAATGATATTGAAGCATATGGTAGAAGAACCAAAGCTTGGGGATCTGCAAATTATTACAAAAGAGATAGAACAGGATTTAACCCTGTAGCACCAGATGAATTCTTTGGTGTAGCTGGCTATGGTTCTCAGTATACTTCTTTTGATACAAGAAAAACTACTACAAATACTATCAGTTTTGACTACACAAACCAAATCGGTTATAATGAGTTAAAACTTGGTGCTTCTATAGACAATCATGAAATCACAAGATACGGCTTAGGCGCATCTGGAGTTGCAAGAGCAATTGCTCAGGTAGATACAGATTTTGACGGACTTGCATCAGAACAAGAAATTATTGACTATGCAGGTGTTGATGGAGCTAATGACTGGAGATTCATTAACTATAGATCATTGTACGTAACAAATCTTGGTTACAATATTTATGGTGATGAGTGGGGCGGACAATATAATCAAGACGATCATATGTTAGCACCAGCAGAACCAACACAATCACGTTTCTACATTCAAGACAAGCTTGAGTTTAAAGATGTTGTTGTTCAATTAGGGGTATCTTATGAAACTATCGACACGGGTGCTATGGCTCCTGACTCAGATAATGATGGATATGGTGACTCTGACGGATTCAACAATCTATACTTTAACAGACAACGTGTAAACAGAAACGGTGACGGTAACGGTAACTATGTATGGAAAAAAGTTAAAAAAGAGACCGCTACCCACCCAAGAATAGGTGTTTCATTCCCAGTATCCGATCGTACAGTATTCCGTGCGAACTACGGTACACACTGGCAATCAGTACCTATGTCCTATTTATATCTTTCAGATTCACAGCTATCAGCTGACATTTTAGCTGGTAATGCTACAGCATCTGAGAATCCTGCATTAAAACCTGAAAGATCTACTCAGTACGAAATTGGTATTGAGCAGCGTGTTGGAGCATTTGCTTCATTAAAGGTTGAAGGATTCTATAAAGAAAGTAAAGACTATTTAACGCTTGCAAATCGTACAGAAGCATTCACTAACACTGGTGGTTCTGACACTCAGCAAAACTGGGCACAATACCAAAACGGTGACGTTATGGTATCTCAAGGTTTGACTACAAACTTTGAAATGCGCAGAACAAGAGGTTTGTATGCACAAGCAAATTATACATACTCAGAAGCTAGAGGTACAGGATCTTATGGAGCACAAAACTTCTATATTACTTGGATTGGTACAGACGATGGTTATCCTAAAGCGATGAACCTATTAGACTATGACCAAACACATACTGCAAATGTAATTCTTGACTGGAGATCACCTGATGCTACAGGCGCTCTAGCTAATACAGGGTTTAATGCAGTTATGAGCTTTGGTAGTGGTACGCGCTTTACCCCATCACAAATCTATAGTACAGTTTTTGAGAACCGCTGGGAATTCCCAGAAGGACCAGTAAACTCAGGTACGATGCCTGCATATACAAACTTAGATCTACGTGTTGATAGAGCTATTAGCTTAGGTGGTTTAACTGCTAACGCATATGTATCTGTCTTTAATGCACTAGATTCTGAACAAGTAAATGCTGTTTACAACGGAACGGGTAACGTAGCCGAAGATGGCTGGGTTGCTACTGAAAGTGGGCAGCAATGGCTTGCCAATAGATTATCACAAAACCCTGACGTTGACGCGGCAGCTATGTATCAAGATAACTTAGCGTTTCCTGGTAGATGGAACAGACCTCGTACAGTTAGGGTTGGTTTAAACATTAGTTTTTAATAATAAGAAGGTAAAGAGGTATATATGAAAATCTTAAAGAATATTACCACTACTACGATGGTGATGGCCTTGCTACTTGTTTCTTCATTAGAAGCAAGAGAAACCAAAAAGGTTTCAAACTTTAGCGGGTCTAACTTCGTTGAGTCAAGTGGGACATTTGATGGAAACCGTATTTACGCCGATGTTACCAACAACGGTCTATTTTTAGACTTTCACATTTCCGGTGATTCTGCATTAGAATGGCCTAAAGGAACTGGTGTTCACTCTATCTTCCAATCTGCACTTTGGATGGGAGCAACTGTGAACGGTCAAATTAGAACGATTGTTGGAGATTATACACAGGATATGGGCCCAGGTCCATATGGTGGTGATCCATTAGCAGCGGTTCATAGAATATATAAAGTAAATACAAGCATGCTTGACGATCCAGCGAGCCATGATGATTTCCAAAATTGGCCAGTTGAATGGGGTGCACCTTGGGTAGATGCTGATGGTGACGGAGTTTATACTCCACTTCCAGCAGGACCTGACCACCCTGAGTTTTTAGGTGACCAAGTGTTATGGTTTGTAAGTAATGATGGAGACATCGCTTATAAACTTAACTTTGGTACGGAACCAATGGGTGTTGAAATTCAAACCACTATGTTTGGTTATGACAGAATCGACGCTATTGGTGACATGCTATTTGTTAAACAATTAGTTATTAATAAAGGTACAGATGACCTTGTAGACACTTATATGGGTCTATGGTCTGATCCAGACTTAGGATATGCAGGTGACGACTTTGTAGGTTGTAACGTTGAACTAGGTATGGGTTATGTTTGGAATGACGGAGCAGACTCACAGTATGATAACCTAGACATTGGTACACCGGCAGCAGGATATGACTTCTTCCAAGGACCTAAGGTTCCTTGTGATGATCCAACTGATACAGTTGAATGTCCAGCTCAGGGTGCAAAAATGTTTGGAACATACTTCCCTGGTGAGAAAAACCTAAAGATGTCATCGTTCGCATTTTATATTAATGGTGATGCAACATATACTGACCCTTCCGATGAAACTGAGGGTTATTATTATTTGCAAGGTCTAAGAAAAGACGGTAGTCCATACCCAACAGAAATTGCTGGTGATTTATATGACCAAAAATTCTGTTTCTATGGAGACCCTGAAGTAACTCACAGTTCAGCTAATCCAGTTGATGGTAATTATGCTGCTTCTGCGGATAGAAGATTCTTAATGAGTGTAGGTCCATTTACTATGGCTGCAGGCGATTCACAAGAGGTGGTGTTTGGTATATTCCACGCTGCTGGTGGTGACGCGCTATCCTCTGTTGCATACTTGTCACAGGTTGACCAACTTGCTCAGTCAGCGTATGATAACGATTTTGACCTTCCAAATCCACCAGTACCTCCTGTTGTAGCTTCTTCAGCTTTCACAGATGAGATTGTTATCTCATGGCAAGGAAATTCAGAAGACTACAATGAGGATAGTTTCTTTACAGACTTAGACGGTAACACAACTAATTACCTTTTTGAAGGATATAATGTATACCAAGTTGAAACCGCAGACGGTTCTGGAGATAGAAGAAGAATAGCAACATATGATGTTGTTAATGGTGTAGAAGAAATTGTAGACACCGTCTTTGATACAAACTATAATGAGTATATAGCTGTGACAACACAGTTTGGATCTGACTCAGGTCTAGCTCGTTATCACGTTGTTGATAAAGACGCTTTAAATGGTAATAGCAAACTTATTACTAATAGAAATTATTACTTTGCTGTTACAGCATATGGGTACAACGAGTTTGGTGTACCTAAAACGTTTGAAAGTTCACCAAAGTACTTTAGTGTTAGACCAGAAGTTCCTAATACTTTAATGTTTGGTGAAACAACAGCAAGTGTTGGAGAAATGATGTTAGCAGACCATGATGGTCCTGCGCAAGGTTATGTTGAAGTGTGGATTGCTGATCCCTCTAAACTAACCGGAGATTCATACACTGTAACATTTGAAGATAACATGCCAACCGGAGAAGCTGTAGTAAACTGGACATTGACCAATACTACAACCGGAGAGGTATATGAAGCCAATAACCCAACTATGGGTGGAGTAAATCAAATGACAGGAGTTAATATCGGTGTTGGAGCAGCTAACTTGTACGATGGATTTCAAGTACAAGTGTTTGGTCCAGTAGAAGATTTAATTGCTATTGAAGAATATGCTTCAGGCTATATAGAAAATAATGAACTAAGAGACACATCTGTATCTTACCTACCTCCTAGTTTAGGACGTACCGGATACATTATTGAAAACAGAGCAGGTGAAGCGTACATGCAGCCTTACAATAGAGACTTCGATAGATTTAATTATTGGGAATCTGATGACGTTGAGCTTGACTTTGGACAAGTTTCTCTAGGTTATGATTATCTTTCAGAAACACTTAATGCTTATGTGCCATTTGCGGCATACAGGCATAATTTTGGAACCGGACAAAAAGAACAGATGTTTGCAGGTTATTGGGAATCCGATGGTGTTGCAGGACTTTCTAACCCACTTGATGGTGTTAGATGGTCTGGACCAGTTTATGGTGCGCCAGCATGGGAGCCTATTTATAACTTTGTTGGAAACATCGGTATGGAATATGACCCAGCAAAAGAAGCACAATATATTTCTGAAAACAACTTAACCACTTCAGGTGGTTGTGGTTGGGCATCAGGTAGTTCTTGTACCGCAGTAACAACTAGTGGTGCAGGAATTGGATATCCATATCAAACAGCTACATTGTTCACAGCATATTTAGCAGGGTCTCAGCTTCCAACAGCTGCTGGACATGCTTCTTATGGTAGTGGATTTGATAGCGCAAGTTCTGTTGTATTTAGAATGGCTAAACCTCTTTCTTATAGAGACACATTTAGCTTTACAACGGACGGTATGACAATGATGGCTATGGATTACGATCCAGATAAAATCAGCGTATGGCCAAACCCATACTATGGTTATAACCCAGAAGAAAGAGATGCTCTTGATAGAATGGTTATGTTCAGTCATCTTCCAACAGAAGGACCATCAACAATTAGAATATTTGCTTTAGATGGTACTTTAGTAAGAACAATTAAGCACAATGATACAGGTTCACAGCATACATACTGGGACATGAAGAATAACTTTGAACTTCCAGTTGCTAGTGGAATGTACATTGCGCATGTAGAGACTAACAGAGGAGATAAAATCCTTAAGTTAGCTGTAATTCAACCAGAACAACGTCTTGACGTTTACTAAGGAAAAGGAGAATAAGAAATGAAAAATACATTTAAAATCTTCCTTGGATGCGCAGTTTTAGCTTCTGCTCTTACTGCTGGTACAGTAAGATCACAAGGTACTGCAGGGGCTGCACAGCTTCTCATACCAGTTGGTACCGAAACAGTAGCTCTTAGCGGAACGAACGTTGGTACAGTAGCTGGGATAGATGCATTATTTACTAATGTAGCTGGTTTAGCTAGGCACAACTCTGGGTTACAAGGAACAGTTTCAACTACCTCATATATTGCTGATATTGATGTAATGTATGCAGGTATGGTTGTAGCATTGGGAGAAACAGGAACCTTTGGTATGACAATCAAGTCATTAGACTTTGGTGATATTCCAAAAACAACCTCTTTCGCACCAGAGGGAGATGGTCAAACATTCTCTCCAAGTTTCTTTACTGCAACAGCTGGATTTGCAAGAGCATTTTCAGATCGTGTTAATGTAGGTGTCGCTGGAAAATTAATTTCAGAGACTATTGAAGAAACAACTGCTACAGGTATGGCACTCGATGTTGGTGTACAATATCGTTTTCCAAACACACCACTTACATTTGGTGTAGCTATGAAAAATGTAGGTAATAGAATGCACTATGATGGTATCAATCTTGACCAAAATATGGTTCCAGAAGAATCAGAATCAGGTTCGAGTTCAGAGACCTTTAGAATCGTAGCTGACAACTTTGCTTTACCTACAAGTTTAGATCTTTCAGCATCATATGAGTTGCTTGATAATCTAAACATGAATGCAACATTCACTAATCACTCATATCAAACTAATACGTTAGCGCTTGGTGCTAAATATATGCTTGGATCATCATGGTTCGGCGCAGCAACATCAATGACTATTGGTGACGACGAACAACCAACTGACGTTTCGGACGCAGACTGGGAAGAGTGGAGCGGTACATTTTGGGGCCTTTCATTAGGTGCTGGAGTATCAGTCCCTGTTGGTGATTACATGATGCATGTTTCATATGCTATGAGAACTGCAAATGAGTACTTTGATGATCAAAGTACTATGCAGGTCACATTTGATTTCTAAAACTGTTCTAATAGTTTAGGAAGTAAAATAGTTAAAGGGCTCAGAAATGAGCCCTTTTTCTTTATCTTATTGAAATAGTTGTTCGATATTAATTTTTAATAAATCAGAAGGAATATTTTGTCCTAGAAAATATCTCCCAGATTCATCATCAAAAAACAATTCCCAGTGTAAATGTGCACCTTTATCATTTTGTAATGCTCCTGAAGAAGTTCCAGTGTTGCCAGATAGCCCAATGATGTCTCCGGCTTTGACTTTATCTCCTGCCATCATTCCTTCTGCAATTGAAGAAAGGTGTGAATAGACAGTGATAGTTCTATATTTATCAGTGATGTTATATCCGTGATCAATAACAACTGATTTACCAAGAAGAATAAAGTTGTAAATATCATCTGGTGTCTTACCTATTTGTGAGGACAGATTTAAAAAGTAATTATATGTATCAATGTCAACATCTTGCTGAAAGGGATTACTTCTGATAACTACTCCATCAAATGCTGCTTTAATGGGATAATTCATAGGAGAAGAAAAATCTACTCCCATATGATAACCAGATCTATAATCTCTTTTAGCATTGGGTAGCAAGTTTATATAATCAGGTACACCATATTCTTCTGCAGGAAGTACTAACTTATGTTTGAGCTCAGATATGTGAAGATTTATATCGCTATTTTGATAGAATAAATACCCTGTTTTATCAATTTGATTGCCTGATAAATCAAGGCTAGAAGTTGGAGCTGCACATGCGCCTAAAAATAAAGTGCTTAATATATATAAATATTTATTCTTCATTCAATTTTAACACGTAAGTAGCACCATTATATCTCAAACTAATTTTTTTAATTTCTTTCTTCAAATTAGTCCATATCATAATGATATCGTTATCTAAAATTACATTATTTATTTTATTATCATCATTATCTTTATTTAACGCTTTAATATCCATACGATACAACCTTAAATCATCTTCAATGGCACTAAATAAATACCTTACCTTGATTTTTTTATCATTAAGCAAGTTATACCCCTCAATCCATGAATCTTCTTCTAAGATAGTCTTATCAAATAAAGTTTTATTAAAAATACTATTTTGTAGTAAAGGCTGATCATCATATTCAATATCTTCATCTAATAATGTTTCACCAAACCAGTTATTGGATGATAAATAAATTGCATCATCCTCCACTTTTAGTAAAATCACATTGTCAACTGCAAAAATTCTTAGGTCTTCATTAAGCCAATATTCAAATGAAATCTTGTATTCTATCTCATTGTTAGCAAAAAGTTGAGAGAAAAGTAAAGTTGTGATGTAAGCAATTCTTATCAATTTATTAAAATGGTTGAAGCAATTAAAAAATATAAAGCAACCCCTATGATATCTATTGCTGTGGTAACAAAGGGGCCGGTGGATATTGCTGGATCAAAATTAAGTTTTTTCAGAATAATAGGTACGCTAGCCCCTACTGCAGTTGCAATAGTCATGGAGCAAAATATGCTTAATCCTATTACAAGACCTAGGTTGTTCATTGAGGTTCCCGTTATATATTCTGAGCCCAGACCCACCAACAAGCCGTATGTTGCGCCCAACAAGCTTCCTACAACTACTTCTTTAAAAATTAATGGAAAGGTGTTTGTGACATCTACTCTTCCGGTGGCCAGTCCTCTAACTACAATGGTTGAAGATTGTGTACCTACATTGCCGCCAATTCCAATTATAACTGGTATAAATGCAGCTAAAACGATTATTTGCTCTAACAGGTTATTGAAGTAGCTGATAATAGCAGCAGCACAAATACCTCCTATGAGGCTCGCAAGTATCCAAGGTGCTCGAGACTGAGCATTCTCAAAGGGGGATTTTAAGAGAATTTCTCTGTCTTTTCCAACACCAGCCATTTGCAAAAAATCTTCAGACGCCTCTTCCCTTATAATGTCAACGACATCATCTATAGTAACAATGCCAAGAAATCTGTTTTGTCTGTTGACCACAGGCAAAGCAAGATAATTATATTGAGCCACCTTTTTTGCTACTTCTTCCTGATCAGTATCTGTAGTTGCTGCTTGAATATCTTTAATCATAATATCTTTAAGTTTTTTAGAGTTTTTTGAAGTTACCAGGGTTCTTAAAGATACAACGCCAACAAGTTTCTCTTTATTATCTAACACATATAAGTAAAATATTTTGTCATTTTCAGGGAATGACTGAAGTTTTTTAATGCTATCTTTAACAGAGGTGTTTTGATCAAGAGTAAAAGTTTCTTTTGTCATTATACTTCCAGCACTATCATCCGGATATGACATTATCTCTTCAACCTCCTCTTTATCATCAACTTCAATTATTTTTAAGATTTCGTTTTGCTCATCCTCCGAAAACATACTAATAATTGTTGCCTGGTCATTTGTATCAAGATATCTAAAAATCTTTGAAATTGTCTTTGAGCTTTCATTTTCTAGCACTTTTTCAATTAGCGCTTCATCGAGCTCTTCCAAGAGTTTTGCTTTGTGTAGTGCAGTAGGACATAGACCAAAAATTGTGTTCTGATCATACTGATTTAAGTTCCTCATGATTAGCGCAACATCTGCTTGGTGCGTTTTTCTTAATATTTTAGTAATGTTAGTGTGAGCACTTCTCCTTAAAAGGCGTTGCATAGTGCTTCTTAGCAGATTGATTTCAGTTGAAAAGATAGCTTTTTTCATTGTATTGGATTTTCTATAAATTAACTCTACTTTATAATATATTAAAGCGATAGTAAATGGTCAAAATTACAAAACAGAGCGATAATTTTTCCAAATGGTATACAGATGTTATACTTGATGCTGATTTAGCCGACTATGGCCCTGTTAAAGGTACAATGGTAGTAAAGCCTTATGGTTTTTCGCTTTGGACAAACATCAGAGACTCCTTAAATAAAATGATTGAAGATAGTGGTCATCACAATGCATATTTTCCATTGTTCATACCTAAAAGTTTTTTAGAAAAAGAAGCTAAACACGTTGAAGGTTTTGCTAAAGAGTGTGCTGTTGTAACTCACTCAAAACTTATCTCTGAAGAAGGATCTTTAACAGTAGATCCTGACTCGAAACTTGAAGAAGAAATCATTGTTAGACCAACATCCGAAACAATCATTTGGCACATGTTTAAAAAATGGATCACATCATACAGAGATCTACCGTTAAAAGTAAACCAGTGGGCAAATGTTGTACGTTGGGAAATGCGCACAAGACTATTTTTACGAACTTCTGAGTTTTTATGGCAGGAAGGCCATACTGCACATGCTACAAAGGAAGAAGCAATGAAAGAGACACTAGAAATTGTAGAAATTTATCGAACATTGTTTGAGGACTATCTAGCAATTCCAACAATTATTGGTAGGAAATCAAATCTTGAAAGATTTGCAGGAGCAGATGAAACATTCTCAATTGAGACAATGATGAGAGATAAGAAAGCTTTACAAGCAGGTACCTCACATTATCTTGGGACTAATTTTGGATCAGCATTTGATGTAAAATTTCAAAGTAAAGACAACAAAGAACATCCAGTATATGCGACAAGTTGGGGTGTTAGCACAAGAATGGTTGGAGCGTTGATAATGGTCCATGGCGATGATAAGGGTCTAAAAATTCCACCTAAAATTGCACCTACACAAGTTGTTATTGTACCAATTAATCCAAAAAAAGAAAAGTCTGAAAAATTTTCTAGTTTTGTAATGAAAGTGAAAGAAAAATTAATTCACCTTGACATAAGAACACACATTGATGATCTCGATGAAAGCCCAGGATTTAAATTTAATAAATGGGAGCTTAAAGGCGTGCCAATAAGAATTGAAATCGGCTTAAAAGAGTTTGAGAATATGGAGGTGACTGTTTGTCGAAGAGATAATTCAGAAAAATACCAAGTCCAAATCGATAAAATTGACGAAATACCAACTATTTTGCAAAGTATTCAAGATAATCTTTTTAATGATGCAAAAACCTTTATGGACAACAATACATGTACAGTAGGCTCTTTTTCTGATTTTACAGATACCCTATCTAAAAATAACCAGTTCATCAAAGCATATTGGGATGGAACAGATGAAACTGAAGTTAAAATAAAGGAACAAACTAAAGCAACAATCCGCTGTATAGTTGAAGATAACGAAGACTCTTCCAACAAGTGTATTTTTTCAGGTGAAACTGCTAAACATTTGGTAGTTTTCGCTAAGGCTTACTAGTGAAGTGAAAAAAATTAATAATATTTCAAATATAATTTCACTTCTATTTACCACAGCCATAATCTATCTTTTGTTTTGGCCAGTTCCTATTAAACCAACCGCATGGGAAAGCCCAAAAGACAGTAGAATGGACCCTAGGTTTTCTTTGAATCAAAAACTGAAAGACATCAATATATTTTGGGTTAATGATGGATATATTGGACCAGAGGACATTGTGCTTAAAAATGATGAAATTTATGTAGGTTATAATAGTGGTGTAATAATGAATGTTGATGGTATTTTTTCAGATACTAAAGGCAGACCACTCGGTATGGCATTTGATTCTAATGATAACTTAATTGTTGCAGATGCCATTCAAGGACTTATTTCAATTGATGATAGCGGTGAGGTTACTTCCTTGTCGATCAAATCAAATTCAGACAATATCCCGTTTAAATTTGTTGATGACTTGGACATTGCAAGTGATGGCAAAATTTACTTTTCAGATGCATCGAGCAAATATGGATATGGCAATGACAGGTTAGAGCTTTTAGAACATTCTGCTAATGGCAGATTATTGGTTTATGATCCAGCTACCCAAAAAACAACAACCTTGTTAAAAGACTTATACTTTGCAAATGGAGTAGCGCTTAGTAGCGACGAGTCATTTGTTTTGGTTAACGAAACATTTATGTACAGAATACAAAAATATTGGTTAAAAGGAGATAAAGCCGGAACCTCAGAAATTTTTATAGAAAACTTACCTGGTTTCCCAGACAACGTGTCATCAAACGAGGAAGGTATTTTTTGGGTTGCATTATTTAATCCAAGGAACGACTTTATTGAAATGTCGTCCAATAAACCATTTTTGAGAAAAATGGTTTTAAGACTTCCTGAATCATTGCAGCCTCAACCAATTAATCATTCTTATGTTCTCGGATTAGATGAAGTAGGTACAGTAGTCTATAACTTACAATACAAAGCAGATGAAGCTTACTCTCCTATTACGAGCGTTAAGCAATATGAAAATAATTTATATTTTGGAAGCTTAACTCACGCAGGTTGGGGGAAAATAGAAATTCCAAAATGAAAATCAAATCTCACGCACTTGTACTAAAAACAACAATCTTTAAGGAGTCAAGTTTAATAATTAGGCTATTTACACGAGAAAAGGGCAAGTCTACATACATTGTAAAAGCAGCAATGAGGCAAAAGTCACCCAATAAAGCGATATATCAGCAGTTAAATGAGGTCGAGATTAATTATACGCACCACCCCAAAAAACAAATACATCCAGTTTATAGCGTAAAACTTGTAAACGACTGGGAGAATATATGTGGAGACTTAAAAAAAACAGTGCTTTGTACATCTATGCTAGAAATAATTGATAAAAGCTATGATGAAGAAATTCCTGACACAAAGACATATGATACATTACAATCTGTAATGCTTTATTTTGACCATAATAACAATAATCTTAATAACGCTTTTTATTACTTTATATTGCATTTTCTTAAAAACAGCGGGTATGACATTTTAAGCGCAAAAAAACATCCAATAATCTTACGTTTTCAGCAAAAAAATCCAAATTTATTAGACGATTTAAATCTAATATTTGATTTAGATCTTAATGGAATGCATAAATCAAAAAATATGCCTAATTATGAAAGAAAAATAATGACTAGATTTATGTCAGAGTTGGTAAGATATCACTTCCCAGATGTAAAGTCATTTAAGGTTGCAAAAGATTTATTTAGTTAGTTTCCCCGTCCGTTACTTTAAAAACTCTTTCTCCAGGTTTAACCATTTTAAATTTTTCTCGAGCAATTTTTTCAATGTATTTTTCGTCAAATTTTAACTTATCTTCTTCTTTTTCAAGCATAGCAATTTGATTTCTTAAATCATTGATTTCATTTTGAATTTCTAATTTTTCTTTTTTAAGTGACCATAAATTAATTAATCCCCTATCGCTAAACAGAAGCAGAGATATACAGCCAACAATAATTGTGACCATTAAGAGGTTTGTTAGTGAGAAAAATGACTTCATTTAATAAAGTTTAAAGAATTAAACAATCTTGAGTTTTGGAGTTCTTCTTCAATTCTTAGAAGTCGATTATATTTTGCAGTTCTATCAGATCGACACACTGAACCTGTTTTAATTTGTCCGCCATTCATCGCAACTGATAGATCAGAGATAAAAGTATCTTCCGTTTCACCTGATCTGTGTGAAATGATATAATTCATATTATTTTTCTTAGCCATCTCTATGGCCTCGATAGTCTCTGAAACAGTACCAATTTGATTCAATTTAATTAATATAGAGTTCATTGAGCTTTGCTCAATTGCTTTTTCTAGCTTTTTTGGGTTGGTTACAGTTAAATCATCACCTACAATTTGAATCTTTGAACCAAGTGCTTTGTTCATGTTAGCCCAACCCTCCCAATCGTTTTCATCTAGACCATCTTCAATCGAAACAATTGGGTATTTTTTAATTAAATCTTCATAAAAACCAATCATTCCATCAGTATCTAAAATGCTTCCATCAACCTTTAAATGGTATTTATGATTTTTATAAAAACTTGATGCTGCCACGTCTAAAGCTAAAGAAATATCATTTCCACTATTAAACCCAGCCTTTTCGATAGAATTAAGAAGGAGCTCAATTGCGTGGTCATTTGATTTTAATGCCGGAGCAAATCCGCCTTCATCCCCCACAGTTGTTCCTAGTCCTTGCTTTTTTAACTCCTTTTTTAAACAATGAAATACTTCAGAGCCCATTTGAAGAGAATGTTTAAAGTTTTTTGCTCCATGTGGGAATAACATAATTTCTTGTAGGTCAGAACCTTGGTCTGCATGCATCCCTCCGTTGAGAACGTTTATCATTGGTACAGGCATTATATTGCTATTAGGGTTTAAGTAGTGATATAATGATTTATTATAGAAAGAAGCACTAACAACTGAACAAGCCATTGATATTCCTAAGCTTGCATTTGCACCAAACGTACTTTTATTTGAAGAACCGTCAATATTAATAAGCAGATCATCAATTTCTTTTTGGTTGCTTGCATCTTTACCAATCAACACTGGTCCAAAATTGTTGACAACGTGATCCACAGCTTTTAAAACACCTTTCCCGTGAAATCTTTTGGTATCTCCATCTCTTAGTTCAAGAGCTTCAAATTCTCCTGTGGATGCTCCTGAAGGAACAGCAGATATACTTTTATGACCCGATGCTGTAATTTCCACTTCAACTGTTGGTAATCCCCTTGAGTCTAAAATCTCTCTAGCATGAACCTTCTCGATTACTGGTTTGAGTGTTTTTTCCATGAAAAAAGTTAATGTCTATAATTTTCATATGAAATAACAGAATTCAACTTTATTCATGCATAAATCATCAAAATGATCAGATATTGTATATTATTTATTTAATAGATAATACCCAAAAAAGGTTGATTACCCCAAAAAAAGAGACTATAATTATTAATAAGATGAATTTTTGGCAACTTTTTAGAGAATTTAATCATATTGACATGATTAATGATGGGGGCAAAAAAACTATAAGTTTATAGGGTTTTTGCTTTTTTTTTAACTAGTTATTAACTAATCAAGGAGGAATAACATGGCTTCATGGGATTCAATGTTAAATGGTGCTTTAAATGGTCTAACAGGTGTTGTTAAGGCTGCAATTATCTTTTTTGTTTTTGCAGGCATACTTTTCGATACACCAGTTGATGCACTAGGTGGTATAATGGGTTTTGTAGATACTTTTCTTAATGGTGGACTTACAGGATTGCTAGTTCTGGTAGTATTCCTATCACTATTATAAAGTTCTGTATTTACTAATAAATAGAGCTCCTCATCTTGAGGAGCTCTAAAAGCTCGAAGGAGAAAACACAATGAAAAATGTGATTAAACAAATCAATGATTTTTTAGGTATGACAACAGGCCTATTAATGAACTTGATTGTTGCTGGTACTATTATTGGCATACTTTATGATGACGTCTTTGGTGTTATTGCGGGTATTGGAAATGCAGTAAGCGCAATTGGAGATGGCGGAGTTGCCGGTTTAGTAGCAGTTATGATTGTTGCAATGTGGATGAAAAAATAATTTGATTTTCTACCACATTGATTGATATAAAAAGGGCTCAAATTTTGAGCCCTTTTATATTATTTTTATAATAATTTAAATGGTGAAATTATTAAGAATAAACTTCCAAATTTTTTTGATTATTTTTTTATTTTCGAATTTATATGCAAATAGCGAATCCAAAGTAAAAGTTTTTCAAAACAATGTTTTTATCGGAGAAATAAATACCATTCAAAATAAAAAACTTTTTTCAGTAAATGATTTTATTGAAATAACTAAATCAAATAATTTTATAAACTACAAAACACAGAAAGTTGTTTTTTACGTCGATAACAAAAAAATAAAAATTAGTAACCAAGTTACTTTTATTGAAATTGAAGACAACCTTTTTCAGCTTTCTTCAAAAGTTACAAATAAAAGCGGTGTTTATTATCTGCCAACCGAATCATTTTTTGGAATCATTCAAAATTTGTCTGATTCTTCTTCAATAAAATACACAAATAACGAAATTAGATTTACATCTATTTCTACAGATAAAAAAATAGTTAAAAAAAATGTAGATCTACGCAGCGAAATGGAGAAATGGGAATTTAAAACTATTGTTATTGATGCTGGTCATGGAGGTAAAGATCCTGGTGCAGTTGGATATAGGGGTACCAAAGAAAAAGATATCGCATTAGATGTTGCTAAGAGATTGGAAAAGAAATTATCCAAAAACATGAACATTAAAATAATCATGACAAGAGATGAAGATGTGTTTCTTCGGCTAAGCGAGAGAACTAAAATTGCAAACGAAAGTAACGGCAATTTATTTATCAGTATTCATACAAACGCTGCAGAAGACAGGAGAGCAAGTGGATTTGAAACCTTTTTAATTGGTCCAAATAAAAATGAAGCAGCAGTTAGAGTTGCTGCTAGAGAAAACGCAGTACTAGAACTAGAGGGAACAACTGATAAAAAATTAACAAATGAAGATTTGATTCAAGCAACAATCGCGCAAAGCTCTTTTGCATCTAAGAGTGAACAGTTTGCATCCATGGTTCAGAAAGAAATTAAAAAAAGAGTACAAAGTCGGGACCGTGGCGTTAAACAAGCTGGGTTTTATGTTCTTATGGGAGCATCAATGCCAAATGTTCTAGTAGAGCTTGGATTTATTTCCAATCCATCGGAAGAAAAGAAGTTGCGAAGTCCTCAATATCGAGATCAGTTGGCAACAGCAATTTATCGAGCTGTTGAACAGTACCAAAAAACTCTATAAATGATGATTGATTCTACATTAGAATATTTATACCAATTGCATAATAGGGGAATAAAGTTAGGTTTAGAAAATATTAATAAAATTCTTCATGAATGCAACAACCCTCATGATAAATTTAAATCGATTCATTTAGCTGGAACTAACGGTAAGGGCTCCACAGCATCTATAATTGCAAAAATCTTACAAAATGCAGGACAAAAGGTTGGGCTTTATACATCGCCTCATCTGATTAATTTTAACGAAAGAATCAGAATTAATGGAGTACCAATTAACGATAGCGATATAATAAGTTTTACAAAAACATACAGAGATTTTTTTGAAAAACACTCAATTACGTTCTTCGAAGCTACTACTGCAATGGCATTTGACTATTTTAGAAAAAACAAGATTGATATTGCAATAGTAGAAACCGGGCTTGGAGGAAGATTAGATTCAACAAACATTTTATCACCTATTCATACTATCATTACTGAAATAGACTTTGATCACACTCATCTTTTGGGTGAGACAGTTGAAGAAATAACTGCTGAGAAATGTGGTATCATAAAAAATTCCATTCCTAATACAACAATTAACACCAAAAGTAATATAGTTGAAGTCATAGATAAATTTTCAACAAAACAGAACACCAAAACAAATTATATTAATAAAGATCTCATTAATATAGCGGAACATAAAACAAACAAACTTCGTCTCAATTATTATGATTCAAGTTACATATTACCTCAAGCTGGATCATTTCAGGCAGAAAATGCAATACTAGCTATTGAAACAATAAAAAATGAATTTAAAAATATTACCAATATTCAAATTCAAGATGGGTTGAATGAATGGTTTTGGCCAGGCAGAATGCAACAAATGGAAGAAAATATATTTTATGATGTAGCTCACAATAGTTCGGGAATAAATATTCTAACCTCAGATTTATTTGATATATATAATCAAAAACCAATGGGATTGGTTGTAATGAAAAATGACAAGATAAGACCTGAAATTATTAGCTTGTTTGAAAGCGCTTTTAAAGAAATAATTATATCAACTATTCCCTCAAAAGACATTCTTTCAAAAAATGATATTAAAAAGACAAAAAGCTTAAATAATTACCAATTTATAGAAAACTTAAATGATGCTTTAGGATTATTAAAAAATAAACAATTTGATGGACCAAAAGTTATATTTGGAAGCCATTATATTGCAAAATACGTCTATAAATTTTTTGATTTTTCCTTTGACAAAGGTAATATATAGTGTAATTTATATTTCAAGGTGACTCTCCCCTAAGAATTTTCACAACAATCGAGGAATTATGAAACTAACTGATTTAAATGACAAAAAACTAACCGAATTAAAAGAGATAGCAAAGCAAATGGAAATTGAAAAATCATCATCCATGTCAAAAGATGACCTTATTGAAGCGATTTCTGCTACAAGCACTTCAGAGAAACAGGAGATAAATAAACCTTCTGCTAACAACGATAACAACAAAAGCGATAAAATGGCAGCTGGAGTTTTAGAAATTTTACCTGATGGATATGGATTTTTAAGAAGTGTAAATGATAATTATTTACCAGGGCCGGAGGATATTTATGTTAGTCCATCACAAATTAAGCGATTTAAGCTTAAAACAGGTCATTTTGTTGAAGGAACTACTCGAGCTCCTAAATCTAAAGAAAGATTTCATGCACTTTTACAATTAACAAATGTCAACGGTATGAATCCGGAGAAAATTAAAGATCAAAGAAAGTTTGATAAGTTTACTCCACTCCATCCCAATGAAAAATTTAATCTTTCCAATACAAGCGATATGTCAATGAGAATAATGGATATGGTAGCTCCAATCGGTAAAGGTCAACGAGGCTTAATTGTAGCTCAGCCTAAAACCGGTAAAACTATTCTAATTTCAAAGATTGCAAACGCAATTAGAAGAAATCACCCTAATACTGTCCTTATCATTCTTCTGATTGATGAAAGGCCTGAGGAAGTTACAGATATGAAAAGAAGTGTTGATGCAGAGGTTATTGCATCCACATTTGATGAAGGACCAGAAAGACATGTGCAAGTATCTGATATGGCTCTTGCCAAAGCACAAAGATTAGTTGAATGTGGTAAGGATGTTGTTATTCTGCTAGATAGTATTACCAGATTAGGACGTGCACACAATGCCGTAATCCCACATAGTGGTAAAATATTATCTGGAGGTGTTGATTCAAATGCGCTAAGAAAACCAAAAAAATTCTTTGGAGCAGCTAGAAATACGGAGGAAGGCGGAAGTTTATCTATTATTGCTACTGCTTTAATTGATACCGGAAGTAAAATGGATGGAGTGATT
This sequence comes from uncultured Fidelibacterota bacterium, assembly GCA_902538565.1. Taxonomy (GTDB): domain Bacteria; phylum Fidelibacterota; class Marinisomatia; order Marinisomatales; family Marinisomataceae; genus Marinisoma. Next base: position 409,499 of record CACBFQ010000001.1, on the reverse strand, counting down.
TTCGAAGAATTTAAAGGAACAGGTAATATGGAATTGGTTCTAGATCGAGAATTGAGTGATAGACGTATTTACCCTGCATTTAATATCATAAAATCAGGTACCCGTAAAGAGGAGCTTTTATTATCAGATCAACATTTATCAAGGATGTGGATATTGAGAAAAATGTTAGGAGAAATGTCTACGGAGCAGGCTATGCAGTTTATGACCGATAGAATGCGCAGGACCAAAACAAACCAAGAATTCTTAGATTTAATGAGCCAGTAAAATGTCAAAAGAATTTTCTAGCCTAGTAAAAAAAATCAAACCTTCTTTTACTCTCCAAATGACTGCCAGAGCTGCAGAGCTCAGGTCTCAAGGAGAAGATGTAATTAATTTTGGTGTTGGAGAACCTGATTTTAATACGCCTGAGCACATCATAGAGGCTGGAAAACAAGCTATGGTGGATGGGTACACAAAATATACGCCAGGATCAGGAATGTTGGAGTTAAAAGAAGCAATTCAAACTAAGCTTAAAAACTTAACAGGTATAAACTATGATCCTGGAAACATTATTGTTTCAAATGGCGGAAAACAATCATTATCAGTTGTTTGCCAAGCTCTGTTTGATAAAGGCGATAAAGTTGTAGTTTTTTCACCTTATTGGGTTTCATTTCCAGAGTTTATACGAATAGCTGGGGCAGAACCTTTACTTGTAAATACAATCTCAGATAAGCAATTTGAACCAGATTTTGATGATTTGATTTCCAAAATCGATGACTCAGTTAAAGGAGTTATAATTAATTCACCAAGCAATCCCACTGGTGGCGTTTGGTCTGATGATGCAATATCTAGACTACTAAAATTAAGCAAAGAAAAAGATTGGATTGTTATATCAGATGAAACGTATGAAGAGTTGGTTTATGATAATGAATTTAAAGCTATCGAAACTTTAGATAGTTTTGGTTGTGAAATTGTAACAATTAGAAGTATGTCAAAAACATATGCTATGACAGGATGGCGAATTGGATATACAACAGCAAACGAACAAATTGTCAAAGCAATGTCAAAAATTCAAGGCCAAACCACTTCATGCCCAAATGCTATTGGTCAAAAAGCGTCAGTAGCTGCTTTGTTGGGTGATCAAGAACCTGTAAGACAAATGAAAGAAAAATTTAGAAATCGTAGAACAGTTATGTATAAAGAGCTGAACGAAATTGATAATGTACATTGCGATATGCCTGGAGGAGCCTTTTATATGTTTCCAGACTTCTCATATTACTTAAATAAAAAAAATGAGGATGGAAAAATTTTACAAGACACTTTCGACCTTTCTGATTATATTCTCGCCGATGCTAAAGTCGTTACTGTAGCTGGTGATGGTTTTGGAGCAGGCGGATACTTAAGGTTTTCATTTGCTACGAACACAGAAACAATAATAAATGGCATACAAAGAATAAAAAATAGTTTAAAAAAGCTTAAATGAAAAAAGATACACATTCAAAAGATTATAGATTGGTAGTTTTTGAGGATAGTTCTTGTAATTATTCTTTTCTTACTCGTTCTACTGTCAAAACCGATAAAACTGTCAAATGGGAAGATGGCAATGAATATCCCTTGTTCAAATTGGATATTTCAGACAAATCACATCCATACTATACCGGTCAGAGAACCCTTGTTGATACTGCTGGAAGAATTGAAAAATTCAACCGCAAATACAATAAAAAAGATTCTTAAAGACTCTTTTTTTAATAATTTATTTAACTAATGGATATTTTATCAAAGGCTAATAGCATCGTTTCTGAATATGATCAGATCATGCAGCAAATGATGGATAGCGAAATTATGCTCAATCAAGAAAAAATGACTTCATTATCAAGACAAAAAAGTGCACTTGATGAATCATATCAACTTTGTAAACAATATATAGATTTAAAAAATCAGCTAGCTGAATTAGATGAAATGAAGAATGATATAGAGTATGAAGAATTAGCAAAGGAAGAATCTATTGAGGTAAACAATAATCTTGCATCTATAGAAAAACAATTAAAGAAAATTTTAATTTCAGATGACCCTAATGACAATAAAAATGCAATTATTGAAATTAGAGCAGGTACTGGAGGTGATGAAGCAGGGTTGTTTGCTTCAGATTTAATGAGAATGTACTCTAGGTATGCAGAAAACAATAATTTGAAAGTAAAAATTATGGATATACATGAAACTGGAGTTGGTGGATTAAAATCGGCAACTTTTAGTATCGAAGGTCCAAAAGCATATGGTGTATACAAATATGAAGGCGGCGTGCACAGGGTTCAACGAATTCCCAAAACTGAATCAGGTGGAAGAGTTCATACCTCAGCTGCAACTGTAGCTGTTTTACCAGAAGCTGAAACCGCCGAAGTTGAGATAAATGACTCTGACATAAAAATTGATACATATAGAGCTAGCGGAGCTGGTGGACAGCATGTTAATAAGACAGAATCTGCAATTAGATTAACTCATATACCAACAGGGCTAGTTGTCACTTGTCAGGACGAAAGTTCTCAACATAAAAATAAAGCTTCAGCTATGAAAGTTTTGAGATCTAGGCTCTTTTCATTAGAGCAGGAAAAATTAAATAAAGATAGAGATGAAATGAGAAAAAGCCTTGTTTCTACTGGTGATCGTTCTGCTAAAATTAGAACTTATAATTTCCCTCAGGGAAGAATTACAGATCATCGAATCAACTATACAACACATAAGCTGCAAGTTACCCTGGAAGGCGAGTTAGATCATTTAATTGAGCAGTTAAAACTTGCTGAAGATAGCGCTAAAATAGAATAAAAAGATAATATGACCCTTTTAAAAGATTACTTAAAATCGCAGATTTTAAAATTAGAGGGCACAAAGGTTCAAGAAATTCAAGCAAAGAGTAACATTCTTGTTCAGAATTATTTTAAAATATCAAAAGCTGATTTACATATTAAGGATATACCATTATCTGCGAAAGATATTACACATCTAGATAGTATGTTTGCCCAGCTCTTCCAAAATAAACCTGTTCAATATATTACCGGTGAAACTTATTTTTATAATAATAAGTTTTTAACTCCACCTGGAGTTTTCATACCCCGACCTGAAACCGAACTATTAGTAGATTGTGCAGTTGAATTTTTGTCTCAAAGCAAAGATAGTTTGAAAATTATTGATTTTTGTACAGGCAGTGGATGTATTTTATTGAGCATTGCAAAGAAATTTCCAAACCATGAATACATAGGTTTAGATAAATCCGAACTTGCTATCAAAACAGCCGAAAAAAATAGGAAATCACTAGGTTTAAAAAATGTACAATTTTTCAATCAAGATATTTTTGAGTATAATCAATCAAAAGCTGATTTATTATTGTGTAATCCCCCCTATTTAGCAAAACATGAGATAGACAGCCTAGAGCAATCAGTACGAGACTATGACCCACTAAGTGCACTTACGGATTTCAAGAACGGTACGTCATTTTATAAGCACTTAATATCAAATTTTAATAAGCTTGTTAAAACAAATGGTATCATGTTATTAGAAATTCCCTTTTCAGCTGTTACCGATGATATTATTTCAATTAATAAAAATTTCAATGCTAATAAATCCCTTTTTTACAAAGATTTAGAAGGAAAAAATAGAGTAATTAAGATATATTAAGACTGTATGAAAAGCGAATTTATCCATTTACATAATCACTCTGACAACAGCTTGCTTGATGGCGCTCAAAACATTCCTTCTGTACTTGAAACCATTTCAGATCTTGGAATGGACTCTGTTGCTTTAACTGAGCATGGAAATTTATTTGGTGCCGTTTCATTTTATAAAAAAGCGAAAGATAAAAATATTAAGCCAATTATTGGTTGTGAAGTATATGTAGCCAAAGGAAGTCGTTTTCAAAAGGATAGATCTAGCGGTATGGGACAATATAATCACCTAGTTCTAATTGCACAAAACTATCAGGGTTATAAAAATCTAATGAAGATTGTAACACACGGCTATTTAGAAGGATTTTATTATAAGCCAAGAGTAGATACGGAGATTTTAAAAAAATATAACGAAGGTATTATATGTCTTTCGGCATGTTTAAAGGGGATTTTACCAGAAACATTAATTTATAATGGTCTTGAAGCAGGAAAACAGGTTGCTGAAGAATATTCCAGTATTTTCCCCGGCAGATACTACATAGAACTTCAAAATCATGGTATTCCAGAAGAGTTGCAAAACATTCAACTAGCTACAAAGCTTGCAAAAGAAATGAATTTGCCAACTGTTGCCACGAACGATGCGCATTATGCAAAAAAAGAACATTATAAAGCACATGATGTGCATATATGTATTGGTACAGGTAAGCACTTATCTGATAAAAATAGATTAAAGTATCCTGGACATGAATTTTATTTTAAATCTCAAGATGAAATGTTCTCATTATTTAAACAATTTCCTGAAGCCTTAGAGAACACAAGAGCTTTAGCCGATTCAGTAGATCTCCAAATTCCCATGGAAGACTATCACTTACCATGGTATTCTATTCCTGGAGATAAAAAATCGAAAGATATTGATGAATATCTAAAGACACTTTGCTCTACGGGTTTGAAAGATAAATATGAAAATATCAATGGAGAGATAAATAAGAGGCTTGATTATGAGTTATCAGTCATAAAAAAAATGGGATTTGCAAGCTACTTCTTAATTACAGCAGATTTTGTGGAGTATGCTAAAAAGAAAAAAATACCCGTAGGGCCTGGTAGAGGGTCTGCTCCAGGAAGTATAGTATCTTATGCTCTTGGTATCACCAATATTGATCCTTTAAAACATAATTTGATTTTTGAAAGATTTTTAAATCCAGACAGAATCAGCATGCCTGATATTGATATAGATTTTTGTGTTGAAAGAAGAGGACAGGTTATAGATTATTTAAAAAGTATTTATGGCGAAGACTCTGTAACTCAAATTATTACTTTCGGGAAAATGAATGCTCGTGCGGTAATAAGAGATGTAGGAAGAGTTATGAGTTATTCATATTCAGAAGTTGATAAGATAGCTAAGATGATTCCTGAAGGTCCAAAAGTAACTCTAGATCAAGCACTAAAACAAAATTCCGATTTAAGAACTGTTTCACAAACCAATTATAAAGAATTAATTGATAATGCTAAAGTTTTAGAAGGTATGACAAGACATGCCTCTATCCACGCTGCTGGCGTTGTAGTTGCACCTGGGGATTTAACGGACTTTGTGCCCCTTTACAGATCCTCTCAGGGTGATGTAACTACTCAGTATGATATGAAAGAGCTTGAATCAATTGGGTTGCTAAAAATGGATTTTCTTGGCTTAAGAAATTTAACAGTTATTGATAAAACAATAGACTTAATTAAAAAAAGATTTAACGAAAATATAGATATAGATAAAATTGATATGGAAGATCCTAAAGTCTATAAGCTTTTCGCAAAAGGTCTCACAGTAGGCATTTTTCAATTTGAATCAGCTGGTATGAGAGAATTTCTTAAAAAACTACAACCAAAAAGTATAGATGGTTTAATCGCAATGAATGCATTGTATAGGCCTGGTCCGATGCAGAACATTGATCGATATATTAAACGTGCACATGGAAAAGAAAAGGTTGAATATGTTCATCCATTATTAGAGGAAGCATTAAAAGAAACATATGGAATTATAGTTTATCAAGAGCAGGTAATGCAGATTGCAAACATCATCGCAGGATTTACGTTATCTGAAGCAGATGAAATGAGACGTGCAATTGGTAAAAAGATTCGTTCATTAATGGATAAAATGGCTGATAAGTTTGTTAAAGGTGCTGTAAAAAATGGCTTATCAAAAGCAAAAGCAAAACAGATTTTTGAATTAATAGATAAATTTGCTCAATACGGTTTTAACAAAAGCCATTCTGTGGCATATTCATACATAGCCTACCAAACAGGATGGCTGAAAACACACTATACTGCAGAATTTATGTCAGCGAATTTAACAAGTGAGATGAATAATACAAATAAAGTCGTTGTCTTAATCAATGAATGTCGAAAATTAAATATTAAGGTTCATGCACCTGATATCAACAAATCTGGAATTAATTTTGAACCATTAAACGATAAAGAAATCTCATTCGGATTGAATGCAGTAAAAAATGTTGGAGTAAAAGCTCTAGAGCAGTGTATCGAAGTGAGAAGTAAGCATGGGGAGTTTAAATCTATTTTTGATTTTATTTCTAAGGTAGACCAAAGGCTTGTAAATAAAAAAGTATTAGAAAGCTTAATTCTTGCTGGGGCATTTGATTCGTTGAACAAAAATCGTGCACAATTATTTGAAGCAGTAGATTTAGCAATAAACTATGGGAACCAAGTAGATAAACAATCTAATAAAAACCAAATTAATTTATTTGGTGATCAAGAAGAATTAATTAAAGTACCTGATTTGCCAATCATTGAAGATTGGGAGAATCAGGAGAAGCTATCAAAAGAAAAAGAAGTACTTGGAATTTATGTTTCAGGAAACCCATTAATTAAATACGCAGATACCATTGAAGAATTAAGCAATTACGATTTTTCTGAAGAAAGAATATTAAAAGAGAATTCTGTTGTAAAAATTGGTGGTGCTATAACAAACTTTAAACTACACTTTGATAAAAAGAATCAGCAGATGGCCTTTTTTAATTTAGATTGTCTAGGAGGACAAGCTGAGGCAATTATATTTCATGATGCTTTTGATAAGTATAAAGAAATTATCAAAGATAATAATATAGTATTTTTAGTTGGCCACACTTCGACGCAAAACGACTTTGCTGATCTAAAATTAATCGTTGACGAAGTCGTTCCTATCAATCATGCCAAGAAGGTTTTAAAATTAAATGAGGTGAATATCAGATTGCCAAAAAATTCATCAAAAGATTTAATGAACGATATAGTTGAGTTAGCAAATCAAAACAAGGGAGATCATTCTTTTGTAGTGCATATTCCAGGAGAAAACGGCCAGGAAAGAAAAATTATTTCCAAGAAGATTAAGGTATCAAATAACAATCAATTTTTAATTTTATTAAGAGATTTATTAGGGGAATCAAACGTTTGGATTGATTAAATTGTAAGGTATGAAAATAAATCCACCAATTAGAATATTAATGGCAAAACCAGGACTAGATGGTCATGATCGCGGAATTAAAGTCCTTGCGGCTGCTTATAGAGATGCAGGTATGGATGTCATCTATTTAGGACTTAGACAAACACCAGAAAGCGTTGTCAAAGTTGCAATTCAAGAAGGTATTGATGTAATTGCTCTTTCAATACTTTCAGGTGCACATATGACAATTTTTTCAAAAGTGATGAAGCTTATAAAAGAAAATAATTTGAATAACGTACTAGTAACAGGTGGTGGAATTATACCAGAGGAAGATGCTGAGGAATTATCTAGTTTAGGAGTTGGGAAGCTCTTTGGTCCAGGTACTCCTGTAAAAGAGTCACTCGACTATATTGAAAGTTGGGTCAAAGAGTATAGAAGATGATATCAAACATTACCAATACATTTATTAAAGCAAAAAAAGCTTTTGATATTTCACAATTCACAGAATCTAAAAATCTACTTAACGAAGTTATAAAAAATGATAAAGATTTTTTATCTGCGTACTTGATGCTTTATGAAATCTATGATCAGACAAATTCAAAAAAGAAAAATATCATTTATAAAGAATTAAAAAGGCTTGATCCAGATTTATCAATAAAGCATAAGCCTGTAGTAAGTGCTAAAAAAAGAGTTTCTAAAAAACCTGAATTAGTCACACTTTCTCTAATCAAGCTTATGATTTCTCAAGGGAAAAAAACGCAGGCAAAGAAAAACCTTCGTTTGATAATTAGTCATTCAAAAAATAAGAATGAGCAAAATAAAGCACAAAACATACTAGATAATTTGTAGGGGTTAAAATGAGCATTGAATATTTTCAAAGAAGACAACATATATTAATTGATAAGCTTGCAAAAGAAAATCTTGATGGAATGATTGTAACTAATTTAACACACATTAGGTATTTATGTGGTTTTACTGGATCAAGTGCAACATTGTTAATTACAGCAGATCGAGTACATTTAATTACTGATGGAAGATACGTCGTACAATCAGAAAAAGAAGTAAAGGGAGCAAAAGTTCTCATAGATAGCATCTCTCACTATGAGGTTATTAAAAAACAAAATCTATTAACTAGCAGTCAAAGCATAGGATTTGATGGAAATAATGTAAGTCACCAAGGTTATCAGCAATTATCAAAAGTTTTATCTCACATCAAACTGAAAAGTATTAATGGAATTATAGAAAAAATGGCCATGTCAAAGGATGAAAAAGAGTTAGAAGCAATTAGAACAGCTGTTGAGATTACAGATAAGGCATTTGCTGAAGTATTACCAATGGTGAAAATTGGAGTTGAAGAAAAGGTCATAGCAAATCAATTATCATTTTTATATAGAAAGTATGGAGACTCTGATTCTGATGCATTTGCTGCTATAGTTGGTACAGGGCCAAATTCAGCTAAACCTCACCATAAGCCGACAGAAAGAAAAATTGGGCCAGGTGAATTACTAGTTATTGATTCAGGTGCAAAGTTTGCAGGATATCACGCTGATATGACTAGATCATTCGCAACAAAAGGATATTCAGATGAGCAAAAATCAATTTATGATATTGTTTTAAATGCTCAAGTTAAAAGTATTGAAGGAATAAAATCTGGAATGTCTTGTAAGTCTATTGATTCGATTGCAAGAGATCATATAGCAAATGCAGGTTATAGTAAATTTTTTGATCATGGCCTAGGACACTCCTTGGGGTTGGAAATTCACGAAGACCCAAGGTTTAGCAAAGTAAGTGAAGATGTTCTTGAAGAAAACTACGTAATGACTGTTGAACCGGGAATTTATGTACCAGATATTGGTGGTGTAAGAATTGAAGATGACATCATCGTTACAAAAAATGGAGCTGAAATCCTAAATAAAACTTCTAAAGAATTTCAAATAATTTCGTAATGCCTAGAAAAATTTTATTTTTTCTTGGTTTTTTCTTGGTCTCTTGTGTGGAAAATTTAGTCCATATACAAATTTTTGAAAATGGAAGCTTTTCAGTAAAATATAACTCTATAGGCCATAAGAATGATTTGCTTGATAGTGACTTCATACACCCTACAAGTAATGATAAACATAGCTGGATAACTTCATTACGTCAAACAAATGAAAGTGGTACAGATAATATATGGGAAAAAGAAACCATTTTATCTTCACCAACTAAAACAAAATTAACTTTTACTAATTCTTCTAACCTTCAATATGATATAGATGTGTCCAGAAATTCATATTTTTTCTGGGATTTATATACATTTCAATCAAATATTAAAGATCTAGAAATTGATTTAAAATATCCAGAAATAGTAAACTATTTAAATATAGATGAAGGTGATTTATCGTGGTTAGTGCCAGCAAAGAGATATATTTTTTCTGAAAGCATAAAAGTATTCCAAGAAAAAAATACGATTGATAAAATTATTCTTGATAGAATAGATAATCAAATTGATACATATATCTCATATATAGAACAAAAAGATTATGAAAAAGAATTTAGCAGAAAATCTTCTGAAATATTTATTGATGCCTTGTCACCAATGAAGCATCGATTACCAAAAAACTTTTTTTCAGATATGGCAATGATTATTGATGATTTAGAAAAAGAATTTGAAAAAAATACCAATTTAATGTTAGACGGCTTCACTTTCAGTGTTGTTATACCAGGAGATTTGAGAAACACCAATGCTACATTTATAAGTGAAAACGATAACACTATTTATTGGGAGTTTGACTTTGATGATATAGCAACTAGCCACTTCAAAATGTATGCACATTCAATTGTTATTAATAACTTATCATTACAATTATTGCTACTAATAATTTTACTAGTTTTTATAGGATTTATATGGATGAAAAGATTAAAAAAAGAATAGATAGCTTAATATCAGAAATTAATAATCATAACCATGCTTATTATGTTTTAGATGATCCTAAGTTGTCTGATAAGGAATACGATAGTCTTTTTAGAGAACTTGAAGAGCTTGAAAAGAAACACCCTTCTTTAGTTACTGATTTATCACCAACCCAAAGAGTTGGTCATCCTGTAAGCAGTGGATTACAAAGTTATGATCATGCCGTTCCTATGCTTTCATTATCTAATGCCATAAATGATGAAGAAATCAATGATTTTTATAAACGCATAAAAAAGTGGCTAAACAACTCTGAAGTTGATTTTGTAGCAGAGCCAAAAATTGACGGTTTAGGTGTTTCGTTAATATATAAAAATGGAATACTAGAGAGAGCTCTAACAAGGGGCGATGGATTTAAAGGAGAAGATATCACACATAATGTCAAAACTATCAATGCTATTCCATTACAGCTAAGAAAATCTGTAAAAACCCCAACTTTTATGGAAGTTAGAGGGGAAATTTTTATGAACATCTCAGATTTCAACAAATTAAATAAATCTAGAGAAGTATTAAAAGAAAAACTATTTGCAAATGCTAGGAATGCAGCAGCTGGAAGTGTAAGACAACTCGATCCTAAAATTACTGCCTCAAGAAATCTCTCAATTTTTTGTTACGAAATTGGAGGTAGTGAAGATATTGAGTTTAATAATCAAGTTGAAATGCTTGACTATTTAAAGTCAATTGGACTGCCTGTAAATCCACTATCCAAAAAAATTACGTCAGCTAGTGAAATGATAGCATATCATCACACCCTAGAAATAAATCGTAACCATATAGATTATGAAATTGATGGTTCTGTCATAAAAGTAGATAATTATAAAAAGAGAGAGCGATTGGGGTTAAGATCACGTTCTCCAAGATGGGCTATCGCAGCAAAATTTAAAGCAAAGCAAGCAGAATCTCAGATCATAGGAATTGATTTGCAAGTCGGTAGAACAGGAGTTGTTACTCCAGTAGCAAAAATTAAAGAAGTCGAATTGTCAGGTGTTATGATATCCAGTGCTACTCTTCATAATCAAGATGAAATTGATAGAAAAGATATTAGAATTAATGATTTTGTATTAATCGAAAGGTCTGGCGATGTAATTCCTAAGATTACGCAGGTTCTAAAAAATAAAAGACCTCAAAATACACAAAAATTCTCAATTAGTGATTATAAATGGCCTAATCCCGACTGTAAAATCGAACGCATTGAAGGAGAAGCAGCATATAGATGTATAAATCCAAATTGTAAATCAAGAGTTGTGGGTATACTTGAACATTTTTGTTCAAAGAATGCAATGAACATTGAAGGTATGGGTCCCCAAATTGTTAAACAATTATTTGAAGCGGGTTTATTAAACAGGTTTGATGATATTTACAAAATAAAATATGAAGATTTAATTAACTTAGATCGTTTTAAGAACAAATCTGCAATGAATTTAATTGATTCAATAAATCAATCTAAAAAAACAACTTTTCCACGATTTTTATTTGGACTTGGTATCCCAAATGTAGGTCAACATATATCCAAGATAATGGATAAATACTGTAATTCATCTTTAGAAAAATTAACTGAATTAACAGTTGAAGAAATGGTAGAGATAGATGGAATTGGTGAAACAGTTGCTATAGCTATACAAGATTATTTTAACGATAATAACAATAAAAATATTGTTGAAAGTTGTCTGCAATTAGGTATTGAGATAATACCTACTACTTATGATACCTCAAAAATGACGATGTTGAATCACAAAGTCGTTATAACTGGATCTTTTGAAAGTTTGTCACGTAGCGATCTAAAGCTTCGATTAGAAAAGTTAGGAGCTACAGTTAGCTCTTCTGTTTCTTCAAAAACTAGTGTTATTATTGTAGGAAAAAATCCAGGATCAAAATTATCAAAAGCACAAGATTTAAGTATTAAGATTGTTGAAGAGAAAGATTTATTCGAGTTTTTAAATGAAGATTAATTATGGTGAATTATATATAGTGGAATTCTCAGGAAGTATTTATAAAATAGTATCTTCAAATGAGTAAAAATCTAGCAATAAAAATCAATAAGCTTTTTAAGTCATACGATGATGTAAAAGCAGTACAAGGTATCGATTTGGAAATCAATAAAGGTGAGTTTTATGGCTTGCTAGGTCCTAATGGCGCTGGAAAATCAACTACTATTAATTCAATTACAAGTCTAGTTAAGCCATCAGATGGAGATATTGAAATTTTTGGAAAAAACATAGAAAATGACTTTAGATTTGCTAGATCACAAGTTGGAATTGCACAACAGGAAGTTAGCACGGACTGGTTTTTCCCTCTAGAACAATTATTGTATTTTCAGGCTGGTTTTTATGGAGTATCAAAATCTCATGCAAAAGAAAGAATTGAATATTTGCTAGAAAAATTAGGTTTATCCAAACATCGAACAAAAAAAATGCGAGAGCTTTCAGGAGGAATGAAGCGAAGGTTACAAATAGCAAAAGCTTTGGTACATGACCCTGAAATCATCATTCTTGATGAACCTACTGCTGGCGTTGATGTTGAATTAAGGCATGATCTATGGCTGTATTTACAAGAACTGCATAAAGATGGTAAAACAATATTGTTAACAACTCACTATATAGATGAAGCAGAGCTTTTATGTGAGAGAGTCGGTATTATTGATAAAGGAAAGTTAATTGTTGAAGACACAGTTTCTAATTTAAAAAAAATGGTCAAAAACTCTTCCATTGAAATACAATTAAAAGATAATAATAATGATTTAAGTTTTTTAAGTAAATATGATTATAAAATGGATAATAACTCTTTGAAAATTTTTACCGACAAACCCAATCTTGAATTACCTTCAATAATTTTAAAATTTTCTGAAAAAGGTATTAAAATTGAAGATATCCATATTCCTCAAACATCATTAGAGGATGTTTTTTTAGATTTAACGGGAAGGAAAATTAATGATTAAAAATTGGGTTGGTTTTTATACTCTTTCCTCAAGAGAAATTATGCGTTTTTTCTCCGTTTGGAGACAAACTATAATACCAGGAATAGTTACTACTTTATTATATATCTTTGTTTTTGGAGTAGCTTTAGAAAATAGAATTAGTGAGATAGGTGGTGTTTCATACAAAATATATATCTTACCAGGTTTACTAATGATGAACGTTATTACCAACGCAGTTGCAAATTCAGCCTCGTCAATGTTGCAAATGAAATTACTTCAAACTCTTCCTGAGCTTTTGATTACTCCACTTTCCAGCCTTGAATTATCATTATCATTTATAATTGGAGGCGCTATAAGAGGATTTGTTAATGGAATTTTAATTCTTTTGATTTGTTGGCTAGCAGGAATGCCTATTTTAAACCTACCCCTTACATTATTTTTTATTCTTTTAGTATCATGGTCATTTTCAAGTCTGGGTCTTTTTGTTGGACAGCTATCTGATTCCTGGGATCAGCTTGCGCTAATACAAAATTTTATTATAACACCGTTTAGCTTCCTTGGAGGAATATTTTATTCCATTAAAATGCTCCCTGGTTGGGCTATGACTTTAAGTCAAGTAAATCCAATCTATTATGCAATTAGCGCATTACGAGAAGCAACGCTTGGTGTTTCAGATGCTTCATTTCTGGTAGCATCCATCTTTTTAGTTGTATTTACTATTGCAACAACAGTAATTGCAGTTGTACTTATGTCAACAGGAAAAAAAATTAGGTTTTAATTTTTGTTTAATTGATTTAAAATAGGCCATGCAAAAATTAAAAAAGGCTATCCTGTTTCTTGAGGATGGCCTTTTTTTTATCGGAAAAAGTCTTGGTAAAAGTGGAGAAACTTTTGGTGAAGTTTGCTTCAACACTGGAATGACTGGGTATCAAGAAATATTAACTGATCCTTCATATTCTAATCAGATGATTGCAATGAGTAGTCCACATATAGGGAATTATGGGACCAATAATAGCGATACCGAATCTGAAAGAGTTTATGCTACAGGCTTTATAATCAAGAGCGAATCTATACAACCTTCAAATTGGAGGTCTGAAGAATCTATATCATCTTTTCTAATAAAACATAATATAGTTGGCATTCAAGATATTGACACAAGAGCATTAACTATTCACATAAGAAAAAAAGGTGCAATGAGAGGGATTATTTCAACGGAAGATTTTGACGCTCATAATTTGGCCAGTAAAATTAAGAATATTCCTAAAATGGAAGGTCAAGACTTAGCAATTAAAGTTGCCAGAAAGGAAAAAGTGGTTTTATCAAATACTGATAATCCTACTTGTAAAATTGCGGCAATTGATTTTGGCATGAAAAGCAATATATATGATATTATGCTAGAACACGATGCTGAAGTTGAAATCTTTCCAGCAAACGTATCCCACAATGAAATACTTGCTTCTAATCCAGATGGTGTGTTTTTATCGAATGGACCCGGAGACCCTGCTGCTGTAACATATGGAATAGAAACTGTAAAAAATTTGTTGGGTAAAAAACCTATATTTGGAATATGTCTTGGGCATCAAATTCTAGCTTTAGCATTAGGTGCTAATACTTTCAAAATGAAGTTTGGTCATAGGGGTATTAATCAACCAGTTAAAAACTTAATTACAAACAAAGTTGAAATTACATCTCAAAATCATGGATTTGCTGTTGACGAAGATTCTCTTCCATCAAATGTTTCAGTTACGCATAAACATTTAAATGATGATACTGTTGCGGGGATAAGCTGCAATGATATTTCAGCATATTCAGTTCAATATCATCCTGAAGCCAGTCCAGGACCACATGATTCAAGATATGTCTTCAAAGAATTTTTTAATATGATGAAAAACGATGCCAAAACGTAAAGATATAAACACTATTTTAGTAATAGGTGCTGGACCTATCGTTATTGGCCAGGGGTGTGAATTTGATTATTCTGGGACACAAGCCATTAAAGCTTTAAAAGAAGAAGGCTATCGAGTTGTATTAATTAATTCTAACCCAGCTACTATCATGACAGATCCTCAATTTTCTGATAAAACCTATATTGAGCCTATTTCTGCAGAATACGTTGAAGCAATAATAAAAAAGGAAAAACCTGACGCTATTTTGCCTACAGTTGGAGGTCAAACAGCTTTAAACGTTGCCATGAAACTGGATGAAGAAGGGATTCTTAAAAAGTATAATGTTGAACTCATTGGAGCTAACAGACAAGCTATTGAAACTGCTGAAAGCAGAGAAATGTTTAAGCAGGCAATGTTAGAAATTGGTCTTGATTTACCATACGGGTATACTGTTAAATCGTTAGACGAGGCTAAAAAGTTATTAAATAAAGTCTCCCTACCTGCTATTATCAGACCTTCATTTACTTTAGGCGGTTCAGGTGGTTCTGTTGCATACAATGAAGAAGAATTTGAAGCATCAGTAAATAAAGGTTTGAAAGAAAGCCCTACGGGTCAAGTTCTTGTTGAGGAATACTTAAATGGTTGGAAAGAATATGAATTAGAACTCATACGAGACTTAAATGATAATGTTATTATCATTTGCTCAATTGAAAATATTGATCCAATGGGTATACATACTGGTGATTCAATTACAATAGCACCCGCAATGACATTAAGCGATAAAGAGTTTCAATTAATGCGAAATGCAGCTATAAAATGTATTAGAAAAATAGGTGTGGATACCGGAGGTTCAAATGTTCAATTCGCAGTTAACCCAGTCGATGGAAGAATGGTAATTATTGAAATGAATCCAAGAGTAAGCAGGTCTTCTGCATTAGCATCAAAAGCTACAGGATTTCCTATAGCGAAAATTGCTGCTAAGCTTGCGGTTGGATATTCTCTAGATGAATTAAAAAATGATATAACCAACAGAACATTGGCGGCATTTGAGCCAACAATTGACTACATAGTGACAAAACTGCCAAGATTTGATTTTGAAAAATTTTCATCAGCTTCTGGAAAACTTGGCGTACAAATGCAGTCTGTAGGGGAAGCGATGGCTATTGGAAGGACATTTAGGGAATCATTTCAAAAAGCTTTCCGCTCTTTAGAGCTTAATTTACCAGGATTTGAAACAAAAGATCCTCGAGATGAAGATTTAGATATTAAAAGATTTAGAGAGCTAGATATTAAATCTTTGAATGATGGTAGCGCATTTAGGATGTTAAAAGTCAAAGAAGCTATTAAGCAGGAATTTTCAATCGAAGAAATTCATAAAAATACTGGCATAGACCCATGGTTCTTAACAGAAATTAAAGAAATAGTTAATATTGAAAAAGAGTATTCTTCGATAGAGAATTTAGAATTTTTAAAAAAAAATGGATTTTCAGATTTACAAATAGCTCGCTTAAACAATTTATCCGAAAATGAAGTTCAACAAATGAGAATAGATCAAGGAATTAAACCAGTCTATAAATTAGTAGATACTTGTGCTGGGGAATTTGAAGCTGAAACCCCTTATTCATATTCCACATATGAATCAGAAAATGATTTAAAACCTCTTGAAGGTAAAAAAATTATGATTTTAGGAGGTGGTCCAAATAGAATTGGTCAAGGTATTGAATTTGATTATTGTTGTGTACAAGCGGTATTTGGTTTGAGAGAAGCTGGCTATAAGTCAATAATGGTTAATTGTAATCCTGAAACTGTCTCAACTGATTTTGATTTAGCTGATAGACTTTATTTTGAACCAATAACATTTGAAGATATTATGAATATTATAGATTTTGAAAAGCCTGATGGTGTATTAGTACAATTTGGGGGACAAACACCTTTAAAAATTGCTAATCAACTTGCTTCAACTGGAGTCAAAATTTATGGTACATCATCCGACAGCATTAATCTTGCTGAAAACAGAGAAGAGTTTGCTAGGGTAATTGGTAAGCTAAACATATTAACTCCTGAGTATTGTATAGCCAAAAATTATGATGATATTTATAGTTATGCCGAAACCGCTAATTTTCCAGTATTAGTCAGACCAAGTTTTGTATTAGGTGGAAGAGCAATGCAAATTGTCTATTCAAAAGAGCAATTGGTGGATTACGTATTTAGATCAGCTGAAGCTACAAATGATCACCCAATTTTAATTGATCAATTTATTGAAAATGCATTTGAGTTTGATGTAGATGCACTTTGCGATGGAGAAAACGTTTTCATTGGAGGAATTATGCAACATATTGAAGAAGCTGGAGTTCATTCTGGAGATTCTTCATGTGTTATTCCCCCATACGAAGTAAATGATACCGTTAAAAAAGAAATTAAAACTATTACAGCCCAATTAGCACTAGAGCTTAAAGTTGTAGGTTTAATTAACCTTCAATTTGCTGTAAAAGATGATAAAGTCTATGTTTTAGAGGTAAACCCAAGATCAAGCCGCACAGTGCCGTTTGTCAGTAAATATAGCAATGTTCCATTGGCAAATATAGCCGCACAAATTTCAGTTGGTAAATCATTAAATGACTTCAAATTGAAAGAAAATAATTTTGAACATTATGCTGTAAAGAAAGCAGTATTACCATTTAAAAAGTTTAAAGATGAAAAAGTTTTTTTAGGCCCTGAAATGAAATCTACTGGCGAGGTAATGGGTATTGATATGAGCACAGGTAGTGCTTTCTTAAAAGCAATGAAGTCAGATGGGTATAATGTTCCTAAACAAGGCACAGCTTTTTTATCAGTGAATAAAACAGATAGGGCAGGCCTTGTTCCAATAGCAAAAAATTTACTGGGTTTAGGCTTTAACCTTGTTGCTACAAAGGGTACATGCAGGTTTCTAAATGAACAAGGTATTTTGTGCGATGATATGTTTAAAGTTGGTGAAGGAAGACCAAATGTTGTTGATGAAATTTTAAATGATAATATTCAATTAGTAATCAATACTCCTGAAGGTCCACAATCAAGATTTGATGAAGAAGCGATTGGAAAAACGTCAGTTATGAAAAATATTTTAACTATTACTACGCTCCCAGGGGCAAGAGCCGCTATTGATTCTATGAAACATTTAAACAAAATTAGCGTGAAAGCACTTCAAGAATATTTTAAATAGTTTTCAATAAATCAGAAATTTTTTCTTTTAGTACTTCCCTAGTAGTTCTAAAAACATTTAAATCGTTTTCATCATACGACCATTTTTTGAATGGATCTGCAATGCTCCAATGAATTCTTTGAATTTTACCTGGGAAAACTGGGCATTCTTTATCGGCATTGTCACATACCGTAACTACGATATCAATATTTTTATCCCTAAATATTTTAATATTATCTGATGTATGATGAGAAATGTCAATCTCTACTTCATCCATAACTTTGATTGCTGCAGGGTGAACTCTGCTGGGATGAGATCCAGCGCTAAAAACTTCAAATTTTCCATTACACATCTTACGAAATAATCCGTGCGCCATTTGAGATCTGCATGAATTACCAGTACAAATAAAAATTATTTTTTTCATTTATATGAATTTATATCAGGACATACGCAGAAAAAATTTCTATCGCCAAAAGCGTTATCAATTCTTGAAACATATGGCCAAAATTTATTTTCTTTACTCCATTGAGCTGGAAAAACAGCATTTTCTTTAGAATAGGGATGATTCCAATCATCGCAAATGTCGTGAACAGTATGTGGAGCATTAACTAAAACATTGTCTTCCTGAGGAATTTTACCTGATTCTATTTCAATAATTTCTTTTTTAATTGCTATCATAGCATCACAAAATTTATCAAGCTCAGATTTTGATTCACTCTCAGTTGGTTCAATCATTAGTGTTCCTGGAATAGGCCAAGACATAGTGGGAGCATGAAACCCATAATCAATTAATCTTTTTGCAATATCCTCATTAGTAATATTAGCAGTGGATTTAAATGATCTACAATCAACAATGAACTCATGCGCATTTAATCCGCTCTTACCGCGATATAAAATGCTATAATCATTTTCAAGTCTCTTAGCCATATAATTGGCAGATAAAATTGCAACTTGGGATGCTTTCAATAAACCATTTGCTGCCATTAATTTCATATAGATATAAGAAATTAATAGAATACTTGCACTACCAAATGGTGACGAAGATACAGAGTAGGAAAAATCTTCATCAGTGAAGCTATGTTTTGGAAGATGTGGTTTTAATTTTTCGTTCACACAAATTGGACCCATACCTGGTCCCCCTCCACCATGCGGTATGCAAAAAGTTTTATGAAGATTAATGTGCATGACATCAGCTCCAAATTTACCTGGTTTACATACGCCAACCATGGCATTCAAGTTGGCTCCATCCATGTAGACTAAGCCACCATTTTCGTGAATTAAATTACATATTTCATCAATGTTATGTTCAAATACACCGTGGGTTGAGGGATAAGTAACCATTAATGATGACAATCTATCACCAGCCTCATCAACTTTTGCACTTAAATCATTAAAATCTATATTTCCATGGTCATCACATTTTACAATTACCACTTTGAGTCCAGCCATTATTGCACTTGCAGGATTTGTTCCATGGGCTGATTCAGGTATTAAACAAATATCTCTTGTTGAATTATTTGCTTTATGATATTCTCTAATGCTTAATAATCCAGCATATTCTCCTTGTGCACCAGAATTTGGTTGAAATGATACGGCATCAAATCCAGTAACTTTATATAGCATTTCCTCTAGCTCCTTAATGATTTTTTCATAACCCTTAGCTTGACTTAATGGTGCAAAAGGGTGGATAGAATTAAATTCCGTCCAGCTAATTGGAATCATTTCAACAGTCGCATTAAGTTTCATAGTGCAAGACCCTAATGGTATCATGCTATAGTTCAAGGAAAGATCTCTTTTTTCTAGCTTATTGATATATCTAAGCATTTCTGTTTCAGAATTAATACTATGAAAAATAGGATGGGTTAAAATATCGCCTATTCTATTTGGTTTAAAAATACTATAAGAATTTTTATAATCATTATTCACATCAAATAGATTTGCAAGCGCCTCAACTTCACTAAAATCTGTTTTCTCATCTAAAGATATACCAATAAATCCATTATCATGATACATCAAATTAAAATTTTGCTTTAATGCCTTATCTTTTAAACTCTCAATACTCATATTGGATAATTTGATTACTATTGTATCAAAAAATGAATTATCATTAGTTACAATCTCATGACCAAATTTTGCAATTTTATCGGCAAGATTTTTTGTGTGACTATGAATTCTTCTTGCAATATTTTTTAAATCATCTGGACCATGAAATAACGCATACATTCCTGAAATGATAGCAAGTAATACTTGAGCTGTACAAATATTTGAAGTTGCTTTTTCTCTTCTAATATGTTGTTCTCTGGTTTGAAGTGTAAGTCTATAAGCTTGATTTCCTCTACGGTCTTGAGATACGCCTACAATTCTTCCAGGAATATCTCTTTTAAATTCTTCACTTGTAGACATAAATGCAGCATGAGGTCCGCCGTATCCAAGTGGCACACCAAATCGTTGACTATTACCAACAGCTATGTCAGCTCCTAAATTACCTGGAGCTTCAAAAAGTTGTAAGCACATTAAATCACTCGCCAAGATGACCTTACAATTTGAACTATGCGCGTCAGATACAACCCGTTTGTAATCGTTGTCTGACGCAATTTGTCCATATTTATTTGGATATTGGACAATACAACCAAAAGCATTGGTAAAATCAAAATTGTTAAAGTCTGTTACAATGATTTCAATATTTAATGGTTCAGCTCTTGAAATAATGACGTCTATAGTTTGTTGAAAGCACTCTTTATCAACTAAAAATTGTGTCTTTTCAGATTTATTTTTACGATAAAGCATTAACATTGCTTCACTAGCTGCAGTTCCCTCATCTAATAAGGAAGCATTAGCAATCGGCAAAGCTGTGATTTGAGTAATCATCGTTTGATAATTTAATAGAGCTTCTAATCTACCTTGAGAAATTTCAGGTTGATAGGGAGTATACTGTGTATACCATCCTGGATTTTCAAGAATATTTCTTAAAATAATGTTGGGAGTAATTGTATCATAATAACCTTGACCAATTAAAGACCTATGAACTTTGTTATTTCTACCGATCTTTTTAACGTGATTTAAGATATCATTTTCTGAAAATACCTCATTCCCAATAGACATGTTATCTATATCCAGAATATTTTTAGGCACAATTTTTTCAAGAAGATCATTGAGAGAGCTGCAACCAAGATATTGCAACATTTCATCAATTTCTTTCTGCGAAGGACCGATATGTTTTTTATGAAATTCAGACATAATTATGATATTTCCCCAAAATAGTACCCCCGGAAGGACTCGAACCTACAACCAAGGGCTTAAAAGGCCCCTGCTCTACCATTGAGCTACGGAGGCAAAACTAGGCTAAAATATAACCTATAAAATTTAAATTATTACTCATAAAAAGTCATTTTTTAAAATTTTTTTCAAATTTGAAATAAAATATATTGACCAATTGAAAAAATTATTATTAGTTTGGGGGAGTCTAAAATTAGATTATTGTAAGCAAATACAAGCAATCGGAAAGGCTCTGGGGTTGGCGCTACAGGGCCTTTTTTGTTTCCATAATGCATTGTATCTTCTGTTCTATTTGAAAATTGGGGGCGACCGGTTTCGACATTTTAGAATGAAATCTTAGATTGCATGTAGAGCTTAGTACCTCTTTAAACTTCTAACCTATATTAAGTGCCGATAATGGCCAAATGGCTTTCGCTTAATTGCTGAAGCCCATCATCAGTAGACGTTTCTCATCGTTCGCTGAATGGTGTCATAAAAATGAGATAGTTTATTTTTCTGCTTCTGTTAAATAAATGAAACCTTAGAAGATTGCTATGTAGCTGTTTGTTCTTGTACAGGTATCTAGTGAAACACGATCAAGAAACTAAACATGTAGATGTCTACTTTTTCTCTGCTTTGGACGGGAGTTCGAATCTCCCCGCCTCCACAAAAATTCTAACATTATTCAAACATAATTTTATTTAAATTAATGTATGAGAAAAATTTTTTGGAATTTACTTGGTTCATTTGGAGTAATGTTTGCTATACTCTCATGGCTCCAAGAAAGCTTTCTGTTAGTTTTTCCTTTACCCTTTTTGAAAGGATTGATTGCATTTGTATCTGGAATTATTTTATACTTTATTTTTCCTGCTAAAATTAATGATTAAATTTTATCTGGAAAGTCTGATATAATCCCATCAACTTTAAATTTTTTCATACAATTAATATCATCTTTACTATTCACAGTCCAGGTATAAATTTTAAAACCATTATTTTTAATCTTTTTAACCGTTTTTTCATTAAGTAGTTTAAAATTAGGGTGTATAGCCTGCGCATTAATTTTTTTGCCAAACTCAATAGCTTCATTAATACTCATCGAATTACTTAGTAGTACTCCAACTGGAGTATTTTTATCTATGGATCTAAATTGTTCAAGCTCATTCCAATTAAAACTTGAAATAATAAAGTTTTCTAATCTCCATGAAGTACTTTTAGATAGATTCGTAATAATTTTAGATGTGGCTTGCGCTGTATTTAATCCTTTTAATTCTATGTTGACAAAAAGTGGTGTTTCAATTGTTTTTAAAACATCTGTTAATGTGGGAATTTTATACTTTCCAACTACCAAAAATTTTTTGAGTTCACCTAGAGTTAGTTTTTCCAATTGACCTGATTTACCAGTTAATCGCTTTAAGTTATTTTCATGTGATAGAACTAATTCGCCGCTCAAGCATTTAAAAACATCAATCTCAATGCCATCTACTCCTAATAAAATAGCATGATTAATCGATTCAAGGGTATTTTCTGCAACATAGCCTTTTGATCCTCGGTGGCCGATTCTCAATATGTCCATATTCACATTCTTTCTGGAGCACTTATCCCAAGAATTGACAATCCATTTGTTAAAATGATTTTTGTTGCTTCACATAATTTTTTTCTGGCTGAAGATAGATCAGTGTTTTGTGGATTAATCACTTTATGGTTACCATAAAATTTGTGATATGCTGAAGCGACTTCTTCTAAATAAGTTGCAATCTTTCTTGGCTCTAGTGAATGTGAAACATCTTCCATTTTAATAGGGAATTCTGATAATAGCTTTACTAGGGCAATTTCATCCTGTTCTTTTAATAGCGAGTAATCAATTTTACTATCTGTAGAAATATCTTTATCATATCTTTTTAGTAGATTTGAAATTCTTGCATTAGCATATTGTAAATAATAGACAGGATTTTTTTCAGATTCATCTTTTGCCAGATCTAAGTCAAAATCAAGATGACTGTTTGCACCTCTCATGATAAAGAAATATCTTATAATATCTGAGCTAAGCTCATCTTTCAGTTCGTCAAGAGTTATAAAGTTTGCTTTTCTAGTGGACATTTTCACAATTTCTCCACCTTTTTTAATTGTTACAAATTGGTGAATAACAACTTTTATGTGTTCTGTTTTTTTATCCAAGCATTGAAGCCCTAAAATTACATCTGGATATGTATCAATGTGATCAGCACCAAAAATATCTACAATTAAATCGAAACCCCTATCAACTTTATCTGCATGATATGCAATATCAGGCAATCTATATGTCGGTTCTCCTGAACTCTTTACCAATACTTTATCCTCTTCTTTATTTAGGCTAGATGTTTTAAACCATACTGCACCATCTTTTTCATAAGAAAGATTTTTTTCTTTTAAGATTTTCAGAACATTGTCAATCGCACCGTTTTTATAAAAAGCTCCTTCTTTTGTAAAAACATCAAATTTGATCCCAAGGTTCTTTAAGGTATTTTCAATGTTGGCAAAAATTTCTTTTTCTGTAAAGTCCCTAAAAATTGGATTATCAGATTCTAAATCTTTTCCATGTTCATTAACAATTTTCTCAGCAATTTCATCTAAATATGTTCCAACATATCCATTCTCAGGCATTTCGACATCTTTACCAACCTGTTTGGCATATTTAGCATAGCAAGATTCTGCAAGCACTCTCATTTGTTTTCCAGCATCATTATAGTAATATTCTCTTGTAACATCATATCCATTCCATGTCAATATATTAGAAACCATGTCACCAAGGATTGCTTGTCTTCCGTGACCCACTGTAAGAGGTCCGGTAGGGTTGCTGCTTACAAATTCTACATTGGCTGATTTATTTAATTTTTTCTTTCTGCCAAAATTTTCTGATTCATTAATAATTTGCTTTAAAATTTTAAGATAATAATCATTGGAAATATGAAAGTTCACAAAGCCAGGTTGTGAGGCGCTTAAAGTAAAAACATTTTCTGATGCGTTTGGATGAATAGCAATATTTTCTGCGATTTCAATAGGTGCCTTTTTTAATATCTTTGCTAGCTTAAGTGCAATATTAGAAGAATAATCTCCAAACTCTTCTTGATTGTTAACATTTACACTCCATTCCGAAAATTCAATTTTATTGTGATCTAAGTAATCCTGTAAAAAATCATGCATTAGTTTTTTCAGCTTCATAATTTAACTACCTTTGCATCAAACCAAATTCTTTCCAAATCATAGTATGATCTCATTTCTTCAAAAAAGACATGCACCACTATATCAACATAATCTAATATAATCCATGTACCATTTTCATAGCCTTCGGTTTTCCAAGGATTTTCAGAAATATTTTCTTTTATATTATCTGCAATTGCTTTGACTTGAATAAGATTTGAGGCAGAGCACACAACAAAATATTCTGAGAGTGAAGTAATGTTAGAAACATCTAGCGCCACAATATTTTCAGCTTTTTTATCGTCTGCTAATGAAACAATTTTTTTTAGTAGTGGTTTTGAGCTCATTGATTCAAGTTTAGAAACTCTTGATAGTCTTTACCAATAATTATTTGAATATCTTCATTAGGATTTACTGTTGCATCAAATTCGACATTGCCTGCATTTATGTTTGTTCCTAAAATCGTAAGCAAATTTTCAATATTTGGATTATCCTTGCTCAAAATAACAATAGTTGTGAATTCATAATTAAAGTTATTGGCATTTTCAATTCTAGTCACTTGTAGTCCATATCTATTTGTTAAGATATTCCCATATGAATTACCAACACCACTTACGCCACAACCATTTAATACGGCCACCCTTAAAGTTTGTGATGAATAATTTTCAAATAATTTAATTTTATTTGTTGATTCTGATGTACTTATGCGAGTGAAGTCTTTCGTTGGAGTCTCTTGTTTAAGATATGTATTAAATGACCAGACAAATGCTAAAATAATCAAGATTAAAGAACTGATGACTATATTTAAAAAGTGGTTCAAGATTCAAGCACTTCCAGTTGATCAGCTGTATTGACACCTATTACTTCATTAGAATTTGCAATTTTAATAGCCTTTATTTCCATTGTGGATTGCTGAGCTAATCCAATTGCGTCCGTTAGATAATATTCCTTAGAAGCATTATTTGTCTTAATATTATTTAAAATTTCAAACACTTCTGGAATTTTGAATATATATATACCAGGATTCCATTCTTTAATTTTTCTCTCATCATCAGTGCAATCTTTTTCTTCAACTATTTTTAATAGGTTATCATTTTTATCTCTTATGATTCGACCATAGCCTGTTGGATCATCAATTTCTGCAGTAATTAAAGTTAAGTCGCGATTGTTTATGAGATGGTCATCAATTATAGGTCTAAGTGTTGATTCTTTGATGTTTGGAACATCTCCATACAAAATTAAAATATGCCCCTCTTTATTTTTTAATAAATCAGCTGTTTGTAAAACAGCATGCCCTGTACCTAGTTGCTCCATTTGAGTTGCATATTTAAGATTAGCCCTATGTTGAGTATGTGAGATAACTTGCTCTTTTTTAAATCCTACTACTAGTATTGTTTCTTTAGGATTCAGAAGTTCACTTTCATCAAGCACAAAATCTAAAAGAGCCTTACCATTTAATTTGTGTAATACTTTCGGTAAATCGGAATTCATTCGAGTTCCTTTTCCTGCGGCCAAAATAATAATTCTTAGTTCTTTACTCATTTATTTCCTCGCTTAAATAAGGTATGTTTCTTTTTCTTATTATACCTCCGCCAATACAAATATCATTTTCATTATATAAAACAATTGATTGGCCTGTAGTTATTGCTTTAATTGCATGGTCAAATTTAATATAACATTCATCTTCATTTGATGATAATATTTGACATGAGTGATCAACGTCTCGATACCTCACTTTAGCTTTGCATTTTAATAGGGGTAATTTAGAAATATCTAGATTCCAATGCATTTTATCAGCTAATAATTTATTGGAGAATAAAGCACGATGATCAGCTCCCTGAGCAACAAATACAATGTTTTTGTTAATATCTTTATTAACAACATACCAAGGCTCATCATAAGCAGAACTTCTGGCTCCAATACCTAAACCTTTTCTTTGCCCGACAGTAAAATACATATGCCCATTATGTTCACCAATCTTTTCACCATCTACAGTAATAATTTTACCCTTTTTATCTTGTAAAAATTGTCCAACAAAATCATTATACTTTCTATCGCCAATAAAGCATATACCTGTACTATCTTTTTTAGATGCATTAACAAAATTATTTTCTTTAGCGATTTTTCTAATATCTTTTTTTAATAACTCACCAAGTGGCAATTCAATATTCATTAATAATGAACTTTTTAATTGGTATAGAAAATAGGATTGATCTTTAGATCTATCACTAGCTTTACCTATAAAAAAATTATCATCTTCGCTAACTATTTTTGCATAATGACCTGAGGCAATTTTTATTGCACCAATTTCCTGTGCATATTTTTGAAAAACATCAAATTTTATTTCTTTGTTGCATAAAACATCAGGATTAGGAGTAAAGCCTTTTTTATGGTCATCTAAAAATTGAGAAAAAACACGTTCTTTATATTCTTTTGTATAATTTATTTTTTTTAAAGGAATATTTAGTTGATTGCATACACTTAAAGCATCTGCATAGTCGTCCTCTGCGCTACAAATAGCATTTTTGTCGTCCCAATTTTTCATAAAAACACCATATACTTCAAAACCTTTGTTTTGAAGTAAAACTGCTGCTACAGAACTATCAACTCCACCGCTCATACCTAAAACTATTTTTTCTTTTTTCATTTTGATTACGTAAGTATCTTAATAAAAAAAAGTATGACTTCAAATCAATCACATAAAGCAGTTGTATTTGGATCAATTAGTATTGATAAAATTGTTAATAAATACGGTGCATTTTCGAACGTTTTAGGTGGATCTGCTGCGTACGCTCTTCTTGCTAATAAAAAAAATACTTGCGAGTTAGTTGGAGTCGTTGGAAACGATTTTCAACAAAAACATTTTAATTTACTTTCTGGGCATTCTATATCAACAAATTCATTAACAAAATTAGATGGCAATACTTTTTGTTGGGGAGGAGAGTATAAAAATGATTTTTCATCGAGAGAAACTTTGTATGTTGATCCTGGAGTTTCAGAATCTTATTTACCTGATTTATCAGAAGATTCAAAAAATTGTCCTTATCTATTATTAGGTAATACAGCACCACATTTACAAACTGAGCTTTTAAGTCAGATGCAAAATAACCCATTCATATTACTTGATACATTTAAGCTCTATATTGACATTGCAAACAAAGAACTAAAGGCGCTAATAGAACGAGTTGACTTATTTTGTATCAATTTTAACGAAGCGCGTGCTATATCAGGTATGGATGGGTCAAATTTGAGAGATATGGCTAAATCAATTTTAGATCTCGGTACTAAAAGCTTAATTATAAAGGACGGAAAAAACGGATCACACTTTTTTGATTCCCAAAATAATTTTTCAATTACAGCGTTCCCAGTAGATCAAGTTGTTGATACGACTGGTGCAGGAGATGCTTTCATTGGCGGAATACTTATGGGAAAAATGAACGGAAAAAATATATTTGAATCAATGAAAGTTGGTGCTGTAACGGCATCTTTTTGCATTGAAGGTGTAGGAATAGATGGTCTTCTGAAAATAAATGATAAAGAATTTGCAAGGCGCCTCGAATGGATGAATACCAACCATACTTCTTGAAAACTCATTATATTAACCCTAACTTGCTACTCAAACGTAAGGAGAATATTTAGTATGTATTATTTTAAAAATTTTATTGCTGCAGCAGTTTTAGTTACAACTTTATTTGCTGGGCAAGCATTAGAATCTGCAAAAATTAGAATTAAAGATAAAGAATGGGGAGAAGCAGAAAAATATTTACTAGAAGCATTAAATCATCCTAAAGATAAATGGGAAGCAGCATTTCATTTGGGAGACAAAATTTATCCAAGACAACAAGATTGGTCTTCTGTTAAGAAGTATTTGGATATTGCGAGAACAGCTCCGAGTAATCTAAAAATCCGTCCAACTAGAAATGACAGAAAAATTTCTGTGGAGCAAGCAGTAACTGCATCTATTACAAAAAGCTACAATTTAATTTATTATAAAGCTTCAGGGTTTTTAGCGCTCCTAAATAGAGCGGCTAGCGCAGAACAAAGAGATGCTTTAGTAGATCAAGCTATTCAAACTTCATTAGATGCAAAAGAGTTAGATCCTTCACAACCTGGATCATATGCATTGGCAGCGCTTTATTCTTCTGTAAAAGGAGATAAGGAAAATACTATTAAGTATCTTGATATGGGTTTATCGCTTGAAGATATACCTGAGGATACTAAAATAGCTTTATTAGTTAGTGCTGGACAAAGTGTTGTTAGATTGGGTGAGTTTGATAAAGGTTTAGAATATTATGAGCAAGCACTTGCAATGAACCCAAATGAGCCTACGGCATTAAAAAGTTTAGGCGCTTTGTATTTAGCTCAAGATAATTTTGATGCGGCTTTGAAAAACCTTGATTTAGCTATCGAAAAAACGGATGATGATAGAGAATTGGTTGATTTATTCTTTAACAGAGGACTGGTCTATTTAAAAATGGATAACTTCGAAGAAGCAGAATATAATTTTGAAGAAGCATATTTTCTAGCACCAGATGATGTCGAAGCATTATTAGGACTAGCTAAAGCTCTTGAGCAAGCAGAAAGATGGAGAAAATCAAGAAATTATTATATGGAATTAATTGATAAAAATCCAAACGATCCTCAATATTACTATGGTGTTTATAGAACCTATTTTGGAGAAGGTCGTCTTGAAGACGCTCAGGAATATTTAAATAAAGCTACAGCTTTAAGAAATTCTAATTAAGTTTATTAATTAATTCCTAACGACATTCCAGTGCTTAATTCATAGAAGTGCTGGATTGATTCCACTAACATTGTTCCTAATGCAATATATGCATATGGACTGTCTCTATGTCCATTATATGGAGTAGAAAATTCAACAGTACTAATATTTGAAGTTCCAGTATTGGCATATTTATTTACAGTGTAGCCACCAGGATTATAATCATCACTTTGCGGATTAGGGAATGATGGGCTTGGTGTAACATCAAAAGTATAATAAATTGGTTTACAGCAATTTAATTCCATCATTCTTTTCCCAATGCTATCAAATCCTCGAACTGATTCACTAAATTGTGCATCCGAAACATTAGAAATAGCGCTTAAGCTGGATTGCGAAGCAAAATTTTCAATATATGAATCTGAATTATTCAAATCATCTTTTGATAAAAGATATCCGAGCTCAACTAACTCATTATCATCATCTTTGTGTGCTGATAAATTAACCAAAACACCAATTCCAAAATTTGCTTCAGTAGAATCAATGGCGACTTGAATATAATTGTGATAGCGGTTGAAGTATGCTGCAGCATAATTATTTTGAGCACCAACTTCAATACTTGCATCAGGATCTAATCTTGACCTGTCTATGTTATTTACAATTACATGAGGGTATAGTCCATTAGCACCATTACTTGTAAAAGAGTTGTAAAAATATTCTGCAATCCCTAAGGTGTTTTCAGCTTTTGTTGTGTCTCCAGTTCTTTCTGGAATCGTAGTTGGCATAATATCCCCATCGTGTGGTACAGTTACAATGATAGGAGTATTTCCAACATAATATTGAATATGATTATCCATATCTGAAACTATTTCTCCAGGGGTATATGTCACAACAGGTGTTGGAAGAACAGATTGTGTAGCCCTTCCAGACTCTCCACATCCAATGAATAAAAACAAAAATAATATTATAACTCTAATACGTAATTCCATCTGAAATTTCTCCATTTCCTCTCCAGTCAACTCCTGTAAAGAATTGTCCATTTTTATACATTATTCCATGTGCTCTTGCTAAATAATACATTCCACTTTCTACATTCCCATCTTCAAATTTATGGTCAAGCTTTTCAAGCTCAATTATTTGTTTATCACTTAATGATGGTAAAAATTGATTGAATTCAGTATTCATTTTATTTTTTCCTTCATATCTAATGACATCAGGAATCCATTGAGAATGTGTTCTACCTAGGTTTATTGCATCTTGAACAGATAGATTATGATCAACTACACTAACTATAATCTGTAAAACCGTTGTAATTATTCTCGAACCTCCTGCTGCTCCTATTGTCATTAATGGCTCTCCTTCTGGGGTCAAAACTATCGTTGGAGACATTGAGCTTAGAGGCCTTTTTGCTGGTTTGATTGAATTGGCTTCATACCCAATTAGACCAAAGGCGTTTTGACTTCCAGGCGAAGAAGCAAAATCATCCATTTCATTATTTAAAAGAAAACCCGCACCATCCACTATCTTTTTATTTCCATAGGATAGATTTATCGTAGTAGTTATACCAACAGTATTACCAAGCTTATCCATCACGGAATAGTGTGTTGTCTCCATAGATTCTGGTATTGTGCTTCCAGCTGCAATATCAGTGCTTGGAGTAGCTTTATCCATAGATACTAACTCCAATCTCTTTTTTGCATAATCCTTTGAGATTAACATTGGAACAGGACTTGGATAAAAATCTGGATCGCCTAAATGAATTGCTCTATCTGCATAAGCTAGTCTTTGAATTTCTGTAAGCAAATGAATAAACTCTGTAGAATTTCTGGTCATTGATGCCACATCAAAATTTTCTAGCATATTCAACATCTGAATAATTAATGGACCCCCAGAGCTTGGTGGCCCCATTGATATTATATTATATCCTCTATAAGTTCCAATGATAGGTTTCCTATAGACTGAGTTATATTCTTTCAAATCCTCATATGTAATCAAACCATTGTTAGCTTTCATTTCACTAACAATTAAGTCTGCTGTTTCTCCTTCATAAAATCCATCTCTACCATTTGTTGCAATTCTTTTTAAGGTTTTAGCTAAGTCTTTTTGAACAATAATATCACCTTCATTCCATTCGTTTATATCCCTCATTTTTTTAATGTATTCTTCTTCTGGAATGGTCTCATTCTGAACATCTTCTTGTAATTGTCTCATTTCCAATGAGTAGTTTTTTATAAAAATTTCAGTAGATCCTTTATCTTCCAAGAAAAGATGTTTATAAAAATCAAATCCCCAAGCTGAGCTTTTATTAATTGTATGACCATTTTCTGCATAATCAATTGCATAAGACAGGATTTCATCAAGAGTAAAATTTCCTGAACCATAATCATTAAATATTCTAATTAATCCATCTACTGTTCCAGGAACACCCGATGATTTGTGTGATAATAATGCTAGATTTCTACTGTAATTACCTTCTTGGTCAAGAAACATTGTTTCATAAGAAAGCGTAGGTGCTTTTTCACGAAAATCAAGTGTAACAATTTCTCCTTCAGCAGTTCTGGCAACCATAAATCCACCACCACCGATATTACCATTTGATGGAGAGGTTACAGCTAAACAAAATCCAGTAGCTACAACTGCATCAAAAGCATTTCCACCTTTTTTCATAATATCAATGCCTGCAGCAGATGCTAAGCTTGAGGTAGAAGAAACAGCACCATTTTTATTATTAAGATTTTGATTAGTCTTTGTATAGTCTGAACCTAATTCACATGCTATCAAGGAAAACGTGATAAAGATTAGAAATAGATAATTTAAATTTTTCTTCATTTTTTATTTATACTAAAACTAATAAAAAGCCCCTACAAAAAGTAGAGGCTTTTTATTTATTTTATGACTTAAAAAACTTATAAAGTCATATCTAAACGAGTATAGATGTAACGGCCATTAAATCCGAACGGACTATACCCAGAGTGTTGGAAAATTCCATTAAAACTATTTCTTTTAATAGTTTTGTCAGGATAAACATCAAATAAATTATTAGCACCAAATGCTAATCTTACTTGACTACTAACCTGGAATGAATATTCCGTATCAACTGTAAACTTAGAACCTAATACCTGTTCTCTTTCAACAGTACTTGCTGGGATAGTTACTTCACCCCAACGATTTAACTTTACCATCAATGTAGATGTAGGTTTTTGTAAAGTTGCTGAGAACTGGAAGTTTTCACTAGGAGAAGAACTTTCATATCTTACTGTGTTTTGACGCCCAAGTAATACACTTGAAGTGTAAGCAGCTAACTCAGCAGGAGTTTCAAGTTCACCTTTGTTGGTAACTTCAGTATCATTAAAGTTCAATGCTGCTTTAAGCAATAATGAACCACCTGCAACATCTTCTCTCATTGTTGCAACGATGTCTAAACCATTGGTTTCTGTATCAATACCGTTAAAGAAGTATCTACCTGCCGCAGCTGGTACACCTCTTTCAGCAAAGAAATCAACCATATTAGAACTTGTACCTGAACCTCTAAATGTCTCACTCATACTAATACGATCTTCAACTGTGATCATGTAAGCATCTACAGATAGTGAGAATCTATCATCTTTATAGGTCATACCTAAAGATAGATTTTCAGATGTTTCTGGTTCAAGGTCTTTAGCTCCAAGAGCTCTAGCTGCTTCAGTATCAACTGGGAATGTACCTACTTCAAGAGGCACACCATCGATAAAGTTAGTAGCAATTGATGAGAAGTATGCTTCTTGAAGAGCAGGCGCTCTAAAGCCAGTACTGAAAGAACCTCTCGCAGCAACACCTTCTTCAATTTCATATCTCATTGCAACTTTACCATTAGTAGTTGAACCAAAGTCACTATAATTTTCTGTTCTTAATGCAACATCAAGTGATAGGTCTTCAGTAAGATTACCGCCCATTTCAGCATATAAACTGAAAGCGTCTCTATCACGATCTTGTTCGTTAGCTGGAGCTAGTCCAGGTAAACATTGACAACCAACTGCTGCTGAAGCACCAGCGTTAGGACCATCTAATACATCATAGCCGTAGTCAGCATAACCTGCTTCTTCACCAGCTGTAATTTCATAGTTTTCCATACGCATTTCAGCACCCATAGCAAGGTTAACAGGACCTTCAAAACCATCCATCTCAATTTGAGTAGATAGATCAAAGTTTACTGTTGTTTGGCTGTATCCTAATGTACCAAGATCAAATTCAGCTTGCTGGTTAGGACCAGTACCTGCGGTTGCATTATGAGAATTTTTCATTCCCCATGAAAATTCGTTACTTCCTGTAGTAACACTAAAGTCGTAAGCCATTCCATCAAAGATCATTCCGTCCATAATACCTTTCATACCTACAGCTAATGAAGTATCTGTAAGTGTTGGGCTAATTAATGGTAGGAATCCATCAGGATACCATGCACGTAGTGTACGATTATCCTGTGCTCTTCTGTAGTAACATCCACTTTCTCCGTCACGTGTATTCATTCCACCAAATGCGTAGAATGTACCACCACGTTCCATTGGGAAGCTACCATTGAACATAAGACTTACTTGTTCGAATGCTCCAGCACCAATACGGTGATTTTCTCTATCGAATGCATATTCTTTATCATCCATCCCCGCAAAGTACTGTCTTCTTGGGTCTAGTCCAGCACGGTTAGTACGACCACCGTCACGAATTTGACCACTTAAATATACGCTTCCACCAAAAAGATTCAAACCGTTACCAGCATGAATAATTAGGTTTCTACCGTCTTCTTTTAGAACTGTTTCAAGACCTGGACGAGCCCAACCTCTATCAGCAGAATAAGGAAGGTAACCAGTACCATCTACGTCTTCATCAAGATCCCAACCATAAGTTGAAGCATCTTGACCATCAATAAGACCTTCTCCTGCAGCATAACCTCTTTCAAAGAAAGAAAGGTTTTGACCGTAAGTTGCACTTAAGTCAGCACCGCCAGATTCTTTTAAAATAATGTTGATAACCCCTGCAACAGCGTCTGAACCGTATTGTGCAGCAGCACCGTCACGTAGCACCTCAATTTTTTGAATAGCGCTAGCCGGGATTGCATTTAAGTCAACCTGAGTTGAACCACGACCAACAGAACCGTTAACGTGAACTAAAGCACCTTGATGACGTCTTTTACCATTTACAAGTACAAGAGTCTGATTAGGAGCCATACCACGTAAAGTTGCAGGTCTCATGTGATCGGAACCATCAGTAATGTATCCGCGTGGAGCATTATATGATGGAACTAGAGATTGCAGCAATTCATTGGTTTCAGTGAAACCAGCTGCACGAATTTCAAGCTCAGTAATGACTTCTACTGGAACTGCTTGTTCATCAACGTTTCTTGCAAAACGTGAACCAAGAACAGATACTGCATTACCAGCAACTGCGCTTGATGCTAATGAAAAATTAGCAGTAGCAGCACCATCTACACTTACAGAAACACTTGCAGATTCATATCCAATGTATGAAGCAGTAACTGTATAAGTACCGCTCTCAACACCGTCGACTGAATATGATCCATCAGCTCCTGTTGCAGCACCAGATGAAGTACCTTCTACAGTAACATTTGCTCCAAATAGTGGATTACCATCTGCATCAGTAACGGTACCTGAAACTGAATCATGGCCATCTACGGCAAATATTAAACTAGAAAATAAAACTAGTGCTATCATGTTA
The DNA here is from genome assembly GCA_902538565.1 of uncultured Fidelibacterota bacterium. Lineage (GTDB taxonomy): Bacteria > Fidelibacterota > Marinisomatia > Marinisomatales > Marinisomataceae > Marinisoma. The sequence continues at coordinate 374,657 of CACBFQ010000001.1, read as the reverse complement.
TATAGCTTTCTCATTGTTTTTCCTTTGTTTATGTACATATTAATTAATCCTTGGTACGTACCTCTTATAGAGGTATAAATATACCCTTAGTTGGCATAATCTAGGAGAAAGTGTACTTTATGTCAATAATTTAAAGAGGAGGGGTATATTACCTTCTACTTCTAAGTTTCATTAGAAGATTGAGTATTTCGATATAAAGCCAAATAAGTGTAATCATAAGCCCAAATGCAGCATACCATTCCATATATTTAGGAGCACCTTGATCAGCTCCATTTTCAATAAAGTCAAAATCTAGTACAAGGTTTAATGATGCTATTCCTATGACGAACAGCGAAAATAAAATACCTGTTAATCCATTACCAAATATAGGCCCCATGAATGAGATACCAAACAAGGACAGAATTAAATTCAATACATATATAATTAGAATACCAAAAGTAGCAGAAAACACGCCTAATTTGAAATTTTCAGTGGCAGCGATTAATCTACTTTTGTACAAAAATAATAAAGCTGCTAAAATTCCAAACGTTAACGCTATCGCTTGATTAGCAATCCCAGGATACAATGCATTCGCATAGGCCGAGATTCCACCTAAAACTAATCCTTCAGCTAAACAATATAATGGGACTGTAATTGGGGCAGATTTTTTATTAAAAATTGTAATCATTAATAAAACAAAAGTAAATATTGTAACAGGCCAAAATAAAGCCAATCCAACTTCAGGATTATTCCATGTGTAAATCGCAGATGTCATGACCAAAAGGAGACTTAATGCAGTTTTATTAACTGTGCCATCTATTGACATAGCTTGCTCGCCGCTAACTCGTCTTGTGTTTCTAAAAGTGTTATTATTTAATGCTGGATTAGCAGAGCGCATACTTTTTCTCCTGTTCTATTTATTTTCTGAAATAAATTTTAAAATGTTATCGGTTGGTATTCTATGTTGTTTCATAGAATCTCTTTCTCTAATTGTAATAGAATTATTTTCTAAGGTTTCGTGATCAATAGTAATGCCAAAAGGAGTTCCTGCTTCATCTTGTCTATAGTATCTTTTTCCAATAGAACCTTGCTGATCGAAAACACATTTATGTGATGAGTTTATTGAATCATATATTTCTTTAGCTCTTTCAGGAAGACCATCTTTTTTTAACAGTGGACAAATTACAATTTTATTTGGGGCTAAATCAAAAGGGAGCTTTAATACAGTTCTACTATTTTCATTATCTTCATAATAAGATTCACAAAGAACCATTAAAAATATTCGATTTAAGCCGGTAGATGTTTCAATGATAAAAGGATGATATTTTTCATTTTTAAGTGCATCAAAATACATCATATTTTTCCCAGATAATTTTTCATGCTCTTTTAAATCAAAATCTGTTCTATTGTGAATACCTTCAACTTCACCCCAACCAAATGGAAAATTATATTCAATATCAAAAGCATCTTTTGCATAATGAGCAAGGGCATCTTCCGAGTGTTGGTGAAATTTTAAATTATCTTTGCTGATTCCTAATTCTTTAGAATAAAAGCTAATTCTTTTATCTTTCCAAAGCTCCATTGATGTTTCATCTTCCGATGGATGAACAAAATATTGCATTTCCATTTGCTCAAATTCTCTTGTTCTAAAAATAAAATTTCTTGCAATAATTTCATTTCTAAAGGCTTTTCCAATTTGAGCGATACCGAATGGAACTTTTAATCTCATAGAATTTTGAACCAATAAATAATTAATATAAATCCCTTGAGCTGTTTCAGGACGTAAATAAATACTTTTACCAGATTTTTCTGATGGACCTGAATTTGTCTGAAACATTAGGTTAAACTGAGTAGCTTGGGTCCATTTTCCAATATTTCCTGAAAATGGATCAATAACTCCTACTGATTCTAAAGCATTACTATACTTATCTGATTCTTGAAGTAAAATGTGACTGATTTTATCAAGAGTATCACTATCATTTTTATTTTCAATAGACAGTGTTTCACATAGGGCATCAATAACTTTACTTTTTTGCTGTGATAACAAATCATCAATTCTATAACGTTTTTTGGTATCCTTATTATCCGTCATAGGATCATTAAAGTTGGCAATATGTCCACTTGCTTCCCAAACATCTGGGTGAACCATAATAGAACTATCAAGCCCAACAATGTTTGAATTGTTCGTCATTGCTTTCCACCATTTTTCAGATATAGCTTTTTTTAATTCTACGCCAAGAGGTCCATAATCATAAGACGCTTTTAATCCTCCATAAATCTCAGAGTTTGGAAAGACAAAGCCTTTGCGTTTACAAAGAGAAACAATTTTATCTAAATGTTTTATACTCATTTTGTATAGAGTTTAAGAAAAAATATATCTGTACAGAAAAACTATTCCAAAAAAACCAAAAAATAGAGGTGCAAGCCAAACTAGAGTATCAAAGCCTTTTTTTGGAGGATTAGCGAGAATTTCAATACCATATTTTTGTACAAAATGTTCTTTGATTTCTTCATCAGTCATTCCTTGAACCACCATTTTTTTAATTTCTTCTTTCATTTCTAGAGCGGGTGCAGCTTGAGATTGCTCTAAAATCAGCCCATCACAGACTGGACACATAAGATCTCTATTAAGTGTATATAAGCGTTCTTCAATAGAAGATTGAAATCCAAGCAATAAAACTGTACTTAAAAACAATAAATATAAATTTTTTGTCATGATTTTTCGTCAATTAATTGTACTGCTTGATCCAAAGTGACTTCATCAACTACATATCCTTTTAAAGACGCATTTTTTTTTCCATCCGTAACATATGGTCCAAATCGCCCTCTTTTGATTGATATTTCATTTTTTGTTTTAGGATGTTCACCTAGCACTTTTGGTTCAAATTTTAGCTTTCTATCTTTAATTAACTTTACAGCATTTTCTAGTGTTATTGTTAATGGGCTATCATCTGATTTCATTGATGCATTTATTTTACCACACTTAACGTAAGGACCATATGGTCCAAAATCAGCTAAAACATCTTCATTTGTCTCTGGATGAACACCTAATTTTTTTGGAAGACTTAATAATTCGATAGCTATGTCTTGTGTGACATTTTCTACACCAATACTTTTTAAAACAGACTTTCTTTTTTTACTTTCTTCAAGCTCGACATATGGTCCGTATCTACCAATTTTTAATAAAATATTTTCTCCATTAGTGTGAACCCCAATAACATTGTTCTCTTTCTGCATACTATCAAGATCCTCTAATTTCTTCTTGTTTAGCTCTCCAAAAAATAAATCTTCAGGAATAGTTGTATTATTACCATCTTTTTGAACATATGGACCAAACTTACCGATTCTAATATCTAAATCTTTTTCTACATTTACTGTACATGCCTTTGCAATATCAACTTCTTCATCTAATAATTTTGCTACTCCTTTGTAGTCATTATTACCATAATAAAATTCTTTTAATACTTCTAAGTATGAATTTTCAGATCTGGATATAGCATCCAAACGATTTTCCATATCAGCTGTAAATCTTTCATTGAATAATGCATTATAATGGTTTTCCAATAGTTGCGATACAGCTATTCCAACAAAAGTTGGTATTAGAGTTTTATTTTTTTTAACAACATATTCTTTTTGTGACAATTTTTCTATAATAGCAGAATAGGTAGAAGGTCTTCCAATTCCTCTTGTTTCCATTTCTTTAACTAACATTGCCTCTGAAAATCTTCTTGGAGGTGATGTTGTTTTTTCTTCAAGCAATATTTCCTTGTTTTGAATTTTGGATTGTTTATCCAAAACTGGTAGGCTATCAGGTCTGCCTTTATCTTTTCTTGTCAAAGCTTGTTCATATGCTAAAGTGTAACCTTTAAATACTGTAACATTCCCACTTGCTTTAAAGATAGATGTTCCGTTATGAATTTCAACGTTTGTTCGAATATATTGTGCGGGTTTCATTTGAGAAGCAACTGTTCTATTTAGAATTAATTCGTAAAGCTTTGCTTCATCAGCACCAATTTTTTGAACATCTTCAACTTTCCTAAATGCTGTACCTGCTGGACGAATAGCTTCATGAGCTTCTTGAGCATTGGCAACTTTATTTTTATAGATATTCGTTTTTTCAGATAAAAAATCATTCCCAAAACTGTTTGCTATAAATTTCTTAGAAGCATTTAATGCTTCAGACGAGAGATGGGTAGAATCAGTCCTCATGTATGTAATAAACCCTTGTTCATAAAGCTTTTGCGCAACAACCATTGTTCTTTTTGGAGAAAATCCAAATCTTCTTGAAGCATCTTGTTGTAGTGTGCTTGTGGTAAACGGCGGCGCTGGAGAGCTAGAAGTTGGTTTACTTTCAATATTATTAACTAACCAATCATTAGCACTACATTCTTCTTTTATTTTTTCTGCTAATTTTTGATCTACTTGAAGAATATTATCATCTTTTAAACCAACATCAAATTTTCCAAAGTCATCGCTCTTAGCAACAGGTTTTCCGTTATATGAGACTAATGATGCCTTAAAAATTTCACCACTTTTCTCTTCTGAAATATTTGCATCAATAGCATAAAATTTATTTTCAATAAACTTATTTCTAAGCTTTTCACGATTTACCAATAGCTTGAGAGCAACTGATTGTACGCGACCAGCAGATAGTCCTTTATTTTTTAAAGATCTTAATGTTTTCCAAAGTACTGGAGAAAATGAGAAACCAACAATACGGTCAATAGCTCTTCTGGCACGTTGAGCATCTACCAAATTATAATTTATTTTTCGAGAATTATTGACTGCTTCTAACACAGCTTGTTTTGTTATTTCAGTGAATTCAACTCTTTCAATATCTCCTTTGATTTCAGATGCAATATCGGCTGCGATTGCTTCACCTTCACGGTCTGGGTCAGTGGCAATTAAAATGCGATCAGCAATTTTCACCTCTTTTTTTAATTGAGATAGAAACTTTTTCTTATCAGGCATACTTTCTATTTGCATGGCAAAATCATTATCAATATCTATTCCCATATCTTTTTTTGGAAGATCTTTGAAATGACCTACACTAGCAATCACTGATGCATTATCGACATATTTTGATATTGTTTTGGTCTTTGATGGAGACTCTACAATAATTAATAGCTTTTCATTTTTTGACATATTGGTTGGCAACTTACATAAATCGAAGAGTATTTGTCAAAAATTTATATTTATATATAAATATAAATTATTGGGTTACAATTTAATAAATTTTTTGAGCTCCGAAATATTATTTACAACTAATTCTTCTTTTGAAGTCAAGTTTTTCAGCTTAATTGATTCATCACATCTTAAGAAGAAACTTGAATTCATTTTAATTGCATTTTTAAACTGATTCTTTTCAGATTTTTTTAAAGTATCAATATAAATAGAATAACCTTCATCAATTAATTGATTTGCTATCTTAATAGCGTTTTCAGCATGAGATCCCAAACCAATGAAAAAATCTATTGTTTCATTTTTATCATCCATTAATGATTCAATTAAAAGTCTTTCAATACCTGCAGCAAACCCAACAGCAGGTGTAGATGGACCACCCATACTTTCAACCAAATTGTCATATCTTCCGCCACCAAGTAACGCATTTTGTGATTTTGATGACATATTTGAAATTTCGAACGTAGTTCCATTGTAGTAGTCAAGCCCTCTGACTAAATGACCATTTTCTTTGTAAAGTATTCCTAATGCATCTAAGTGAGATAAAAGTGATGAATAGTTATTTAATTCATCCTTTGTTAAAAATTCTTTAATCAATGGAGCATTTTTAATGATTTCGATGTCTTCCTCTTCTTTACTGTCAAGAATGCGTAAAGAGTTATTTCCTAATCTATTTTGAGATAATTTTGATAGATTAGATTTATAATTTGAAAAGTATCCATTCAATTTTTCCTGATATTTTTTTCTAGTTTCATAATTACCAATATCATTTATTTGAAGAGTTGTATTTGTAATGCCTAAATGACATAATATCTTTGTTGCTAAAAGAATAACCTCAGCATCTTGTTCGACTTCAGAAGATCCAAGTGCTTCTATCCCAAACTGATGAAATTGTCTCTGTCTTCCTTTTTGTGGTTTTTCTCTACGAAATAAGGCATCAATATAAAATAGTTTGCACAATGGTTTGCTTCTAAAAAATCCTGATTCGATGTACGCTCTAACAACAGGCGCGGTCATTTCAGGCTTTAAAACTAGTTGATTGCCAGAAGAATCTTCCCAAGAAAACATTTCCTTAGAAACATCAGTTTCATATCCAATATTTTGTTTAAATAAATCAATATTTTCAATTATTGGTGTTTTGATTTCTTTATATCCAAATTGTTCGCTTAATGATTGAAGAATTGAAATAGCTGTATTCCATTTTTTACTTTCCGGCGGAAGTATATCATAAGTTCCTTTGATTTTCTGGAATTTTGATTTCACAAAACAACTTTAATAATTTTTTTAAGTAATAACACCTAAAAACTTGGTCTAGTAGTATAGATTCCTGTTTTTTGTTCAACTTTTAGATCTTGAAGCATATCTGATTTTAAGTTTAATCTAAAATATAATCCTCTAGCATATCCATTAGGGGTCCAATCAACAAATAATTCCCAACAATCAATTTCTCGATAAAGTGTCAAATTGTGTCGAACTATATTATTATCTATAAGATTAAATCTAGCATTATAATTTAACTTCCAATTGTTTGTGACATTTATACTTGTATTAGAATTCAGCCAAAAATTCTCAATTTTATTTTCCGGATTAATTTTGTTTAATGTATAACTTACCCCTATTCTGCTTTGCCACACATTTGAGGAAAAATCATTTAGGAAATTTTTTGTTTCTTCTGATAATTCATTATCATTTTGAATATCATATTTTTTACCCTTTAGTTTAAAATTTGTTGAAAGTCTGATACCAGTGAGCCTAGGAACTGACCGTAGTTCGTTTATCCTTACGTTTTCTTCTTTGTCAAACTCGTAAAAATCATGAGTAAAATTCATATCAATATTTGTTCCATTTTTCAATCTGCTTCTTAAAGAAGAATTTAAAGTAGATAATTTGAATTCTTCTTTGTTTAGATCATACCCAGTATTCATACGTAAAGAAAAAAGATCTATTTTTTCTTCTTCATTATTTATACTGCTTTTTGCTTGAAATACGTTTCCTAGAGAAAAGTTAATTTTTTTACTACTTGTTCTTGGAGTAGATCCGATAAGGGTTCCAGAAAAATAATCATAGTATTCATCATTAAATTCCTGAAAATAATTATCATTTTTGAGATAGTTTGGAGAATATGAAAATCCAATTCTTGGTGTCATTACATGTCTTATAGCTTGAAAATTACCAACTTTAAATGGTAGAATGCCGTACACTTTGGTAGATATTGATAAAGCCAAATTTGAGGTAGTCCTATTTTTAAAGCGATCAACTGTATTCAATTCTACTTCATTTTCTTCATTAATAGACGCTTCTTGAAATCTATTTACAAAGTCAGAACTAATATTAATATTTGGGTTAATTGCAACATACTTAAAAGCAGTAAATGGAGCATTAATGCTAAATTTATTTTTTAACATCATATCACTTTGATTAAAAGCAATAGCATTTCCGTCCTCATCCTGCTCCCATTGAAAGCTGCTCATTCCATCTTCGTCTATCAACTCCTGAGAGCGATAATAGTTTTTAGAATTATTTAAAATTCTTGAATTAAAATCCCATTGAATGTTATTCAAAAAAGACTCATTTGCGTTATCAAATAAGTTTCTTCTTCCAACTCGAAAATTTAACGAAGGGAGCGTACTTGTGTTCTCTGTGATAGTAGAAGAAAGACTAGAAGGATTTTGATAAAAAGAAGACGAGCTATTAACCTTATTTTTGGACATTAAATCTTGTTTATTGGATACATTGACACTCATTGAGAGATTTTTATCTTTCCATCTTTTTGAATAAGTAGCATTAGAAATTGCTTGCTGATTTAATCTTTTGATTGGATCAATACTTGTCTCACGATTGTATTCACCATTACTGTAATAGCTTACATTCGATCTTAGTGTCTGGTCGTTACGAAGAATTTGATTGTGATTCAAATTCAAAGAAAAATCTGTCTTGTTGTTTTCATTTAGTTTTGCAATATCCTGTTCAGTCGAGCTTAAATGTTTACGAATTTCAAAGTTGAATCCACCACTAAATTTGTAACGATTTTTGTATTGGTTTTTTGATTTAAGAATTAAGCCCTGTCTATCAGCGAAAATAATTGAATTTTCAGAACCAAAATAATCATTTGGAGCAAAATAATATCCAAGTCCATCTAAGTAGTTCCCTCGATTATCTGATGAACCAAAAGATGGCATAATCCAACCAGATCTCCTTTCTTCATTGGAATGGGGAAAGATAGCTTTTGGTATACCAAAAATTGGTACACCCCCAACAACAATGTTTAATGGCTTTAATATAATTTTATCTCCATAAATAATTTTTGCCTGTTTACTCCCAATATAAAATTTTGATGGATCACAGGATGTAAAAATGCAATCATCGATGTAAAAAGTGCTATCAGAAACAGTAGTAATTTGTGTGCCGATATAAGTATTATTTTGCACTTTAGTTTTCCCAGCAATTACTTTTCCTTTTCTATTTTTAATATTGTAAACCATAGATTTTCCTGAAACTGGTTCGCGACCATTTTCAATTAAAGTAGGTTCTAAATTTTCATCTTCATTAAAAGCATTGGTGCTAAATGCTTCTAGGATATTGCTTTTCCAGTCAAGATTTATTTGAGCAGCTGTCAAATCCATTCCAATTTGAACGATATTAGCATTCCCATACATTTTCGAGGATCTTGAATTAGTATCAAATTCTACTCTATCTCCACGATAATCTACTTTTTCTTGACCTGATGAATTTGAAGAAGAAGGAATAAATTTACCTATTACACCTCCATTAGATACTAATTCAGTCGCATTATTATTTTTTAATTGTAAGACAATTTTATCGCCCGAAATTTCATTTGTACCTTGATAAAGTGAATCTTCATATAGGTGTATAAAGCTGGAAGCCATTCCTTTAAGCTCAATTTCATCAACTTGATTATCTTTCATACTCATACTAATAATATTACCAGTAAGAATATCTTGATTTTCAATAGATTGATTTTGGTTAGTATTATCTTTTTCATACCCAAAGTTTTTAGAAAAAATGGAACCATTTTCTAAAACTTTTAATGATATAATTTCACTTTTGTCAAAAATAATTTCAATTAAATCACCCTCAACTTTTTGGTTATAATCCTCAACAGTGGAATTACTTAAGAGTGTAATTTTTTCATTTTTATTATCCAACCTTCCTTTGGTAGAAGTAATTATTTGATTGCCGTTATTTATACTGACTCGTCCAAGTAGTTCTATTTTATCTTCTTCAGTATCAAAGAACAAAGAATCGCAAAATATTGTTTTATTTCCATCTTCAATTTTCACGTTATCATAAAGTTTTATTATAGCATTATCACTTGATTGTGTAGCTCTGTCACCAAAAAGTAGTTGATCCCCTTTTTTGAAAATAATGTTACCCTTTAATGAAGTAAGGGTCTCATTATTAGTTTGAATGGATGATAAAGAATCAGCTTGTTTTAGCTCAATTTTATCTTGAGTAAAAACAAGATTTAACAAAAAGAATAAAACACATACTTTTTTAATCACATTATTATTAACGTTTTTTGTTGATTTATGTTTCATCTTTGTAAAGTAGAAATGTAATGTATAAATTGATATAATGTTAGAAAATCTGTTAAATAGTATTTCGGATAATCCTGCTTATCTTGCTGTAGCAATAGTTTTAATTACAATGATAACATTTAGTGTAATTAAAAAACTATTTAAGATTGTTACACTTGGGATTACGCTATTTATTCTATACTGTGCTTATTTACTATTCACAAATCAACCTTTACCAAACATGGATGAAATCAAAACACAGCTTGAAAGTAGTGAAGAAAAAATAGGTGATGTAATTGAGGATTCTGTATTAGATCCCCTCAAAGAAAAAACTGAGACAATAAAAAATAATTTAGACGCATTAAAGTGACAAAGGGGAGAATACAATATGTTTAAAGATAACTTATTAAAAAATAAAACTATTGTTGTTACCGGAGGTGGTTCTGGTTTAGGCAAAAGTATGGCAAGAAGATTTGGTGAACTTGGAGCAAATTTGGTCATTAGCGGAAGAAGAAAAGAAGTGCTTGAAGAGGCAGCACACGAGTTTTCAGAAAGAAATATCGATGTGTTAACTTGTCCTGGTGATGTTCGAAAAATTGAAGATGTTGAAACTATGTCTAAACAGGCATTAGATAAATTTGGAACAGTTGATGCACTGTTGAATAATGCTGCTGGTAATTTTATTTCTCCAACTGAAATGCTTAGTCAAAATGCTTTTAAAGCTGTAATTGACATTGTGCTTATGGGCACATGGAATTGCACAAGTGTGCTTGGAAAAGAAATGATCAAAAATAAAAAAGGTAATATTTTAAGTATTGTAACCACATATGCTTGGACTGGCTCACCCTTTGTGGTGCCGTCTGCAGCTGCAAAAGCTGGTGTTTTAGCAATGACAAGATCATTAGCTGTAGAGTGGGGTAAATATAATATTAGATTTAATGCCATAGCACCGGGACCTTTTCCTACAAAAGGAGCATGGTCAAGATTAATGCCCCCAGGATTTGATGATTTTGAAGATGATATGAAGAATAAAATTCCCATGAAACGTTTTGGGGAAAGACATGAATTAGAAAATCTAGCATCTTATTTAATGAGCGATGGTTCTGCATACATTAATGGAGAAGTTGTTACTATTGATGGCGGAGAATGGATAGCAGGAGCAGGAGAATTTTCCGATTTAACTAAATTGCCTGAATCAATGTGGAAAGCAATGGCTGAAAGTAGAAAGAAAAAATAAATGCTCGATTTAAACAACAAAACCGCAATAGTTTCTGGTGGATCAAAAGGAATAGGTAAAGCTATTGCTACGAAACTTGCACAAGCGGGTGCAAATGTTGTGATTTGCAGCAGAAAAAAAGAAAATCTTGATTCTGCGGTTGATGAAGCAGTATCAAATAGACTCACTCTGATTCCTATTGAATGCAATACAAGCAATAAAGAATCCATCCAATCCGTTGTAGATCATACATTAGAAAAATTTAATGGAGTCGACATTTTAGTAAATAACGCGGCGGCAAATCCCTACTATGGACCGATTTTAAATTCTGAAGATTCTCATTGGGATAAAATTTTCGATGTTAATGTTAAAGGCTATTTTAATTTTGTAAAAGCATGTAGTAAGACGATGATTGCTAATAATTCTGGTAAAATTATTAATGTAGCTTCCATAGCAGCTAAAACACCCCTCGAAGGTTTAGGGGTCTATAACATAAGTAAGGCTGCTGTAGTAATGCTTACAAAAGTCTTAGCTAAAGAGCTTGGTGAACACAATATTAATGTCAATACATTAGCTCCTGGGCTCATTAAAACTGATTTCAGTAAAGCGTTATGGGAGAACGAAGACACACATAACAAAATTGTTAAATCAATTCCACAGGGTAAAATGGGATCTCCAGATGATATATCGGGAATGGCGCTTTATCTTGCATCTGAAGCATCAGATTTTGTGACAGGGTCAATTTTTACAGTTGATGGTGGGATAACAACCTAAGTCAATCTAAGATCCAATTTGAAAACGATTGAATATTAGCAAAAGTTTTTGAACCTGTGGCTTGAAGTCTTTCTAAATTGTTATGGCCATTGGAAAGTAGTGCACAATCAATGCTAAGTGCTGTTGACACAGTAAAATCTAGCATGCTATCACCAACAATAATTGTTTGTTCACGCGGTATATCAGTATTGTTTAATAATTCCTTTCCTTCAAATTCTTTTCCATAGCCTGATGGTGTATTGCTTATGCCAACAACATTATCAAGTAGATGTGTAATACCAAAAAAATCTACTTGCTCTTCAAGTCGGCTTTGAACTGTTGCAGATAATATGCTTTGTGTAACTCGCAATTTCTGGAAACGTGCAATGGTATCTTGAGCATAAGGTTGTAAAGCTAGTTTTTTAAAGTTTTGTTCAAAGCCTAGATGGAATTCGTCGTTAGCAATTGTAAAATCTTCTTTTGAAAAATCAAATCCAATAGACTCATAGAAAGTTTTAATTGGGAAGAGAAATTTCTTTCTATATTTTTCTGCAGTCATTTCGGGAAGCTTTCTTCTTTCTAAAGATACATTAAGTAGATCAACGCATAAGGTTAAATCATTAAGCAAAGTTCCATTCCAATCCCAAATTATGTGCTTATATTTCACGGATATGAAAGTAGACAAAATAATTGCATTAATAAAGGAAAGAGTTGGCATTAATTCTCAATTACCTGGATGGAAGAGTCATAAAAAAATGGCTGTAATTCCAATAAATAGTATTACAGAAAAAGCATTCATTCCTCCAAAAGATGCTAAGCAGGCTAGCGTAAGCATCATTTTATTTGAAGAAAATAATCAATTATTTTTTTTGCTAACAAAAAGAACTGATAATGTTGAGCATCATAAAGGCCAAGTATCTTTACCTGGGGGAGCTATTGATAAAAATGAAACTGCACAAAATGCTTCACTTAGAGAGACAAAAGAAGAAATTGGGGTTGATTCTTCAAACTTAAAAAGCCTTGGACAACTTTCTAGCCTTTATACACCAGTATCGTATTTTAATATCCATGTTTTTTTATGGTATTCAGAGACTCAGCCTCAAATTAAAATTAATGATAGCGAAGTTGATCAGGTTTATAAGATTAGTCTAGATGAATTAATTGATAATAATTTAGTATTAAACACTCCAATCAATAAGTCAGGTTTTAAAATCAATGTTCCCGCCTATCATTTCAATGAATGTATTTGTTGGGGGGCAACTGCAATGATAATTACAGAGCTTAAAGATATCATTAATGAATCTTAATTATGTCTTGTTAGGATTAGATGCTCTTTTCCAAAGAAATGATACAAGGGTTAAAGTAAGTAGCCAACTGACTAGCTCTGAAGAAGTTGGGTTACCATTGTATCCGAAAAAGCCTTTGAACAACTGTCCTATTGCACCTTTATCGCTCAATAATGGTTTTGGAGCTCCATTATTATCAATATTAAATCCAAAAACGGGACCTTTGTCATTAACATCCCATATTTCCATTTGCTTCATTTCATCTTTGGTATAAAATGCTTCTTCGAATTCATGAACGCCATATGCAACTAATCCTGCACACACAAAAATGAGTAATATAGATGTCACATTAAAGAACTGTTTTAAAGGAACTCTTTTACCTTGTACAAATATTGCGTAACCAATCATTAGCGCAACAATAGATCCTAAAACTGAGCCGCCAATAGAAAGACCATTTGATTGGATTACAATAGCATACATGAAAAGCACCACTTCAACACCTTCTCTGAAAATTGCAAAAAATGTTAATGCAAAAAGACCTAAAGAAATATTCTTATCTTTTTTAATTATATCTGAGGCTTCTTTTTCTAAACTTGCAGCAACATTTTTATTTCTACCCATCCAAATAATCATTGTTGAAAGCAAAAAGGCAGCAATTAACATGGTTGTCCCTTCAAAAAGAGCAGCCTGCTTTCCTTCAAAGCCTCCATACGCAATTTGAAATATAACAGCAAAGATTCCAGTAGCAACAAATGATGCAATAACACCATTAATTATACTCTTCTTTAAGTGCTCTCTACCTGTTTTAACGATGAAAGTATAAAGTATTCCTACAACAAGCACTCCTTCAAGCACTTCTCTAAACATAATTAAAAATTCACTCATATTTTCCTTTTTTGAGATATAATCTCAATATTAGAATCGTAATATATGCAGATTTATCAATTCATCCAAGCGTGTTAATGCTCTTCATAGGAATTACACTACGATCATATAACCACGCATAGAACCTGCATGGGCAATATATGTACAGACGTACAAATATGTACCTGGCTTTTTAGGCGCGTCAAATTCAATAGTAGTTTCTTCTTGCTTATCTATTAAAATCGATTTTGCGAGAATTCTATTATCGTCCGGAGCATCACCACCAAAATAGCTTTCAGCTAGCTTGATGATTTCCGGAGCAGCAGATTCATCTTTGAAAATGACAATATTGTGTTGCATTTCACCCATAAATTCTAAAGGAGTATTATTTTTTAAAATAATTTTAACCTTCGAACCTGCTTTAACTGTGAATTCTTCAACATCATATTTCATTTCAGAACCTAAAGATCCAATATTTACAACTTGTGCTTCTTGTGGAGCACCACCACATGCTATAAATACGAATATTGAAAGTGTTAACAATAACTTGTTATACATTTTTCCCCCTCTTTCATTTGAATTTTGGAATTAGTGAATTACTATTTTCCATATATTTTTTGTAATCTGGCCTACTTTGCATCATTGCTTGATCCATCATAGGGCCCGTAATATAATAAAAAATTGACCCCATAATCAATGGACTTAAAAATGAACCTGCAATAAATAAAAGATTTTCACTAGAAATGCTAAAAGTAAAAATGCTTATCCAAACAACAAGATCGCCAAAATAATTAGGATGTCTTGAATACTTCCATAATCCGCTTTTACAAATTTTACCTTTATTTTTGGGATCTTTTCTAAAAGCTTTTAATTGCAAATCACTAATTGACTCCCAAGCTAGACCAATAAAAAATATTGTTGATGCAAACATAGTCTCAATAAATGATAAAGGTTCTTCATTTAGATACCCAAAGTAAATTGATACGCCTACTAAGGTGCATAAACCTCCTTGAAGTAGAAAAACTCTTATAAAACTATGCCACCAATAGTTTTTACCGCTTTCTTTTCTCCATTCAACATATCGAAAATCTTCACCGTGACCAATGTTTCTAAATCCAATATGTGACGCCAGTCTTATAGCCCACAGCGATACTAGGAATAGAATAAACAACGATCTCTCAGAGTAAACTTGGTCCATTGATACGAGTAGCGAGGACCCAAGAACTATAAATGCAGGGCCCCAAAAAATATCAACAATGCTTGCATCTTTAACAAGTAAACTCACAATCCATAAAACACTCATAAATACAATTACTGCTCCAAAGCCAGTTATTAAATGATGATTAGCAAGGATTTGATTATTTGGTGTCGAAATATATGATAAAATCACTATGAGAGAAATTGTAATACAGTTCATAATAACGATTCTTTTCATTTTAGTACCTCAGAATTTCTATGTTGTTGCCAGATCTATCTTTTATATATACTGATACAGATCCATCTCGATGAGTTACCGGCTTACCATAATCTTCTACATTATCTTTTAGTATGGCAAAGTGGAATGGATGTTGTTCAGGTAGAACTAAAGCTAACTTAACGTTATCAAATTCAAGCATTGCCCAAGAACTATCTTGATATAAAATATCACATTTAAAATTTTCAGTATACCACTCAACTGATTTATTTATATCATCAGTACAAATGGCTACGTGATCTAAAATATCTTTTTTCATTTTTACCCTTTTAATTGAATTTTTAAAATTTTGATAGTGAAAATTAATAAAACAATACGTATTTTGGTAATACAATGAATGATAAAATCCCAATTTTCCCACTCCCTTTAGTTTTGCTTCCAGGCGAAAAACTTCCGCTGCGTATATTTGAAGCAAAGTACAAAAAGATGGTTGAATATTGCTTAAAGCATAATCAAAAATTTGGTATTATTAATTCCAGAAATAATGATACCCTATCGATTGGGTGCACAGCTGAAATTACTCAAATCACTGCATCTGAAGGAGATACAGGAGAGTATGATATTCTTGTAACAGGAGTTGAACGATTTATTGTTAAGAGTTATAACTATTCGAAAGAC
This sequence comes from uncultured Fidelibacterota bacterium, assembly GCA_902538565.1. Taxonomy (GTDB): domain Bacteria; phylum Fidelibacterota; class Marinisomatia; order Marinisomatales; family Marinisomataceae; genus Marinisoma. The sequence continues at coordinate 358,748 of CACBFQ010000001.1, read as the reverse complement.
TATAAACAAGCTTACGTGAAAACTTGGCAGGATATTGATGATTCAATTGATGAAACTTTACTCCAAGAAACCAACGTATTCTTATATGAAGTACTGATGAAATTAGGAGCCTCTGCAAAAATTGCTCAGATAAGTATGCCTAAAGCTGCATTTGAAATTGCTTCCATGCTTGATATTGACAAGCGTGCAAAAAAAATGTTGTTAAAAAGTCAATCAGAAAAGGATAGACTTATCATTCTTAAAAGAATCTTAAAGAAAGCCATTGTCAAAATTGATTATGATGATCCTGCAAAAGTTGGATATCATAATTACTCACAGTTTGAAGCTTAGGAATTTTTCTTTTTATTTCCTGATATCAAATTGATAAAATCATCAATAATCACATATGATACTGGCACTAATAGTAGAATGACAAACGTTGCAAATAAAATTCCAATTCCTAATGAAATTGCCATTGGCTTTAAGAAAAGTACTTGAGTTGATTGATTAAAGAGTAGAGGAGCAATTCCTAGAAAAGTTGTAAGTGAGGTTAATATTACTGGTCTAAATCTTGATCTAACTGCATCTGTTACAGCCTTTAATGTACTATCGCCTTTTTCTTTAGCTCTATTAACGAAAACTACTAGCAACAAGCTGTCATTTACCACAACTCCAGAAAGAGCTACAACTCCTAATAATGATAAAACAGACATTGGTTGAAAGAGCATTAGGTGTCCTAAAATAGCACCAACCATTCCAAATGGAATAGCTGATAGAATAATCAATGGTTTAAAATAGGATTTAAGCGGAATTGCTAATAAAACAAAAATAGTAAAAATTGCTAAACCAAATTTTACAAATATATCTTGAAGTTGTTCTGCCTGCTCTGCGGGTTCTCCTGCAAGTGAAAACGATACACCAGGTTCCTTATCTAAAATATTTTTTAAGCTATTTATTGGGTTACCTTCTGGACCAATTATAGTAGACAAAATCATGGAGGATGTATTTTTACTAATATCTACATCTGAGGTTATTTCAACAACTCGTTTACCATCAATTCTCTTAATTGCAGATTTTCCTGGGATTTCCTTTACTTTTGCCACAGCGTACAACGGAATTTTAATACCAGTATTAGTTCTGATTCTTAAATTTTCAAGCGTTCTAGCGTTATCCCTCTCAATTTTTGTTAGCTTTAACATAACTTTTATATCATCATCTTGGCGTTGAATTCTTTGAACTTCTTCTCCATAGAACGCTTGTCTAACTTGTTTTGCAATAATGGCTGTAGTTAAACCATATGCTTCAGCTGCTGGGAGAAGTTCAATTTGAAGTTCACTTTTACCAATTTTATCGGAATCATTTAGATCATATATTCCAGCATAATTACTAAGAAGTAATCTAGTATTTTTAATTACTCGATTTAAATCATCAAAATTATTTCCTGAAAATTCAAAATGAATCGGTTTACCAGCACTAAATATATTTGCACTAAAATTCAATCTTTCAACACCCGGAATAATCCCAACTCTTTCTCTTAAAATATTAATAATATCATAGGCACCAGTTAATCCCCATCTACTATCTGCAGGTGTCAATATAACTACGACTTCGCCAAGATGAGGGGTTGAGCTAGCTTTGAGCACCGGACCAGTTGGACTGTTCTCTGCTTCTTGGGCACTAAAATATTGATCACCAACAGTTGTCATAACATGGGATATTATTTTTCTATTATTTTCTGTATTTAATTCATTTTTTAGTTTTAAAGCTTCCATCTCAACCATTTTTGTTACTTTTTCTGTCGTATTAATTGGTGTTCCTTCTGGTAGGTCAATAACAATTGCAACTTCTTCAGCTTCTAATACTGGGAAAAACTGCCACTTTACCCATCCACCAGCAAGTAATGAAAATGAAATAAATAATACACCTACAAAAATTGAAACAGTTTGATAACGATTTTTAATAGATTTTTTAACTAAGGGAAGCCAATTATCATCTATAAAAGTATATAATTTTTTTGAAAAATAATTTCTCGCTGATCTTAAAATATTTCCAAATTTTACAAAACGATATTGAAACCATTCACCAGCATGATTTAAATGTGCAGGTAGAATTGTAGTTGATTCTATAAGTGAAAAAACTAAAATAGGAATTGCTGTTAAAGGAAATGTTCTCCAAATTGGTCCAGTATCACCTGCTAAATCAAGCATAGGAGCAAAAACAACTATTGTTGTCAAAATTCCAAAGAAAACTGGAAGCATAACTTCCATAGTACCCCTTACAGTTGAAGTAAAGTTATCTTCTTTAAGCTTAATTCTTCTACGAAATACATTTTCTCCAACAATAATAGCATCATCAACTACAATTCCAAGTACAACTATAAACATAAAAGTTGACAAAACATTTATTGTAACTCCTAATAGTGGTAGTAATAATAATGCTCCTCCAAAAGATATGGGAATACCCATGGCAACCCAAAAAGCGACTGAAGGTCTTAAAAACATAGTTAAAAGAATTAGTACTAAACACATTCCAATTGCAAAATTTTTGTATAAAATATTTATTCTATCCTCAAGAAATCTTGCTTGATCATACCAATAGTCAATTTGAATATTTTCAGGCATATCATTTTTTTTATTTTTTACAAAATTCCTTAGCTGATCAGAGGCATCCAAAACATCTTGGTCACCAACTAGATTTACACTTATAAACATTGCTTTAGTACCATTCCATTTGAAGAATTTATCAACATCTTCAAAAGTATCATTAATGACTGCAACATCTTTCAAGAGCAGAGTACTACCATTTGCATTTGTTCTAATTACAATATTTTCAAATTCATCTCCTTTGTATGACTGGCCAACTGTTCTTATAAGTTGGTCGCCTTTAGTACTTGAGATAACACCACCAGGTAAATCGATTGAGCCCATATTAATAGCAAATGCAATCTCATCAAAAGTTAGATTATATTTTTCTAAACTATTTTCAGAAATTTCAATAGATATTTCTCTATTTCTATTACCATAAATTTCAGTAAATGATACTTCACTGAGATTTTTTATTTCTTCGTTAATCCTTTTAGTAACACTCAAAAGAGTATTTTCATCTACATCCCCATGAATTACTACATCAAGAACCTTTTCAACAATCTCAAGTTTTTTGACGATTGGTTCTTCACTGTTTTCAGGGAAAGTGGTAATGCCATCAACAATAGTTTTGATTTCTTCAAACGTGTTATCGAAATCAGCACTAGCGAATATTCTAATTCCTACATATCCACCACCTTCTAAAGAATTTGAATTGATTTTTTTTATTCCTGCAACACCTTCTAGTCGATCCTCAATCTTTGAGGAAATTGAAGCTTCAACCTCAGATGCAGAAGCTCCAGGGTATGGTACTATAATCGTTACTGCTTTTGGATCTGGTACTGGAAAGAATTCAGCTTTTATTGAAGGATATGATACAAAAAACCCACCTACTATTAAAAAAAACATAAAAAGATTTGCAGGAACACTATTATTAACAAACCAAGTAACTATACTACGCATTATTTATAAACTGGGTTAACTTTTATTCCGCTCGAAGCTGTCGAGAGTTTTGAAGTAACAATCCTTTCTCCAGCTTTTAATCCATCTTTAATAATCACAAATTCACTATATTTTTTTAAAACGGTTAATTTTCTTAACTCTAGCTGATTATCTTTATCGACAATATATACTTCATTGTCTTTTGAAATAGAATTAATTGGAATTTCAAAAATATTCTTTAATGTAATGCCATCAATTTTTGCTTCAACAAAAAGACCAATAGGAAGATTAGGTTTATCTGTTTCAATAAAGTCATTTTTAAAGACCGCTATCAGATTAATCATTCTTGTTATAGGATCTATAACCCCGTCAACTCTTTCAAGTTTGCCTTCCCAAGATTGAGTTTTTCCTTTGTAAAAACTTTCAATTACTACCGATGCTTGTTCACTTGGATTAAGTTTTCTTCCATCCATTGGAATACTTAAAAATTGTAAATCATTATCTTTCACAGCTAATGTAATTTCAATTTCACTTGATGTATACATAGCTCCAACTGGTTGACCAGGAATAATTGTTGTTCCTAAATCAATATTTACACTTTGAATTCTTCCAGCATAAGGTGCTACGATTTCTGTTTTGTTTAATTTGTTTTTGGCTGAACTAACCTGAGCTTTAGCAACTTCTAATAATGCTTCAGCCTGCTTTAGCTGTGGTTTTTTAAGTGTCAAATCACTAGCAACACCATCACCTATTTTTTCCCATGCCTCTTTGGCAACTTCTGCTTCTGCTAATTGCAATGAATATTGCACTTCAGCATTTGCCAATTGTAATAAAGCATTTTTGTACTGTAGTTGTAAGTCTGTATCATCAATTTTTGCCAAAATTTCTCCTTCAATAACTGATGAACCTTCAGAAAACTTTTTTGAACGATAGATAACTTCACCACCAACTTCTGCAGTCAATACTGTCTGAGTGAGAGGCGTTGTTGTACCGTTAGAACTTATTTGAATTTGATAATCTTTAGGGGTTAAAATTTCAACAATAACGTCCGGTGCTGGCGCTTCTTCTACTGGATCAGGTTGTACCTGACCTAGCAGCCACAATAAATATGATATAGCAATTGAGCCTAATAAGATAAATAATGGTTTTAATTTTTTAATCATTTGTTTTAAATCCTCCGCCAAGAGCTAAAATTAAATTTATTCTTTGTTCAATGCGAACCTTTTCTAATCGAGCTTTTAAATCTAGATTGTCATAAAGTGCATTATTCGCATTAATAGCATCCTCAAAGGTTGAAGATCCTTTAATAAATCCTTCAAAGGTTGTATCGTAGATACTTTCCGACAAAATAATATTTTGATTAATTATTTCTAAAGCTTGATTTGATGTCAAATCAGATTCAAATCCACTTTCTACTTCCTTATATGCATTTAGCAAAGTATTTACAAAATCAAGCATTGCAATTTCTCTATTAGTCTTAGCAAGCTTTTTATTTGCAATTAGTTTTCCTGCATTAAATACTGGAACAAAAACGTTTAATCCTTTATTCCATACTGAAAAGTCTTCATTAGTTAAATCTTCTAAATCATTTGATGAGCTTCCATAGCTTCCAGTAAGACTAAATGTTGGGAATAAATTTAGAAGAGCTTGTCTATCTAAAGCTTTATTAGCGAGTAAATTATATTGTTGAGCAATTAAATCTGGCCTTCTTTTGACAATGTCTGCTGGTAGAGTACTTGGAATGCTTGGTAATTTTTTAGGAAAGTTATTGTTAACTACAAATTCTGTTGAAGGGTAGTCTTTTACAAGCAACTTTGCCTCTCTTTTGAGAGCATTAACAATCAGAAGTTTATTATTATAATCAGATTTTGTTGCATTAAATATTATTTCTGATTGTTGGTAAGCTTGTATGGAAATACTCCCCTTGTTGTAGCGTAGAGAATATAGCTCAAAAATAGTTTCTGCATTTTTAAGTTTTTTTGATGCATTGTTTAAAACTTGTTCTGCTTCAATTATTGAAAAATAAAGTTTAGATGCCTCAGCAGTCAACGAAAGCTTAAGAAAATCTTCATAATACATTGCAGATAGATATTGTTGTTTAGTAGCAATTCTTCCTTGGCGAAGCTTGCCCCATAAATCAATTTCCCATTGCGTTCCAAGTGATAGATTATAATTTTCTTGAGTGAATACGGTTACTTCATCTGATGATTGACCAAATAAGGTAGAAAAAAATGGAGGAAATCCTGCAGTGTTCTGCTCAGATTCAACGGCACTACTATTAGCTGAAATTGATGGGAATAAACTACCAGTTGCTATTACTGATGCTTGTTTGGCTTTTATCGTATTTAGCATCGCTTTTTCAAGATTTATATTTTCATCCATAAATTCAACTAAATAAGAATTTAGATTGTCGTCATTAAAAATTTTCCACCACTCTTGATCAAAATCTAAATTTTGTGAAATGCTAACCTCCCATTGCTCAGGAATATCAAAATCCAAAACTTTATTAGGTTCAATAGGTTTTTGTGATGCACAGCCAAAAAATATTAAAGAGATTAAAAAAATAATCTTTTTCATCTTATTTGCTCATTAAATATTCTGAAATTTTGAATAAAGACAATAAGCTTATCGACCAAGCTATGCTAATAAATCCATAGGATAAATAAGTATCTGTAACTACAGCTGCGCCAATACCTTCTCCAGCAATATATGCTAATGGCGCAAGTAATCCATAGAAACAAATTAATGGATATCTACCGATCAAAAATTTCATAGCATGATTTATCTGAGCTGTAAAACCTGCCCACATACAAACTATCCAAAGCGGTGCTAGATTTGGCGCAAAATCTAATGTACCATTGTATTTAACAAAACCAAGTATAGAAAAACTAGAGTCAACTATTAAACCAAAGATAATAGAAATAACAATCAGTTGTATTTCTTCTTTAAAATGGTCTGTCACAATTAGAAAATGAAGAAATAAGAAAATAAAAGTTGGTATTAAAGCAATAATTGGGTCTCCTTGAGCTCCGCTGTAGACACAAGAAAACCATACAATTGTAAAACCGACATAATTTATCAATATGTTTATCTTAGAAAGAATGTAATTGATCATTACTTAAATTTATCTTTAATTGTTTGAAATCTGAAATCAAAGATTTGATTTAACTGAGGTTTTATCAAAACTGGATGAACAATTTTTCGAAAGGCTTGAATTGGTAAAGCATAAGTTATTTCATCAATAATTAATATACCTCCATCAACCTCTTTAAATGTATGTTTATGATGCCAATAACTGTAAGGACCTTTAAGCTGTTCATCAACAAAATATTCATTTTTTTTATAGCTAGTAATCATAGTTCTCCAGCGTACAGGCACTCCTAAAATTTTTACAGTATAGTCAATTATAGCACCTTCTTTCATTTCAATCGGCGTTGGAGTTATAATTTTAAAACCCATTGCTGAGGGTGTAATTTTTTCAAGATTTTCAGGTCTTGAAAAAAATTCAAATACAGTATCCATATCGCTTGGTACAAATTGTTCTTTATAAAATGTATAGACTTTTGGTTGTCTCAAAAAAGAGCCAACGAAGACAACAAGAAGTGTTGTTATAACTATAATTGCTATATTTTTTTTATTGAATTCCATAATAAGAAGTGGCTCTGGACGGAATTGAACCGCCGACACAAGGATTTTCAGTCCTCTGCTCTACCAACTGAGCTACAGAGCCATCAGTTGTAAAATAGTCAACGAATTTAACCAAATAATCCAAAAAAACACGTAAGAATATCATTTGAGAATTATCATGACCAAAATTTATACATTGAAATTGATGTTATTTCTTACTCTACCAACTGAGATACAGAGCCAACAAAATGCCTAAAAAGGCAAGCAATATTAGTTATTTAATAAACACATAAATATTTCTTAGTTTAAGAAATGAAAAAAATTGTTATTGCTACTTCAAATAAACACAAAGTATCTGAAATTTCTGTAAAGATTCAACCATTTTTTGATGAGATATTATCTTTAGCTGATTTTCCTGAAGTTGGAGAAATAGTTGAAGATGGAAACACTATTGAAGAAAATTCGTTTATAAAATCAAGGGCTTCCTTTGATCATACAAAAATTGCTTCTGTTGCAGATGATACAATTTTAGAAGTTGATGCATTGAATAGAGCACCAGGACTATATACAGCTCGTTATGCTGGAGAAAATGCTACATATGAAGAAAATATGACAAAACTTTTAAAAAAATTAAATGGTGTAGAAGATAAATTTCGAACAGCAAGATTTCGTACTGTAATCTCATTTGTAGATGGAATAAATGATTTTCATGTCGAAGGAACTATTGAAGGTAAAATTTTGCAATCTAGAGTAGGCAGTAATGGGTTTGGATACGACCCTATATTTTGTTCGACTGAATTCAATTTGTCTTTAGCTCAGATGAATTCAGATCAAAAAAATCAGATAAGTCATAGAGGAATAGCAATCTCTAAATTTGTATCAAGAATTAAAGAAATAATTTAAATGAAAAATTTTTTATTGTTCATAGTGTTTATTAGCCAAATTTTTGGGCAAAATATTATCCAAGATTTTGGATTTGACCCTTTTAAAAGTAAATCAAAAACAAATTATTCCTTAAATGATATTTCAAATTATCCGATTGGTATTTTTTCTATTAATAAAAAATATTTGGAGTACGATGTTTCTTTTGAAACATCATTTGATAAAATAGTTATTTTGGAAAAAATATTAAATAGCCCTAGTTCAGCACCATATGTTTCTACATTTGACGAATATATCAATTCATTATATTTATCTAATCAATCATTCAATTTCTCTCAACCTTTCATTCTTTCAGCATCTGATACTACTATAAGCAAAAGAACAGATAGGTATATGCAAATCGCTGATATTGACCTAGGCGCATTGGGAAGAGCTTCTTTGAGAGTGCAAGGTAATATTAACTTATCTGGAAAGCTCGTGAATCAAGATCAAGAGCTAGTACGGTCTTCTTTTAGAGAGCAAGAAAAAACAAATTTCAAATTTGATCAAAAACAACAACTAAATGTGCAAGGGAAGGTTGGTGAAAGAATTACTGTATCTTTAGATCAAAACTCTGAACGTGATTTTGATTGGGAAAATACGATTAGAGTTGATTATCAGGGAGAAGATGATGACATACTTCAAAAACTAGAAATGGGTAATATTTCATTGAATTTGCCATCTACGGAATTTGTGACTTTTTCAGGTCAAAATAAGGGTCTTTTTGGAGTAAAAGCCCTATCAAAGCTTGGACCTGTTAATATTACCAGTATTGCATCCTTAGAAAAAACAAAAAAACAATCCCAAAAATATAAAGGAACATCGGAATTAAAGTTGAATCAGATTCAAGACTACGATTACAGAAAAAATTTATATTTCTTCATTCATGAATGGTTTAGAAATGGTTCAAACGATACAATTGAAGATACTGGATTTACTTTATCAATTCCTTCATACTATCCTCTGGTAAATGGCTTACATCCTATTGGGAATGTTGTAATCAGGAATTTTGAGTTATTCAAGATAGATGCATCAAATAATCCTCAGGCAGACCCAGGAACAGCCTACATTGATCCTAATGATTTATCTTTATATCCAGATAAGAGTAAAGAAGGAGCATTTATTAGGCTTGAAAGAGGATCTGATTATAGTATTAATGAAGACTTGGGATTCATCCGAATGAGAAATTCATTACAAAATGAAATTATTGCTGCTCATTTTCAGTTAGTTGATCGTACATCCGGACAGTTAATTCTCCAAATTGGTGAAGGAGTATCTGAACAAAATTCAAATTTAGTTCTAAAAATGATTAAGGCTCAATCCTCTCATCCCAACCATCCTGCTTGGGACTTGATGTTTAAGAATGTTTACTCAATGGGATCAACAAATATAGATTCGGAAAGTTTAGAAGTCAGTATTATTGATAACTTTTCAACTCCTCTCAGCGATAGAGCTGATAATGGGAACACATTTTTAAATCTTTTTGGTTTAGATAATTTTAATCAATCAGGAGCATCTACACCAGATGAAGTAATTGATTTTAATAACCTAAATATTGTAAATCTCCAGACAGGAGAAATTCATTTACCAGCTCTTTTACCTTTTGTATCAAACAACGATATTGTTGGTGGTAATGAAAATTCTGATTTATTTGAATTCTTGCAAGAAGGAAAAATGTATACATCTTCCAACAGAACAGAGTATACAGGAGATTCACGTTTTACGCTTAATGTAAATTATACTAATCCAACTTCAACTATCAACTTAGGATTTACTTTAGTTGAAGGCAGTGAAGAGATTTTTTCAGATGGTGAAAAACTTGAACGTGGGAAAGATTATCAAATTGATTATTTCTCAGGTGTAATTATGCTAACAGGAGATATTAATCCTAATAGCGATTTAGAAATTTCGTATGATAAGCACGATTTAGTGACATTTGATAGAAAAATTATGGTTGGTTCAAGAGCACAAATTGATTTTGATGACAATTCTTTCTTGGGAATGACCGCTCTTTATTATGACCAAGATATTGTAAATAAAAAAGTGGAAGTTGGATATGAACCTATTCAAAACTTTATATGGGATATTAATGGAAGATACGAAACAGACTTGGACAATTTATCTGCAAGAATTAATCAATTTAATTTTCTAAATGCTGAAAAAATCTCAAGTTTTTCTATTGAAGGAGAGGTAGCACAGGTATTACCTAATCCTAACTCTATTTCAAATTCAAGAACTGGTGATGGTAATGGTGTTGCATTCATTGATGATTTTGAGGGGTCTAAAAGAGTAACAAATCCTTCGATATTGAGAAGATTTTGGAATATATCATCTGCTCCTATCGATCTTCAAAATAATCAAGAGTATGATCAGAGAAATAGGTTAAAAATGTATTGGTATAATCCATACTCTCAGGTTTTAACAAATAATATTTGGCCTAATATTTCAACATCCCAAAGAGCTCAAAACCTAACAACAGATGTTTTGGTTCTAAAATATCAGCCTCAAGAGTTTCAATCTACAACAGATCCAGATTCTTTATGGGCTGGTATAACAACACCCATGTTCATTGGAGACTATGATCAAACTAGAACTAGGTTTTTTGAGATATGGCTTAAAGGTGAAGAGGGAAACTTAACAATAGATTTAGGAAAAATAAGTGAAGACTATGATGGAAATGGAGTTTTAAATACTGAAGATATTCCAGAGGCTGGCCTTGCGCTAGGAAATGGTTTTCTTGAAGACAATGAAGATACTGGTTTAGATGGATGTTTTAACGAATTTGAAAACGGATTTGGTGGTTGTTTGGATGATGGACTTACCTATCAACAATTATTAGATAGCGGAGAAACAGTATTAATAAATATTTCTTCTGATGTTGATGTAAATGATCCAAATGGAGATAATTGGAGCTATTCAGAAGGAAGTTCAAATTATGAAAAAGTAAATGGTACGGAAGGAAACGGAACCGGAGATAGAATTCAAACTGGCGGTAAATATCCTGATACTGAGGATTTGGATAAATCTGGTTTTCTTGATAGAACAAATGATTACTTTACTAAAACTATCTCATTAAATGACAGTACTTATGTTGCTGGATCTACAGAAGTTAATGGACTTAAAACTGGTTGGAGATTAATTAGAGTTCCATTAAGTGACTTTGAAAAAATTCAAGATATTTCACTCAGTGAAATTAAGTCAGTTAGATTAGTAGTTTCAGGGGTATCAGAGGCATCTCAACTTGAAATAGCAAAAATTGAATTGGTAGGTAATGCTTGGCAAGAATTAGGTACATCTCTTGCAAGTCAAGATACATATACTGCTCAAGATAGTACATTTATTGTTTCTGTAATCAATGATGAAGATAATCCTGAATATGTTCCACCTAAAGGAGTGTTTGGTGAATACGATCAGATAAATCAGATTAGATCGAAAGAACAATCTCTTGTACTTAAGTTTGATAATCTAAGTCCGCAATATAAGGGTGCTGCTAAAAAGATTTTAGCTATGGATCAGAAGAAAGGTCAAAGCTTTTTAATGTACGACAAAATGAAAATGTTTATTTATGGTAATAGTGATTTTGCAACTTCTGAAGAAACAGACCTAAAATTTTTCATACAGTTTGGAAATGGAGATGAATATTATAAATTAACAAAACCAGTATATGATACTTGGGATGAAGACCTGAAGCGGAATGAAGTTAACCTAGATTTAAATTGGTTAACCAGTTTAAAAAATGAAACAAATGAATCAATTAGTCTAATAAATACAAATGACACATTTACAGATTCAACTGATTATAAAGAATATAGTTTTATTGATGATGGTAATAATATTTACAGAAATGTAGAAATTGTCGGGAATCCTTCTCTGTCAAGATTACAATATTTTATTGTTGGAATAGAAAATGATTCTGATCACCCTATAAGTGGAGAATTGTGGCTAGACGAATTGAGATTGAGTGGAGTAAAAAAAGAAACTGGAACTGCAGTAAGATTAAAATCAAAATTTAATTTATCCGATTTAAGTAAGAGCACCATTTCTTATAGTAGAAAGGATGCAGATTTCCACGTACTCCAAGAAAGAATTGGAACCAATCAAACTGTTGAAAACTTTACATTTACTAATAATTTTAAATTAGGAAGTTTATTCCCAAGCAGTTTAGGAATATCGTTTCCTTTAAATATGAGTTATAATACAGTAAGCAACTCTCCAAAATACTTCCCTGGGACAGATATAAGAACAAATGGTGCTGCACCTGATTCCGTTATAGTACAATCTTCTGCAATTAATGTGACGGGTAAAATCTCTAAAAGAGTTAAATCAGAAAATCCATTTATTAAATATTCGATAGACAATTTAAGCGCCGGCTTCAATATTTCTTCACAAAATAGGTCTGACGCAATTATGAAGTCTGTTGATGTTAGCAAGATTAGTACAAATGTTGATTATAATTTAAGATTTCCTAGTGATAATTATATTGAAGCTTTCAAGTGGGCTGAAAGAGTACCACTTATTGGCGAGCAGTTAAGTGAAACTAAATTTTTCTACACTCCTTCAACATTTGGTTCAAGCATTAAAGTAAATAGAAATCTAACTGAAAAATTTTCTAGAAAAACTAATGAGCTGGTGGAAGACTTCAGTCTAGGATTAGAAAGAAGATTTACAGTGAACTATAAAGTATTTGATAACACTCAATTGAATTATTCAAAAAATATTCGAAGCGATATGTCAGAATATCGTGAAGAGGTATTAAATAAATTGAAAGTAGGGTCATTAACAAATTTGAATGAAAGTTTAAATTATTCATTTAGTCCTCAATGGATTAGTTGGTTCAAACCAAATTTTTCATACAACACAAATTATACATGGAATAAACCTTTAAACAGTGTAATTGATGCAGCTAATTTGAATTTGGTAAAAAATACTGCTATTAATTTATCTATTTCCCCGACAGAAATTATTGAAACTTTTTATACGCCTCTTTCCAAGAGACAGTCGAAGCCATCTTCAAGAACAAGATCGCGAGGACTTTCTAGCTTTAATTCTGAAGAAGATAAAGATAAAGAAACCCAAAAAGATTCTCCTGAAGAGAAAAATTCATCAGAGATTAATAGTCTCTTTCTAGAAAGAATTTATAACGAATCTAAGAAAATTGAACCTTTAACGCTCACAGTTACTAACAATACTAATAGACTATCAAACGGAATAGATGGAGATGTTCCTTTGGGCTATCGTTTAGGGCTTAAAGATAACCACGGATTATCTTCTGTATCAGAAGTTGGACTTAATACTGGTAATGAGGATATTAAGAAATCATTCACAGCTAGATCTGGTATTAGGTTTAACCCACAGACCTCTTTAAGCATTTCATTTAATGAGAGTATTTCATCTAATATTAATGGATACAGTATAGACATTAGATCTATCAGTCGAGATTATATTTCGTTTGGTAATAATCTCTCCAAAGGTTTTCCATTTTTAAATTGGTCTTTTAGAATTGGTGGATTAGAAAAAATAGGCTTTATAAAACCATATGTATCGTCGGTTTCTTTAGAACATGCGTTTTCAGGTAAACAGAATTTATCATGGAAATTTAATGAAGATGGAATTGCACCAATTAATTTATTTGGTATATCATCTTTTGAAGATGATTTTAATGACAGTCTTCAATTATCTAGAGTAACAAGATCGTTCACTCCGTTAATTGGAATTAGTACTTCATTTAAAAACGGTGTGTCTACAAATATAAGAAGTAATGTAACTCACACTTTAGACGAAGTTGCAACTGGACTAACATATATTTCTGATAATAGTATTCTTGCAACAATTACATATAATTTTTCGAAAGGCATTCGATTTGAGCTTCCGTTTACAGACAGGAATATTAATTTGAGAAATAATATGAATATTTCCTTAAACTTTGACTTTTCAAATAAGAAGGAAGAAGGTTCGAAAGATAAAATTAATTTTGTTGAACAAAACTTTTCAAATACAAGAAAGAGCATACTAAGAATTACATATACATTAACAGATGATGTTACGGGTAGCTTGTTCTATGAGTACAGAGAAAATGATACAAGGTTAACTGGTAGAAGAATTGATAGAGACTTTGGTATCAACTTAAACGTAGCTATAAGAGGATAATGAAAAAGTATATTATAATCATTTTCTTTATACTTGCTTGTTCTTCGAGTGAGGGTGAAAAAAATATTCCAGAATTTGATGGCAATATTGCATACCAATACATTATAGAGCAATGTGATTTTGGGCCAAGAAATCCGGGATCAACTGGACATCAGCAATTTGCTAATTTTCTACAGGGTTATTTGTTAAAAAATTCAGACAAAGTTATCATTCAAGATTTTAATTATTTTGAACACATCACAGGAGAAGATAGAGTTGGTAAAAATCTTGTAGCTCAATTCAATTTAGAAGCTGAAGAAAGGTTGTTAATTGGAGCCCACTGGGATACTAGAGCTGTTGCAGATGAAGACCCTAATCCAGATAATAGATCTATTCCTATTTTAGGTGCAAATGATGGTGCAAGTGGAACAGCTGTTTTAATGGAGCTTGCAAAAATATTTTCAAATAATCCTCCTCCAATTGGAATAGATTTAGTGTTTTTTGATGCAGAAGATGTTGGAATATCAGGACAACCAACCACCTATGCAATGGGATCCGAGTATTTTTCTAAAAATTTACCAATTCTAAAACCAAATTCTGCAATTATAGTTGATATGGTTGGTGATAAATATCTTAATATACCAATTGAAAGATATTCTTATTCTGTCAATCCTGACATGGTAAAAGAAATTTGGAGCTTAGCTAATGAGCTTGAACTCAATGCTTTTGAATACAAAGTTGGTTATGACATATATGATGATCACGTTCCATTATGGGAAAATGCTAAGATTCCAGCAATAGATATTATTGATTTTGATTATCCAAATTTATTTTATAATTATTGGCATACACAACAAGATATACCTGAAAATTGTTCGCCACAAAGCTTACAACAAGTTGGAACTTTATTATTAAATTACATCTATGATTAAGTCACTATATAAATATTTTTTATTAATTATTTTTATTCTAGCGTGTTCAGGTGGAGGCAGTTCACCAACAGATCCAGGAGATGATAATGGTGGAGGAGATAATACAAACCCTTATGAGTTTCCAAATGCAGTGGACTATGGTTTATCCAATCAAGTAGAAATAGTAACTTGGAACATTAGACAATTCCCGCAACATTCTTCAACAAAAGATTATGTAAAAAACTTATTAGAAAAATGGAATGCAGATATATATTTTTTCCAAGAAATAAGATCTGAATCAGAACTTATTAGTATGGTCGATGCTATGCCTAATTATTCGTATGTAGTAGATGATGAGTCCGGGAATTTAGGTTTTGCACTTGTTTATAAAAACCAGTATATAACTTTTAATTCAAAAAATGAATTGTGGGCTGATACTGCTAATAATGATGATGGTGACTCAGACTATTATAATAATGCAGCTTATCAATTTGCGGATCGACCTCCTATGGAAAATTATCTTACATGGTCTGATGGTACTAAAACATTAAACCTATATTTGATTGGAATTCATTATAAATGCTGTGGAGACGATTCATATAATGCAAATGATACGGGGGATGAAACTACTAGAAGACATCATGCTAGCCTTTTACTTACTGAATATATCTTAAATAATAGATCAAGTGACAACGTTGTTATATTAGGAGATTTTAACAATGTTGGTTCACAATCAATATCAAATCCAACTCTAAGTCCTTTCACAGATCCAACTAATTTTGATTCAGCTTCATCGTTTAAATTAACCGATTTAAGTATTTTGCAAGGTCCTGCAGGTGGATATTCTTGGCAAGGTTGGTCAAGTTCCTATTCAGCCTCACATCTCGATCATATTATTATCAATCAATCAATGTTTACAATGGATGCCACATCAACTTCAAATGTAATTTCTGTTCCTGCTGAAGTTGGTATTTCTAATAACAATGTAGATGGAAAAATATCCGACCATCAGCCAGTAATGTACAGATTTTATCCTTGAATCTTTTACTCAAATTTTTTTTTATAACCCCCATTTTTTATAGTATTACTTTTGCACAAGATTTCTCAAAAATAGATAAGGATTTAAGTGATCTTAACTTCAATAAAACTTTAATCCTGCTTGAAGAACTAAATAATTCGTATCCCAATAATAAAGATATTCTTTTAAGACTATCTATTACACATCATTACTTATCTGAAAAAGCAATTCAACAGAAAGAAGATAAAGAAAATGCTCAAAAAGCATTTAAATACATTGATCATGCGTTTAGTCTTAACTCCGAGGATCCAAATGTATTAAAATGGTATGTTATTGCTTTAGGTAAAACAGTTGAGGAAGAAAGTATTAGAAAGCAAATAGAACAATCGAAGAACATTGAACAGTTATCATTGAAAGTTATTGAGCTATTGCCAGACGATGAATTTTGCTATAATATAATGGGACAATGGCACTATAAGCTTGCCAGCTTAGGTAAAGCATCGCGAAGAATAGCATCATTTCTTTTTTCAGAACCTCCCCAAGGTTCTTTTGAGCAAGCAAGATTTTTCTTAGAGAAGAGTTTAGAGCTAAATCCAGACTATATAGGTACATATTATTGGCTTGGAAAAACTCATTTAAAACTAGGCAACGAAGAAAAAGCATATGATTTATTTAATAGGGGCATTTTATTAGATAGGCCATTCAAAAGAGAAGAGAAGTTATTTCAAGAGATAAATAATATTGTTAAAAAAAATAATTAGATTTTTCGAACTTTTTTAAAATCTTCAGGTACTTTTAATTCTTTGTTATCACCTAAAAATTTTTGAAAAGAAATTAAATCAAAATTAAAATTCCCGTCTTCGCTTTCTGTAGACATTTTAACAATTATAGAATCCTTATCTATTCCAAATTCAGTTAAGTCAATTGACATATCTGCCCAACTATTTTGAAACTCCGAAATTTCATTTTTAATCTTTATTACAAAATCAGGTTCTTTTAAAGTTTTTGAAAACCAAATTTCATTAGTGCCATTTTTCTGAATGGTTATCTTATAAGCTTCAAAGCCATTAATCAATTCAGGTGTTTCTGATATAATAAATTGATTGTATTCTTCATCAATAGATTCATCTTGATTTTCATTATCATTTTGATTTTCTTTATCTTCTTTACCTTTAAGAATGTCATCAAACATTTTTACCGAATATTTTTTCTTCTTGAAATCAATATTTGATACAGTAGAATCATTTAACGAAATAATAGTTCCAGTATGCATTACTCTACTCATTAGTCGTGCAACACCTTTACCCTTAAATGCAAACTCAACATTTGAAAAAAATGTATCTTCAGAGTAAATAGTTTTTGATTTAGATTGAATTGACCCCATCTTAAAAGAGGCGCTTATTTTGGTTTCAATTTGGAAATTTTCTTGAGATAAAAGATTTGTTAAGAAGAGTATTAATACAAAGAAATGTGTTTTGATAAAATTCAAGAATTAAAGTTTTGTTTCTGAAACAGTTTTTTCAACTTCGGTAAGTGTATTATTTAAGGCATTCTGTTCTTCTTCATTTAAATCAAAGGTCAGAATTTTTTCTACACCACCACAACCTATGACTGTGGGTACTCCTATAAAGTATCCATCAATACCAAATTCTCCTTCACATAGTGAAGCACAGGGAATAACTCTTTTTTTATCTCTTACAAAACTTTCAATCATTTCAACAGCAGATTGAGCTGGTGCATAAAATGCTGAACCTTTTCCAAAAAGTTTCACTATTTCTCCACCACCAAATCTGGTTCTGTCTTCGATAGCTGTAATTTCTTCTTTGCTAAGTAAAGAGAATAAAGGAACTCCTCCTACAGTAGCTAATCTACTTACAGGTACCATAGTATCACCATGTCCACCTAAAACCATACAATTCACATCTTGAGATGATAAATTAGTTGCTTCAGCTATAAATGATCTAAATCTAGCACTATCTAAAGCTCCAGCCATCCCCACCACTTTATTTTTTGCAAACCCAGAAATTTTATGAAAAGCATAAACCATTGCGTCTAAAGGATTAGAAACAACAATTACAAAAGCATCTGGAGCAAAATTTTTGACTTGATTAGCAACATTAGTCATTATATCCAGATTTTTTTGAAGTAAATCTTCTCTATCCATTCCAGGCTGTCTTGGAAATCCTGCGGTTATTACTACAACATCAGAATCTTTGATATCTTCAAACTTTGAAGTACCTGATAATTTAGCGTCGTAGCCATCATGAGGAAGAAGCTGTGAAATATCTAAAGCTTTTCCTTTCATAAAGTTTTCTGCTTCAGGTATATCAACAATGACAATGTCGCCGAGTTCTTTCTGTGCAGAAAGCAATGCGATATTTCCACCAACTTGACCGCCACCAATTAATGATATCTTAGGCCTAGTCATAGCTTAATTTAATTCTTGTACACTAACAAAGGTAGTACCACCTTTTTTGCTAAACTTGACTAAGCCATGAGATGTAGCAAATAAAGTGTCATCATTTCCTCTTTTTACATTTCTTCCAGGATGATACTTTGTACCTCTTTGTTTTATAATAATTCCACCAGCTAAAATTGACTGTCCGTCAGAAACTTTAACGCCTAGTCTTTTAGCATTAGAATCTCTACCATTTCTTGAACTTCCTTGTCCCTTCTTATGAGCCATAGTTAATTCCTTTTACTTTTTACTTTCAGTTTTCTTAGCAGCTGGTTTCTTAGCAGCTGGTTTTTTTGTTTTAGCAGCTGAAATAGATTGGATTTGCAGTAATGTAAGGTCTTGACGGTGACCACGTTTTCTTTGGTAGCCTTTTCGTCTTTTTTTCTTAATAATTGTAACCTTAGCATCCCTTGAATGTTCAAGCACCTTGGCACTAACATTGTATTTAGCTAAGTCTTTAGCTTCAAAAATACTGTTATCTTTGTCTGAGATAGCTTTTACACAGTCAAACTTAATAGTTTTTCCTTCAGCAACGTCAATCTTAGAATTAACTAAGACCTTGTCGCCCTTAGCGACTTTATACTGTTTTCCATATATTTCAACAATTGCAAACATAGCGTGGGAACTTAATAGCTAATTTTGTCCTTTTCAAGTACCTATTTCATTTGTGATATCTTTTAAATCTGACATCTTTGTAAATCTAAATTGGTTTTTATTCATTGTATCATCATTAACTACTTTTAAATAGATGAAATTTTTCCACATCAATCTTATATAGTCTCTCGTCTTTTCTTTTTTGAGATAATCTGATAATTCAGGATGTAAAAATAATTTTAATCTTAAATCTTTATTTTGCCTCTTATAATCCCTTAACCAATAATCAATTCTTGTTAATAATGTATTTTTTGAAATGATTCTTCCGTTTCCATTACACACCTCACAACAATCTGTTAATGAATCTATGATACTTAAACCTGTTCGTTCTCTTGTCATTTCTAAAATACCAAATTCCGATATTTCTGATACTGCAACTTTAGCACGATCTTTTCTGAGTTCTTTTTTCATCTCAAGAAATACTTTTTTGCGATTCTCTGGTTTAACCATATCAATGAAATCAATTAAGATTAATCCTGATAGATGTCTTAATCTTAATTGAGCACAAATTTCTTTTGCAGCTTCTAAGTTTATTTTTAAAGAGTTTTCTTCATGACCTTTTTTACCAACAAACTTTCCACTATTGACATCAACTACAACCATAGCTTCAGTTCTTTCAATAATCAAATAAGCACCACTTTTTAGCCATGCTTTTTTTCTTAATAATTTCATCATAGAATTATTGATGCCACTTTCCTTGAATAATGGCTCTCTTTTTCTGTAATGTTCTAAAGCATCTCCAATATCTAAAGCATCTTCTTTTATCATTTTTTGAATTCTTTTATAATCTTCTTTTGAATCAACAATAATTTTTTCAACCTTTTCACTAATCAAGTCTCTTAAAACACTTGAGGTTACTTTTAAATCATTATGAATAAGTTTGGGGGCCTTATTTTTTTCAGCTTTAAAAAGAAGATCATTATATTTTTTAATCAATGATTTATAGTCATTTTCAATTTGTGAATCAGTTTTACCTTCAGCTACTGTTCTGAGGATCATTCCTAAACCAGGCTGCTTAATTTCCACTGCAATTTTTTTTAAACGTCTTCTTTCATATTTATCTCTCATTTTTTTTGATACCCCAATATATTTGGACTTTGGTATCAGAACTATAAATCGTCCAGCTATAGATAAATCAGTAGTCACTCTAGCACCTTTTTTATCAAAAGGTTCTTTAATGACTTGGACTATAATTTCTTGACCTGGCTGCAAAAGAACATCTACTTCTTTTGAGTTTTGAGTTTTTTTGTTTTTTTCTACAATAAGTTCAGAATCTGAAATTTCTGAAAAAGGTAGGAATGCATTTACATCTTGACCAATATTTACAAATGCAGCTTGCATACCTGGAATAACATTTTCAACAATACCTTTATAGATATTCCCGACAGTTTTAACTTGTGATTGTTTATCAACATGTAGTTCAGCTAACTTGCCGTTTTCTTTCACGGCAATACGTGTTTCACCTACTCCTTTGCTGATGTAGATTTCTTTCTTCATCTTTATACACCTCATTTACCAAAAGAATACTTTTGGTTTTTTTATTTTATTTGTTGATTTGAGGAGGGAAGAATTTTATAAGAAAATTACTTTAAATAAAAAAAAATTATAAAAAAACTGTTTTAAGCTTCAAACCTCAAAATCACATTAATATAACGAAATTTACATTTAAAATGCATATTATCTATTCTTATGTTTAATGAAGAATTAATTGCAGCAAAAGTAGCAGCAAGAAATGCCGGCAAAATCCTTATGAAGTATTATAAGTCTGAGGATAATGAAGTTAAAATGAAAGGAATTGATAATCCGGTTACAATCGCTGATAACGAAGCCGATAAATATTTATCTGAATTTTTAATAGGAGAATTTCCAGACGACGGCTGGCTTTCAGAAGAAACAGTTGATACGGAAGAAAGACTTAGCAAAAATAGAGTTTGGATTGTTGATCCCTTGGATGGTACCAAAGAATTTATTGAGGGCATCCCACATTTTTCTGTAAGTATTGCATTAGTTCACGATGGACGCCCTATTATAGGCGTTATTTATAACCCTGCAACCAACGAAATGTTTTCAAGTCAAAAAGGTAAAGGAGTTTATCTGAATGGTCATAAGGTAAAAGCTTCTCAAAAAATAAATTTATTAGATGCATCTATAACGGTTAGTAGATCGGAGGTAAAAAGAAAGGAGTGGGAGCCATATCGTAATGACTTTAAATCTATTAATCCTGTTGGTAGTGTTGCATATAAGTTAGCACTCGTCAGTTCAGGTAGTTATGATATTTTTACGACAATTGCTCCAAAAAATGAATGGGATATATGTGCAGGAGATTGTTTAATTTCAGAAGCAGGAGGAGTGTTTAAAACGATTAATGACAAAAAAATTATTTATAATCAAAAAAAAACACTTGTTACAGATACAATAATTGCTACAAATTCAGTATTATTTGAGGGGGTTTCAGACTTGCTTTTTTAGTGAAGTTTGATATAAAATTCAACATAAAATTATGAAATATATTGGTCCAGATTTTTGCAACATTACTACTCTTTTAACAGATGAAGAGCTGTTAATTCAAAAAACAGCAAACGAATTTGTAATAAAAGAGTTTATGCCTTTGGTAAATGAATATTATGAAAAAGGTTCATTCCCTGTTGATTTAATTCCAAAAATGGGTGAGCTAGGATTTTTTGGTGCAACATTACCTAAAAAATATGGTGGTAGTGAAATTAGCAATACCGCTTATGGTTTAATTATGCAGGAATTAGAAAAAGGTGATTCAGGTTTAAGATCTGTTTGCAGTGTTCAAGGCGGCCTTGTAATGTATCCTATTTTTCAATATGGAACAGAAGCGCAAAAAGATAAATGGCTACCAAAGCTTGCATCTGGAGAAGCTGTGGGTTGTTTTGGTTTAACCGAGTCTAACCATGGCTCTGATCCCGGCGGGATGACTACTAAAGCTGTAAAGGATGGAGACGACTGGATTATTAATGGATCTAAAATGTGGATTACTAATGGAACCGTTGCAGATGTAGCGGTAGTTTGGGCTAAAGATGAAGAAGGTATTGTAAGAGGTTTTCTACTTGAAAAAGAAATGGATGGTTTTACTGCATCCGATATTCATGGTAAAATGAGCTTAAGAGCATCTATTACTTCTGAACTATTTATGAAAGATGTAAGAGTTTCTGATAAAAATCGTTTACCAGGAGTTGAGGGTTTAAAAGGTCCATTATCTTGTTTGACTCAAGCCCGATATTCAATTGTTTGGGGAACAATAGGAGCAGCAATAGATTGTTATGAAGTTGCACTTGCCTACAGTAAGGATAGAAAACAGTTCTCAAAACCTATAGCAGGTTTCCAATTGACTCAAAAAAAACTAGTTGAAATGGTTCAAGAGATTACCAAAGCGCAATTATTAGCAATTCAATTGGGCAAACTAAAAGATTCGAACCTATTAGATTTTGCTCATATTTCCCTTGGAAAGAAAAATAATGTAGCAATTGCAAGAGATTGCGCTAAAAGTGCAAGAGAAATTCTTGGAGCCAATGGCATAATGGATGATTATTCAGTAATGAGACATATGATGAATCTTGAAACAGTTTACACGTATGAAGGAACACATGAAATCCACACATTGATTCTTGGGCAGAAGATTACTGATCTACCTGCTTTTGAATAGTTTTATCAAGTAATTCAATAATTTCAACTAGAACTTTTTCTCTATTTATTTCTTTACCTAATTCTTTTGAAAAAGATGTGTGATTTGCTTTAGCATTAATATCTAACTCTTTTAATTCAATATTTGAGTTAATATTAATTCCAACGCTCAGTGCTTGATAATTCTCACTATTACCAATCTGTACATTGGATAAAAGAATCCCAGCTATTTTTCTGTCTTTAACATATATATCATTAGGTGGTTTTTGATATGCTTCAATTTGATATTCATTAAGAATTCTTGCTATTACTGAGCAGGTTTCATCAATTAGATTTTGTTGAAAATTATTTGATGAGCCAAGAATAATACTAAATGTTAAATCTTTATAAGGTTCACTATACCAAGATTTATTATAAGAGCCTTTACCAGATGTTTGATCATCCGTTATGACAATTTTACCAATAGAGCTTTCTTGATATTGTTGATCGAGAGCTATATTTAAAGTTGAGTCAATTGTTTCAAAATATATAAAAGACCCTTTTCCAGATTTAATCCAATTAGTTTTTAAATCAATATCTTTTAAGATTAATTGCAAGGATCAAGTTTTTTTCTCATCTTGAATGTAGTACCAGGTTGCAATACTCCGTCTGTTGATTTTATTAATTGGGCATTGTCTACATAAATGATAACCCATGCTAATTCATCTCCGTATACTCTTTGTGCTAAGTTCCATGCAGTATCACCAGATTGAATTGTGTAGTTAAAAAACTCAGGTTCACAGTCCCTTACATCAGTAGATTCTCTTTTAAGTGATAAAAAGTTATATGGATATAAGCGATCAGGATTATCACCAATTTCATCTTTGTTCCAAGAATATATATCTCTCCACATTGACGCATCGCCATATTCTCTTAAGGCTATTTTAGTTAGAAAGTCCCCTCTTTTAATCATATATGGTTCAAAAATAGTTACAGGCAATGGTGGTGATTCTGGCTCTTGCACAGTAAATGTTTCGACAGAGACTTCTTGTTTTGCCGCGACTTCATTGCTTTCTTCTGCTTCTTGAACAGAAACTTCATTACCAACGCTAGGAACAGTTCCTGAACAACTGATTATTATTAATCCAAGTAAAACAAATATTAAATTTTTATGTAACATAATTTTCTCCTTAAAATAAAAACTAAATTAATTTATAATTGTTCCAAATATTATTCTAAATATTCACCAAAAACTGTTTTTAAAGCAATTATTATTTCTCCTAAAGTGCAATTATTTTCAACACAGGTTATAAGTTGTGGCATTAGATTCTTACTTGTTTTGGCGACATTAGCTAATTCATCTAGTGATCTTTTTACAATTTTATTGTCTCTTTTTTCTTTAAAAATATTTAATTGTTGTAATCTGTCTTCAGAGTTATCTTTAAACGAAGTACCTGAATCAATAATCTCATTTTCATTTATAAACTTATTTACTCCTACTAAGATTGTTTTTTTTGAGTCAATATTTTCTTGAAATTCAAATGCAGATTTTTCAATCTCACTTTGAATTTCTCCTCTCTCAATCAAAGTCTTCATACCGCCTTTTTCAAATATTTCATCAATTTTTAGTTCTACTTCTTTAACAATATTATTAGTTAAGTCCTTAATAATAGAACTATCTCCTAATGGATCGATATATTTCACTACTCCACTTTCATGCGCAATTATTTGCTGAATTCTTAGAGCGGTAGTTGCATTTTCTTCCGAAGGTAAACTGACTGCCTCATCTTTTCCGTTTGTATGAATTGATTGAGCTCCCCCGAAAACAGCTGATAAGCTTTCTAAAGTTGTTCTAGCTATATTATTATCAATTTGTTGTGCAGTGAGTGTTGAACCGCCAGTTTGAACATGAAATCGACATAATTGAGATTTAACATTATTTATTTTAAATCTTTTTTTTATTATCTGAGCCCAAATAATCCTAGCAGCTCTAAATTTTGAAACTTCTTCGAAGAAGTCTCTATGGGCATTGAAAAAAAATGAGACTTGCTCAGTCAGTTTAATAAGGTCTAGATCATCTTCTTTAGCTTTCTCTAGATAAGTGATTGCATTAGCAAATGTAAAAGCTAGCTCTTGAACTGCGGTGCTCCCAGCTTCTCGAATGTGATATCCCGAAATAGAAATGCTGTTCCATTTGGAAAGATTTTCTTGACAAAATTCAAAAATATTGGAAGTTAATCTTAGCGAGTGGTCTACAGGAAAAATAAAAGTTCCACGAGCAATATATTCCTTAAGAATATCGTTTTGCAAAGTCCCACGAAGAGCATCAAAGTTATAACCTCGCTTTTTAGCTGTTGCAAAATAGAATGCTAGCAAAATAGCAGCAGTGGAATTAATAGTCATTGAAACTGAGATGTCTTCAAGATTAATATTTTCAAAAAGACGCTCCATATCTTCAATGGTTGAAATTGGAACACCAGATTTCCCTATTTCGCCAAAAGACATGTCATCATCAGAATCATACCCCATCTGTGTTGGCAAGTCAAATGCAACAGACAATCCACTTACTCCATTCTCAATTAGCTTTAAATACCTTTTATTTGATTCATCGACAGAAGAAAAACCTGCATATTGACGCATAGTCCACAGTTTATCTTGGTACATGTTTTTATATATACCTTCTTCAAATGGATATTTACCAAATTTGTTTTTTGACATAATAAAAATTAAACCTTTATAAAATTAAATATTCTAATTAATGATTAAATTAACATAAAGATATGGAATTCACTTTAAAAGAAAAATTAATGCTTGCAACTAAATATCGAAAATATACCAATAATTCCGATCATTCTAATAAATTTAATGGTGAGAGTTTAGTTGTTCTTCCAGATAATGATATTGCCTTTAAAATGGCGCAACTTTTCACAGTTAAATCTCAAGGTAAAGTTCATTATTTATTAAAAGATTCTATTTCTAACTTTTATTCTAATGAGATTATCCAAAATTCATTTCAATACTCATATAATGATATGAATTCATTAGGTTTACCAAGAGAAATTTTTATTGATAAAATTAGAACATTTAATTTTGAAAATATTATTGATTTGAATGCAAACTTTAGCAGATTTGGGGCGTTCTTATGTTTGCTAAGTAACCCTAAAGTAAGAATGGGTTTTAATTATGATAATTCCAAAAAATATTATAATGTTATATTGGATTCTAATTATCAGCAGGATTTAGAAGGAACTTTTAAAATGATACAACAGTTTATAAAAATATGATAGAACATTTGAAAAAAATTATATCATCTGATTTAATTATAAATGATAAAGTTTATAATTTTGATGATACCCTTCAATTTCCATGGCAGTGGATTGCTAGTATCGATCTTTTTTTTAAAGATATTGAAAGTTCATATTCAAAAATTGATAATGTAATTATAGATGAATCCAATGGACCTGTTTTCATATCTGATTCAGCTATTATAGAACCATTTGTAATTATTAATGGCCCTGTGTTTATTGGTGATAATTGTTTCATTAAATCTCATTCAAATATTTCAAAATCTATAATAAACCATGACTGCAAAATTAAAGGCGAGGTGCATACTTCAATTTTTCAACCATTTGCTAACAAAGCTCATGAAGGGTTCTTGGGGCATAGTTTTATTGCATCTTGGGTAAATCTTGGGGCAGGTACCACAACAAGTAATTTGAAGAATAATTATTCGAATGTTTTAGTAAAATGGAATGGAGAATTACTTGATACTAAATCCATTTTCTTTGGTTCAATTATCGGAGAGCATGTAAAAACATCAATTGGTACCAACCTGAATACAGGAACAGTCATTGAAATGGGATCTAATATTGTCTCGCAATCTTTTCCTCCAAGATATATTCCAAGCTTTTCATTTTATTACAATGGCAAGATTTCAAAAATCACTTTTGACGACTTTAAGGAGGTTGCTTCAAAAGCAATGTCTAGAAGAAATGTTGATTTCTCCTCAATAGAAGCTACATTTTTCAATCTTTACAAAAAAGATTGACACAATACTAAACAAATAATATCTTCGAATCAATATGAGCACATTTGATTTAAATAGCATTGACGAAGTAATAACTCCATGTTGTGACGTTGAAGTAAAGACTTCTGATATAGGCGACAAATTAAAATGCCCAGCCTGTGGCATGAATTTAAAGCAAAGAATTTTCTTGCCATTCCTCGAATATTTAATGGAAAATGGACATGTAGAAAATTTAGATTTCTTTGATTTAGATTTATACAATCAAGATAAAGAGTCCTTAGATAGTGAAGATGAAGAATATGAACTAGACAAATATGAAGTTAAAAAAGATAGCTTAAATATTTATGAAGATGATGCGAAGTTTGGAGGGAATAACACGGTTGCAGCCGAAACTTCAACTTCAATAGATGAGTCTGCTGTTTCTAGTGATTGGACAAAATTTGCTACAGAAGATTCAGAATAAAATTCTTTTAATAGCTTAATAATAAGGCTAAATTGGTTTAACCGAAGATTTATCAGGCTATAAAAAATGCGAAAGATTGAAAGACTTTCCCCCGCTTATCAACTTTCTTTTATAGCCTGTTTTTTTATAATTATTGATTTTTTAATTTAATTTTTAGGAGTTATATTAAAAACAGACTGAGTAGTCGGTTTTTGAATAAAAAAATGAAAATAGCAGTATTAACGAAAGCAATTCCAAGTTATGAATCCAGTATCAGAGTAGATAGCTCAGGTAGTTGGATTGATGAGTCCGTTGTTAATTATGTTGTCAATGAAAGTGATTCATACGCACTTGAAGAAGCATTACAAATTAAAGAAAATGCTGGTGGAGATTCTGAAGTCGTTGTTGTTACTCTTGGATCTGAGGCCAATACTTCTAAAGTAATTAAAGATGGATTAGCAAAAGGCGCAGATCGTGGAATTTTTATTAAAAATGAATCTACCACAACTGATCCACTTACAGTCGCAAAAATTTTCTCTGATAATTTAAAATCTGAAAACTTCGATTTGATTTTATCTGGCTTACAATCAGACGATATGGGTTCAGGACAAACAGGCGTTTTAATTGGAGAACTACTTGAGATGTCAACAGCTACTCTTGCTATAGAAACTCAAGTTGAAGGAGATAAGATTAAAGTTAAGAGAGAGCTAGAATCAGGATGGTTCCAGTGGGTAACACTTCCTTTCCCTTCAAGTATCTCAATTCAGTCTGGTATTAATGAACCGCGCTACCCTTCGCTCAAAGGAATTATGGGAGCAAAAAGAAAAGAATTAAATACCCTTGAATCTTCTCCTGAATCTCAAAGCCAAAGTTTTGTAAATCTATATGTTCCAAAAAATGAGAAGGTCTCAGAAAAAATTGAAGGTGATGCAGATTCAATTGTAGTTACGCTAATGGATATTTTAAAAAATAAATTAAAGGTTATATAATGGTATTAGTTGTCTTAGAAAACCAAAGAGGTAAAATTCATCCTTTTAGTCTGGAGGCAGTAGCAGCAGGACAGAAGTTTGCAAATGAATTGAACTGCGACTTATCCATATTATGCATTGGCGAAAAAGTGGATGAGTTAAAATCTCAAGCACAAAATTTCAAAGCTAGTAAACTCATTTCAGCAAAAAATGACTTAATTGATATGTATTCTGCAGATGGTTATTCAAAGGTTCTTTCTGATGTCATTAGTGAACTTTCACCAAAATATGTTTTAGTAGGTCATTCTTATATGGTTAGAGACTTTCTTCCAAGAGTGAGCGCAAAACTTAGTATACCATTTGTTAGTGATATTATTTCTGTAGATTTTAATAGTGGTAATCCACATTTTTCTAAACAAGTTTTTAATGCAAAGCTTGCAACAAGTATTGAAATATCATCTGACCAAGCTTTATTAAGTTTTCAGTCTGCAGCTTTTTCAAGTGATGATATTGAGGATGGAGCTCCCGGATCAGTAGAAGAATTTAATGTTCAACTTTCTGATAGCGATATTAAGTCAAATAGTGAACCTGAATTTCAAGAATCATCAAGCGGAGTGGATTTAACAACAGCAGAATTAATTTTATCTGTTGGAAGAGGCATTGAAAGTGAAGAGAATCTTCCTACGATGCAATCTTTAGCTGATGCAATGGGGGCTGAAGTTGCTTCTTCAAGACCTGTAGTAGATATGGGTTGGTTACCTCCGTATAGACAAGTTGGTAGTTCAGGCCAGGTAGTATCTCCTAAGCTATATTTCTCTTGCGGTGTTTCTGGAGCTATTCAGCACGTAGTTGGAATGAAGGGTTCAAAAAATGTGTTGGCTATCAATAAAGATGAAGATGCTCCTATATTTGAAATTGCTGATTACGCTGTTATTGGTGATGTGCTTGAAATTGTACCAAAATTGACCGAGGAAATTAACAATAGTAAGTAAGAATCTTTTATGTTACAATTTTCTCTCGTTGAACAAATAGCTTTAGCTCTCTTCCTTTTATCTGGCATCTCTTTTTTCTTATATCACCTATTATTTAGGCTTAGAATTGTATTAAAAGGAAAGTCAAGCTTTAGCGTTGATGAACTCCCAAAAAGAATTATCAGAGTTTTTGATGAAGTTATTCTGCATAAAAAAGTTGCAAGTGGAAAAAGAAAGTCTGCTGGTATATTACATGCTTTGGTGATGTATGGATTTATTTTTTTTGGATTAATAACCATCAATCATTTTGGTATGGCTTTCGGATTGCCAATTTTTAGTGAATCTTTTAGACATACATATTTTCTTATTTTTGGTGCGCCTTGGGCAATTTTGTGCACAATTGGTATTCTAGGGTTAGCGTACAGACGTTTTGTTATCAAACCTGAAGCGCTTGGAAAATTTTCAAGTACTTCTGCATTAGTTTCAGTTTTTATCGTTACTCTTATGACAACTTACTTAATTGATGAGTTACATATTTTAACTGGTGCTGCAGAAAAATTCAACTGGTGGTTGCACTCTGGAGTGATAGGTGGATTTTTATTTCTAATTCCTCAATCAAAGCATATGCACTTAGTACTTTCTCCTTTCAATATTTTCTTACGTCCTTTTGAAGTACCCAACCATGGTGCTATTCCAATCGATATGGAAGCTTCAGAAGAAGAGCTAGACAACTTACTGCTTGATTTATCAAGATTAAGTAAAGATCAAGCACTTGACATTTTTACATGTGTTGAATGTGGAAGATGTACAGATGTATGCCCAGCAAATAGAGGTGGAGGCATTTTAGATCCAAAATACCATTTCATTTTAGATTTAAAAGATCCAATGTTAGAAAGTGGTGATGTTAACGTAGTTGATAAGATTAATGTTGAAGCAGGATGGGAATGTACTACATGTCAAGCATGTACAGAGGTTTGTCCTGTAGGAAATCATGTTGAAAAGGCAGATGAAATAAGAAGCTTTCAAGTTTTAGCAGAAGGTGATGTTCCTCAAGAATATCAGAAGCTTTTAAGAAATCTACAAGAAACTGGTAATACAGAAGGATCATCATCAAGCGAGTTATTAAATGAGCTACCGGTATACACAGCTGACAAAGAGTTAGTGCTTTGGCTTGGTTGTTTTGCAAAGCATGCAATGGACCCTAATTTTGTAAGTTCAGTTCGAAATTTTGTCAAAATTCTTGAATCGGCTGGCGTAACATATGGTGTATTAAGTAACGAACAATGCTCTGGAGATCCTGCAAATAAATTAGGAGATAAATTAACCTATCAATTATTAATGGATCAAAATGTCGAAGAATTAAATAAAGTAAAAAATGTGACTACAATGTGTCCACATTGTGTAGTAAATCTCCAAAAAGAATATAAAAAATATCATGAAATTAAGTATGAGGTTAAACATCATACCCAAGTAATTTCTGAATTATTAGAAGAGGGTAGAATTAATATTAATCCAGGTTCATTGGAGAAAGTAACATATCATGATCCATGCAATCTTTCTAGAACGCTTGATGAAGTTTCTGCTCCTCGAAATGCTATTAAAGCTGCCGCCCCTGAATTTTTTGAACTGGATGAAAGTGGTAAAGAAACTTTATGCTGTGGAGCAGGTGGTGCTTTATGGTGGAAAAAAGATAGTGGAGAAGGTAGAACTCATCTTTTAAGAGCAGAACAGGTAATCGAATCAAAAACTGATACAGTAGTTACGGGATGTAATTTTTGTTATGGCATGATGAATCAAGGTATTGGACCCTTAACTCCAGCAGGACAAGAAGAAATCAAGGTTAAAGATGTTGCAGATATTGTAGCAGAAAATCTTTCTTAAGAGTTTTTAAAAATATCAATTGCCGAGCATGGCTCACCAAAATAAATACGTTTAGCATATTTAGTTAAATTAGCCGTAATAATCAAATATGCCCATGTAGGAACTGTTGCTTTTGAACACCCTTTGATAATAACTTTTTGATCTTGATACTTTTCCCAGTTTATCAGGGATACTTTTTCTCTAAAATCTTTTTCTTTAATAATACCTTTAGTTAAAAAGTCATCTAGATTAATATTTTGCATTATTTAATAACCTGTACTGCTTTATTTATTTTGTCTACAAGAAAATCAACTTCTTCAACACTATTATAAAAATAAAAACTGACTCGTGCACATGCTGTGATATCTAGTGCTTGCATTAATGGTTGACAACAATGGTGGCCAGATCGAATGGTAATTCCTTCGTAATCTAAAAAGTGTGCTAAATCTAGAGAATGAATACCTTCAATATTGAAACTTATAATTGGCGTTCTTTCAGGTGCATTTCCATAAATAGATATTCCATTAATTGATTTCATTTTTTCCAGAGAATACTCATTTAATGAATTATCATGTTTTTCTAAGCATGATTCTAAATAATTTACTGCTTCGGCGAGTGCAATTGCTTGAGCTGCCATAGGAGAACCAGGTTCAAATCTATGTGGAATGCTTGTCCAAGTAGAATCAGTCATGGTTACAGTTTCAATAATACCTCCACCGGTTTGATATGGACGCATTTTTTCTAAGATTTCTTCTTTGCTATACAAAACACCAACTCCAGTAGGCCCAAACATTTTGTGTCCAGAAAAAGCGTAAAAATCACAATCTAAATCTACAACATCTACTCTCATATGAGGAATGCTCTGACACCCATCAATCATGATCTTTGAACCATTTTTTTTAACAATATCAATAATCTCTTTAATTGGATTTATTGTACCAAAAACATTCGATGCATGAGTTATACTTACTATTTTGACATTATTATCTAAAGTACTTCTTAAGTCATCTAAACTGATAGTTCCATGTTCTGTGGATTTAAGATATTTGATTTGTGCACCAGTCTTTTCACAAATTATTTGCCATGGAATTATGTTTGAATGATGCTCCATATCAGTAAGCAAAACTACGTCCCCTGATTTTAAATTATCATATCCCCATGATTCAGCAACAAGATTGATACTTTCTGTAGCACTCTTAGTAAAAACAATTGAATTTTTTGATGCTCCAATAAAATCAGCTATTCTTTTTCGACTATTTTCGAAAGCATTAGTGGCTTTTTCGCCTAATTCATATACACTTCTATGAATGCTTCCTCCAAATTTTTCATAATATTCTGATTCAGAATTAATTACCTGCTTTGGGGTTAAACTCGTAGCTGCGCTATCAAGATAAACTAAAGTTTTTCCTCGATTTTTTTCCTCAAGGTTTGGAAAGTCTTTTCTGATATCTATCATAATTCTTTAATAAAGCCCTAATTGTAGTTTTGCTGCATCGCTCATCATATCTTGATTCCACTGTGGTTCCCATACTAGTTCAACTTCAACTGCTTTGGTACCACTAAGTGATAATAATTTTTGCTTCACTTCATCTGCAATTACAGGACCCATTCCACAGCCTGGAGCAGTAAGTGTCATTTGAATTAGAATATTAACTCCGCCTTCTTCTTCTTTAAGTTCACAATTATAAACTAGGCCAAGATCAACAATATTAACTGGAATTTCAGGATCATAGCATGTATGTAAAACATTCCATACTTCTTCTTCATTTGCAAAATTGTTAGAACTTAACTCACGTTTTTCTTCGCCAATTTTTTCACCATCTATACCACTTAATTGGTACATGTTTCCCTCAACGACTATAGTATAATTGTCTCCCAAAGATTGTGAAATAATACCCGATTTACCTTTTTCTAATGTTGTTCTAATTCCATCAGGAACACTGTGAACTACTATGTCTTCTAATATTGTAAACTCTTTATGCATCATTTAATTCCTTTTTTATATAGTCAAGTGACCCTAGAAATCCATTTTGTCTTTGACTAGATATTGCGGGACCAAGATTTAGCCACTCAAATAGACTGCTACAATCATCAAAACTTTCTATAAAATTAATAATACTCTTTTTTTCTGAATTATTAAAAGCAATTTGAAGAATTTTAAGCAACCCTTTTACAATTGTACTTTCAGAAAAAGCTTTCAGAGTTACAAGATCATTGTCATAACAAAGTTTTAGCCAGGTTTGTGAGGTGCAAGCATGAATTTTCCTATTTTCAGTACGATCAGATTCATTGATTTGATCAAGTTTTTTCCCCAAATCAATCAAATAAACCAACTTGTCTTGTCCATCTAAAATAGAAAAGCCATCACGAATATTTTCGAGATTATTTTTTATGTTATCCATCAATCCAGCTATCCAAATCAATTTCGGATATATCTTGGAGCGATGAAAGAGAAAAGTCATCGATGACTTCTTTTGCAAAAGCTTTAATTAATATTTTTTGAGCACTTGAATAATCAATACCTCTGGCACGTAAGTAAAAAATGCTATTTTCATCCAAAGCACCTGTTGTTGATCCATGTCCACATGATACATCATCAGCATATATTTCTAATTGGGGATTTGAAAATGCATTTGATTCAAGTGAAAGGAGGAGATTCTTGTTTGATTGATTGGAATCAGTTTGCTGCGCTCCTTCTGCAACAATAACTTTTCCGTTAAACACTGCTGTAGACTTATTATCTAAGACATTTCTTACATGTTGAAAGCTTGTACAATGTTCTGCTTTGTGATTGATTAAAATATTGTTATCGACATGCTGTTTTTCTTTACCAAGATTTAAAATATTGATTTTTACATCACTTCCAACTTTATTAAGGTCAACTTCAATAAACTCTTTATTAAAGAAAGAGCTTTTGACCATAGAATCAACATTTAATGCAACATCTTGTTCAATTTGATAATAATTATATGATAATGAATGTGTTTGCGAATCATCATTATAAGATTTTCCATGTTTAAAGATTGAAGAATTTTCGCAAATAAATTTGTTCAGCTTCAAATTGAATATTGAAAAGTTTTCTTTTATATCTTCTTCAATGATTGAAATTTCTGATCTTTCGTTAATATGAAAAATATTGAAAGAAGATACCCTTTCATTTTGACCATTTTCAAAAAAATAATTTTTAATATTAATAACTTCTTCAATAACTGAATTTTCTTTGAATGAAATGTAACTTCCATTCTCAAATTCAGATACTCCAAGATTAAACATAGATTCATTCAAAAAACTTTCTGAGCAATACAACAGTTCTTTTTTAGTAAGCACATTTAAATTTTTAACCTCGATTAAGTCAGCAAACTTAAAATTTTCTAACGAATCTTTATCTAGTACTCCGTTGATGAATACAATTGATAATTCGTCTGATTCAATTTTTTTTGTTTCATCTAACGATAATGATTTATTAAAATTTTTGAAATTTTTTGATGAGGTAAATTTCCAATTTTCAAGTTTCTTGCTTGGAAGACCATTGGTATTGAAAAATTCTAGACTGCCTTTTTTGATTGAATCGATCATTTTATTTTTCTAGCCAAGAATATCCATCTTTTTCTACTCTTTCAACAAGAGACATATCTCCAGATTTAACAATTTTTCCATCAATCATTAAATGAACAACATCAGGTTTAATATAATTTAGTAGTCGCTGATAGTGAGTAATAATTAATACAGAATTATTTTCATTTTTAAACCTATTTACACCTTTTGCAACTGTTCTTAATGCATCAACATCTAAACCTGAATCAGTTTCATCTAAAACTGCCAATTTCGGACTAATGGTTAGGAGTTGAAGGATTTCACTTTTCTTTTTTTCTCCTCCAGAAAAACCATCATTGATGGATCTCTTTAAAAAAGAATCATCTAGTCCAAGTTCAGATAATATTGCTTTGGCATTATTCAAAAATTCTAATGCATCCATCTCATCTTTACCCTGATGTTTTCTATGAGCATTTAATGCAGATCTCAAGAAGTAGGCCATACCTACACCTGGAATAGCAACAGGGTATTGAAAACATAAAAATATGCCCTCTAAGGCTCGATTTTCTATACTCATCTCAGTAATATCAGTATCATTCATAGCAATACTGCCGCCATCGACTTCATAAGCTTCGTTACCAGCAATTACATTGGCTAATGTGCTCTTTCCAGAACCATTTCTACCCATAATTACATGGACTTCTCCAGCTGGTATTTCTAAATCAATACCTTTTAATATTGTTTTATCATCAATCGATGCTTCTAAATTCTTAATTTTAATCATTTTATTATCCTACACTATTTTCAAGGGTTACTTCAATTAATTGTTTTGCTTCAACAGCAAATTCCATGGGCAATTCTTCAAAAACTTCTTTGCAAAATCCATTTACAATCATTGAAACAGCATCATCAAGCTTGATACCTCTTTGATTGCAATAGAAAAGTTGATCTTCACCAATACTAGAAGTGGTAGCTTCATGCTCCATTTTTGCTGATGGATTTTTTACATCAATATATGGAAAAGTATGGGCCCCACACTTGTCTCCAATCAAAATAGAATCGCATTGCGAGAAATTTTGAGCATTTTCTGCATTTTTTAAAATTTTAACCCCGCCGCGATAAGTATTTTGACCTTCACCAGCCGATATACCCTTAGTTATAATGGTGCTTTTTGTATTTTTACCAATATGAATCATTTTGGTACCAGTATCAGCTTGCTGTTTATTTTTTGTCACAGCTACCGAATAGAATTCACCGACACTATTGTCACCTTGCATGATTACGCTTGGATATTTCCATGTAATTGCAGAACCAGTTTCAACTTGTGTCCATGAAATTTTGGAATTATCACCAAGACAATTTCCTCTTTTAGTAACAAAATTATAGATTCCACCTTTACCTTCTTTATCACCAGAAAACCAGTTCTGAATAGTGGAATATTTAATAGTAGCATCTTTGTGTGCAACCAGTTCCACGCATGCAGCATGTAATTGATTTTCATCTCTCATTGGTGCTGTACATCCTTCTAGATAGCTTACATAACTACCTTCATCAGCAATAATGAGAGTTCGCTCAAATTGACCGGTGTTTGTAGCATTAATTCTAAAATAAGTTGATAGCTCCATTGGACAACGAACACCTTTTGGGATATAGACAAATGAACCATCGCTAAAAACAGCAGAATTCAAAGCAGCAAAATAATTATCAGTTGCAGGTATAACTGAGCCCAAATATTTTTTTATCAATTCAGGATGATCTTGAACTGCTTCCGAAAAAGAGCAAAATATTACACCATGTTTTGCAAGCTCATCTTTAAAGGTAGTTGCAATGGATACACTATCAAAGACAGCGTCTACAGCAACACCTTCTAATCTTTTTTGCTCATCAAGTGAAATACCTAGCTTATTGTATGTTTCTAAAATTTCAGGATCAACATCATCCAAACTGTCATTCTTTTTTTGTTTAGGAGCAGCATAATAGCTTAATGCTTGATAGTCGATTGGTTCATAATCAATTTTTGCCCAAGTTGGTTCAGACATTTTTTTCCAATTCTTAAATGCTTTCAGTCTCCATTCGAGCAGCCATTCAGGTTCATTTTTTATCTTAGAAAGTTTAGCTATGACCTCTTCATCTAAACCTGGTTCAAATTTTGTTTGATCTACATCTGTTGTAAATCCATATTTGTATTCTTGCTCGAGCGTTTTATCTATTACCTGTTGATTTTTATCTACCATAATTATGCTGAAAAGCTAATACCGCAACCACATGTTCTTGTAGCATTTGGATTATTAACCTTAAATCCTCCGTTAAGTAAATCTGTTGAAAAATCTATTTCACAACCTCTAACATATATCCAACTTTTAACATCACAAAATATTGAAATTCCGCGGCTATCAAAGACTTTATCAAATTCTTGTTTTTCACTTTCAAATGTTATTTTATAAGACATTCCAGAGCAGCCACCAGTGTCGATTGTTACTCTGATACCTTTTGTATCAGTTTCTTCATTCTCGATTATATTTTTTAATCTAGAAGCAGCTTTCTCAGTAATACTAATTTTTTGATTTTTAAGTTCTTCACTCATTATAATCCTAATTTTACTTTACCTTCATCTGTCATCATTTCTGGGTTCCATGGCGGATCAAATGTAAGTTCAACATCAACTCTTGAAATGGAATCAATTGATGTCATTTTATTCTTAATGTCATCAATCATATATTGACCCATTGTGCATCCAGGAGTAGTGAGAGACATAACAATGTCTACCGAGAATTTTTCACCCTCTTCATTGATTTTCAAGTCATAAATTAACCCAAGATTCCAAAGATCAATTGGAAGCTCTGGATCGTTACATTGCTTGAGTACTTCAATTACATTATTTTTAACATTTTTCATCTAAGGGAAGGAATTTAATTACCATAAGATTTATGTCCTATAGTTTTAGAAAAATTTTAATTTTCATACTCATTGCTATGTTAAATTCCGTAATGTAAATTATTTCTCATTTGGAGAAAAAATGGCAAAAAAAGTAAGCAACAAAACAATCGACAATGTTACCATTAGATTTGCAGGTGACTCTGGCGATGGGATGCAGTTAAGTGGTGGTCGATTTACCCAAACTTCCGCTGTGGTTGGAAACGATC
This sequence comes from uncultured Fidelibacterota bacterium, assembly GCA_902538565.1. Taxonomy (GTDB): domain Bacteria; phylum Fidelibacterota; class Marinisomatia; order Marinisomatales; family Marinisomataceae; genus Marinisoma. The sequence continues at coordinate 320,958 of CACBFQ010000001.1, read as the reverse complement.
TAAGCACACTTCCTGATTTCCCTGCAGAAATTCGAGCACCGGCTGGTTCTTTGGCAGGTGTTAGCTCTTTTCAAATTCATTTTAGCTCGCAGGAAATTCATACCCCTGGAGAGAAGCCTGATGTCTTAGTTGCAATGAATCCAGCAGCCTTAAAAGTACATTTAAAAGATTTGGTTCCAGGTGGTACTTTAATTGTTAATAAAAATGCTTTTACAAAGAAAAATTTAAAGTTAGCTGGCTATGAAGATGATCCTACAGAGGATGGATCTTTAGTAGATTATTATTCAACTCATTTTATCGAAATGGGTAAGCTTGTCACTAATGCTTGTGAAGGAATAGACATTCCATCGAAAATGGTCGATCGAACAAAAAACTTATGTGCTCTTGGAGTTTTATTTTGGATGTATGATAGACCGCTTGAACCTACAATTGATTGGTTAAATCAAAAATTTAAGTCAAAGCCTGATATTATTGAAGCCAACGTAAGAGCGTTAAATACAGGATATAATTATGGGGATACTGCTGAAATATTCACTACAAGATATATAGTTGAAAAAGCAAAGCTACCAAAAGGTAAGTACAGAAACATGAATGGAACACTTGCTTCGTGTCTCGGTATTTTAACTGCTGCTGAAAAAAGTAACTTAGGCATTACATTTGCCGGCTATCCAATCACTCCTGCAAGTAATATTTTACATACCCTTTCAAACTGGAAGCAGTTTGGGATTAAAACTTATCAAGCTGAAGACGAAATTGCTGGAATTGGTGCTGCTCTAGGCGCCTCCTATGGTGGGGCTCTTGGGATAACAGCTTCATCGGGTCCAGGTATTGCATTGAAATCAGAATTTTTAGGTCTAGCAGTAATGACTGAACTACCATTAGTAGTTATTAACGTTCAAAGGGGTGGTCCTAGTACAGGTTTACCAACAAAAACTGAACAATCTGATTTGTTTCAAGCTGTTTATGGAAGAAATGGTGAAGCTCCTATACCTGTAATTGCGCCAACTACACCTGGAGATTGTTTCTTTGCGACCTATGATGCGTGTAGATTAGCTGTCAAGTATATGACTCCGGTAATGGTATTGTCAGATGGGTATTTAGTTAATGGTTCTGAACCATGGTTGATACCTGATCCAAATAAATTAGAGGAATTTAAGGTAGAGTTTGCTAAAGAAAATGAAGATGAAAAATTCCTTCCATATAAAAGAGATGAAAAAACTTTAGCTAGAAATTGGGCTATTCCAGGTACTAAAGGTTTAGAACACAGAATTGGTGGATTGGAAAAACAAGATATCACTGGGAATGTAAACTATGATTCTGATAACCATCAAAAAATGGTTGAGATTAGAGCGAAAAAAGTAGCAAATATTGCCAACGAGCTTCCTAAAACAAAAATATTTGGCGAGGAAAGTGGAGATGTGCTTATTTTAAGTTGGGGAAGTTCTCATGGTGCGTGTAGAGCAGCTACAGAATCTTTATTATCAGAAAATCTAAAAGTCGGTCACGTTTCTATTAATTGGATTTGTCCTTTACCAAATGATCTTGGAGAAATATTAAAAAAATATAAGAAAATTTTAATTCCTGAAGTTAATACAGGGCAATTCAGGCAAATTATTCGCGCAGAATTTTTAGTTGATGCCATTGGTTTAAACGAAGTTCAAGGAAAGCCTTTAGGAGCATCAAAAATTGAAGAAAAAGTAAAGGATTTAATCAATGGTTGATAAACCAATATTAAAGAAAGCCGATTTTGAATCAGATCAGGCAGTTAGATGGTGTCCAGGATGTGGAGACTATGCAATTCTTGCTCAAACTCAGAAAATTTTTCCTGAAATAACTACAGAAAAAGAGAAAGTTGTATTTATATCAGGTATTGGTTGTTCAAGTAGGTTTCCATATTACATGAACACATATGGCTTTCACACTATTCACGGAAGAGCTCCAACAGTTGCAAGTGGACTAAAAATTTCTAACCCTGATTTATCTGTTTGGCTTGTTACTGGTGACGGTGATGGATTTTCAATTGGTGGAAATCATTTGATTCATCTTCTTAGAAGAAATGTAGATTTAAATGTTATGCTATTTAATAATCGTATTTATGGATTAACAAAAGGACAATATTCTCCAACCTCAGAACAAGGTAAAATTACCTACTCTACTCCTATGGGGTCTTTAGACTATCCATTTAATCCAACAAAATTAGCTTTGGGTGCAAGAGGTGCATTTGTTGCTAAAACTATTGATAGAGATTTAAAACATTTACAAAGCATGATAAAGAGGGCAAGTGAGCATCGCGGAACTTCTTTTATTGAAATTTATCAAAACTGTAACATTTTTAATGACGGTGCTTTTTCAGAACTTACAGATAAAGAAACTAAATCTGATAGAGTGCTTAAAGTTGAACATGGAGAACCAATGATTTTTGGTAAAGAAAATGACAAGGGCATTCACCTTGATGGTACAAAACCTAAAGTTGTTACCATTGGTGAAAAATATACTATAGAAGATATTCTAGTTCATAATGAAACCGATGCTTTCATTGGAGATATGCTTTCTAATTTTACTTCAAGTGATACTTTCCCAGAACCTTTAGGAGTATTATATTGTGTTGAGAGACCAACTTATGATGATATGATGGTAGATCAAATGAAACAAGCAGAAAAAAATACTAAAGGTCCAAAAAGTGTTAACGATTTACTTAATGCTGGAGATACCTGGGAGGTAAAATAATGTCCTTCAGGATCGAGCAAGACAGCATAGGTAAAATTAAAGTTCCTTCAAAAGCATATTATGGTGCTCAAACCCAGAGGGCAATACAAAATTTTGAAATTGGGTGGTCTATGGAGTTCAGTTTAATCCTTCCGTATATCATTGTAAAAAAATGTGCTGCAAAAACAAATTACGCTCAAAAAAATATTTCAAAAAAATTGTCAGATGCAATTATTACAGCTTGTAATCATATTTTAGACAATCCAGATCAATATTTAAATGAGTTTCCAGTACCAGTTTTTCAAACTGGAAGTGGTACACAAACAAACATGAACGTAAATGAAGTGGTTGCAAATAAAGCAAATGAAATTCTTGGTGCAAAATTAGGCTCTTACAAGTTTGTTCACCCCAACGATCATGTAAATATGTCACAGTCCACAAATGATACTTTTCCAACTGCAATTTTAGTTGGAAGTGTAATATCATCAGATGATAATTTGCTTCCAGCGCTAAGTATGCTTGAGAAATCATTAGTCGCAAAGGCAAAAGAATTTCACACAATAATTAAAGTCGGAAGAACTCATCTTCAGGATGCAACACCGATTCGATTAGGACAAGAGTTTTCTGGTTATGCATCAATGATTAAAAATGATATTTCAAGAATTAAGCATGCTTTAAAAGAATGTAGTGATTTACCTGTTGGAGGTACAGCTGTTGGAACAGGAATTAATACTTTAAGTGGTTTTGATGAGTTGATGTGTTCATTTATTTCAGAAGAAACTGGGCTTTCATTTAACGTATGTAAGAATAAATTTGAATTATTATCTTCTCAAAATGCTATATCTAATTTATCAGCACAGATTCGAATTTGCGCAGGATCATTAAATAAAATTGCTAATGACATCCGATGGTTAGCATGTGGACCAATGGCTGGAATAGGAGAATTAATACTTCCATCAAATGAGCCTGGCAGCTCTATAATGCCTGGAAAAGTGAATCCTACACAATGTGAAGCTGTAAATATGGTTTATGCTCAAATTTTAGGTAATGATGCCACGGTAAATTATGCTGGTACAAATGGTAATTTTGAACTAAATACGTATAGACCAATTATTGCTTCTTCAATTCATGAATCTATTTCATTATTATCTGAAGTCGCTGAATCCTTTACATTAAATGCACTTGATGGATTAAAAGCAAATGAGAAAAAAATTAAAGAAAATTTAGACAAGTCTTTAATGCTTGTAACAGCACTTGCTCCAAAAATTGGATATGAAAAGGCTGCTGAGATTGCTAAAAAAGCTTTAAAAGAAAATATTTCTCTTAAACAAAGTGCAAAAGCTTTGGGACATTTATCGGAACAAGAATTTGATAAAATTGTTAAACCAGAATTAATGGTTGCACCCAAAAAAGCATGATCAAAACATTTTTTTCATCATTAAGAATAATTTTTTATCTATTTATACTAGTCTTAGTATATGTTTTTTATTTATCTAGAGATTTACCTTCACTAGAACGCCTAGAAACTTTTGACCCAGCAATGCTATCTACTTTATATGATAGAAACGGTGAAGTCATTGGCGAATTTTATATACAAAAAAGAGTATTTGTTGATATCGAGGATATGCCAAACCATTTAAAAAATGCAGCTATAGCTTCTGAAGATAAAAGGTTTTATTCTCATTGGGGTGTTGATTTACAAAGTTTTTTTAGAGCTGTAGTTGTTAATGTTTCATCGATGAGTTTTAGGCAGGGATTTAGTACACTGTCTCAGCAGTTAGCTAGGAATCTTTATAAGGAAGTTGGATTTAAAGATAGCATCACTCGAAAACTAAAAGAGATGATAACAGCTATTCAAATTGAAAGAACTTATACCAAAGATGAAATACTAGAAATGTATTTGAATACAGTTCATTTTGGCCACGGAACCTATGGAGCTGAATCAGCAGCTAAACGATTTTTTAATAAAAATTCATCTGATTTAACTATTGGAGAATCAGCAATGTTAATTGGTCTTCTTCCATCTCCAGCAAACTATTCTCCATTAAGAAATCTAAATAAGGCAATTGGTAGAAGATCGATTGTATTGAAGTTAATGTATGATCAAGATTTTATATCATATCAAGAATACATGGAGCATAATAGTATCGTTCCAGACAATATTTACTATGAAATTCCTAAAGGTAAAGCCCCATATTTTGCAGAACATGTTAGAAGAATTTTAGAACAACAAGATGAACAATTAGGAATCAATATTTACCAAGATGGATTAAAAATACATACTACTCTTGATTATAGATTACAAAAAATTGCTGAGGACTCTGTGATGCAAACTTTGAAAAAGAATCAAGATGAATTTAATCGTCAACTTTTTGCTGATAAGGATAAATTTTCACAACTTGCCTATCTATCAATTTTTGATGCTGACTCTGTTAAGATGATGCTTAATGGTCAGGTTGAATTGTACGAGGAATTGCGTAAAGAGCTTCTAGTACAATGTGCATTTATTGCACTGGATACGAAGACAGGAGAAATTCTTGCAATGATTGGAGGAAGATCAGATTATCCTGATGAATTTAACCGTGCAACCCAAGCATTAAGGCAGCCTGGTTCAGTATTTAAACCATATATTTATACAGCAGCTATTGATAATAATTATCCAGTAACCACTCAACTGTTAAATCAACCCGTTGCTTTGTATAGGAACAATGCTAAAGGTGAAAGAGAAAAATGGACGCCAGGGAATTACGACAAGAGCACCGGAGGATTAACTACATTAAGAGAAGGGTTACAAAGATCGCTTAACTTAATTTCTGTAAGAATGGTTCAAGAGCTCGTTCCACCAAGACAAGTTAAAGATATTGCTCAAAGAATGCAGATAAGTTCACCAATTAGGGCAGTAGATTCAATTGCCCTAGGAACTTCGGAAGTAAGGCCAATTGAAATTGTTGCTTCATATTCAACTTTTGCAAATAAGGGAATCTATTCTTCGCCAATGGCTATCACTAGAATAGAGGACAAATATGGAAGAATTATACAAGAGTATTCGATAGATCAAAAAGAAGTATTAAGTCCTGAAACAGCTTATATGGTAGCTAATTTACTACAATCTGTTGTAGATAGCGGAACAGGTGGAAGCTTAAGATGGAAATATAAATTTAGACATCCAGCGGGTGGTAAAACTGGAACTACGCAAAACTTAAGTGATGCTTGGTTTGTTGGATTTACTCCAAATATTACGGCTGGAGTATGGTATGGAATTGATGATTATTCAGTTAGTTTGGGTGATGGTCAATATGGTGGAGTTGCAGCTCTTCCCGCTTGGGCTTTGTTTATGAAAAATGCACATAAAGAATTAAATATTCCTAAAGACAGATTTGAAATGCCTGATGGTGTTGTAGAAATTGAAATTGATTCAGATACTAAACAACTTCCTACAAGTAGAACGAAGAATTTAGAGAAAGAATTCTTTCTGCGATCTAATGTGCCGCAATAAACTAATTTTTTTTATTTGAAAGTTTCAAAATCACCATTCCACTTATAAAAAGAATGATATTTGGAAGCCATGATCCTAATCCAGGATTTAATAGATTTCTATCAGCTAATTGTTCACCCCAAATGAGCAGGATATAATAAACTAAGAAAAAGGCAATACTTAAACCTGAGGCAATTGTCATACCTCCATTTCTAACAAGAATTCCAAGAGGTGCACCAACCATTGTAAATAGAACACATGCTAGTGCTAGTGTAAATTTTTTATGAATTTCAACTTTAAACTTATTATTTGTCTTTTCATAATTTTCAATTAGCGTAAACTCATTTTTAAACTGCCTTGCATTGTTTGTAAGAGATAAAATATAGTCCTTATTTTCAAGTGCAGGAATCGGGACATCTTTATTAAACTCTTTTTTTTCTGTAACCCTATTCATTTTTTTTTGTTTCAATAACTCTATCTCGTTTTCAATAATTGCTAGGGTATTTGCATTAGGATTTGTGATACCAATTTCTTCTTTAACTTTATTTATTCTATCATAGATTTGTGAAATTAGATTATTGTTATTTTCAATTTCTTGAATCATTTTAGGGACTCTCATTTCACGATCTGTTCGATTAGATTCTGAAGTACGATTTAACATTAATTCATCCATTGATATCATAATTTGATGTGTTTTGAATTTAATTTTTCTATAATAATCATAATCTGATAAATCAATTTCATGGATTTCTCCATCCATTAAATCTATTGTAATCATGTTACCATCAGAAGATAATAACCCCTGATTAGCATAAATGGTTGTTTGTTCAGATTTTTGATTTTTGCTAAAAATTTTCACATCTTTGAAATCTTTACCATCCATTTCTTTGACTATCATGGTGTATTGTGGAATCATATCTACAAAATATCCAGGCTCAATCGATAGCTCTGGTTTTTTCTTATAAATATCTCTCGCGAGCAATCGAGCATTATAATTCATTTCAGGAAGAATAAAATTGTTAAAGAGACACAATCCAATACCTACCAAAGAACCAAACAATATTGCTGGTTTAATTATATTGTAAAGATTTACACCAGCAGACTTTAATGCAGTAATTTCATTTTGCTGTGACATACGACCAAAAGTCATTACGCTGGATATTAATAATGACATAGGAACTGAAAGTGCGATAATCCATGCTAGATTTAAATATAAATACTCGAAAATTGTAAGCGCATCTAACCCTTTGCCTAAAAAGCGATCTACAGCTCTGATAAGAAACTGTAAAAAAAGTACTGTGGTGATTACTGCAACAGATAATAAAAATGGGATTAAGGACTGTTTAAATAAATATTTATTAAGTGTATTCATATGATTTTAAAATTTAACTCTACTTGTGTTAAAACCTAAACTATAATAAGTTCCCATGCTTAAATTGATTAAGCCTTATGGTGACTGTAGCTCAGTTGGTAGAGCCATCGGTTGTGGTCCGATTGGTCGTCGGTTCGAGTCCGATCAGTCACCCAACAATTTTCGGGGTGTAGCGTAGTCCGGTTAGCGCACCTGCTTTGGGAGCAGGGGGTCGCAGGTTCAAATCCTGCCACCCCGACAAAATTTCAATATTTGAATTCTTTAAGTTATATTTTGAACATTTAATAATCATAAATGAAACATTTAGAACATTCCAAATGGACTGCTGTCAAAAAAATTAAAAATTGGAGTCATTACGAAGTCCTTAATATCAATAAAAAAACTCAAACAGTTGAAATGTTTTCTGTGTGTGCTAAAAAAATAAGAATCGAAGTTCCCTTCGAAGATTTACAAGACAATTCTAAGTGGATGAGTGGTTGGATTGAAATTGTGGATGAAAATCCTTAATTTTGTTTGTGACATCATATTTAAAATTTTTTTTAACGCCTTTTTATCTCTTTTTAATGGCAATTTCTTTAATAATTGATGGTTGGATAGGACTTTCAATTGCTTTTCTTGTAGTTGTATCAATTGTTATTGGAGAATTGTCTCTAGGAGATGATATTTCAACTCCACATTATCGATTTCCATTCTTTTTAGATTTTTCACTCTTTATAAACGTTCCATTGTTTTTGATATTACTATATTTATATCTAGATAAAGTTTCTAATGCATTTGAATGGTATTATTTACTTTATATACCAATATTGGGTTTATTGATGGCACTTAGCTTAATTAACATTGGGCATGAATTGGTCCACAGAACAAGTAAAAAATTTGATTGCGAAGTAGGTAATTGGGCTCTAGCCACTGCCTGGAATCCTGCTTTTGCAATTGAGCACGTTTATGGTCATCATAAAAATATTGGTATTATTGAAGAAGATCCTGTTACTGCCACCTACGGAGAAAACCCAATCAGTTTTGCTTTCAGCGCTTTTTTTAAAGAACATACCCATGCATGGGGGATTGAAACCAGACAACTAAAGCGAAGAAAACAAAATATTCTATCTTTTCATAATAGAATTTTAAATGGGTACTTGAGAACTTTCATTGTTTTTGGATTAATTGGATATTTTTTTAGTTGGCAAGCAATGTTGATTTATATTTCATTGGGCATTGTAGCTAATTACATTTTTCAATTAACAAATTTTATCGAGCATTATGGACTAGTACGTATGAAAGGAAAACCAGTGCAGTATCATCATTCATGGAATTCTAATAATAGAATGACAAGCTACTTAACTTACAATTTAACTAGACATTCAGATCATCATGTACATGCTCAAAAAGAATTTTGGGAGCTAAATCCATGTGATAATAAAGGGGTTGTTCTCCCATCTGGTTATTTAACTTACATACTTCTTTTTACGTTTTTTCCGTTTTACGCTAAATCACAAATGGAACCAAGACTGAAAAATTGGCATCAAAATTATGCTTCTGATGATGAAAAATCATTAACTACCCATTATCTTAATTTTTCCAATTAGGGTATAGAAAATATTTTGCATATATTTTTTTAATTTATGTTATCATCACAATTTTTAATTAATCAAAAACAATGTTGCGGAAATGGATGTAGAATGTGTCCATATGAACCTCAACACATTCAAGGAAACCAACAATTACAAAAAAGATGGAATCAATCCAAAAAAAAATCGTATACTACTCACATGAATAAAATAAATATCCCTATGATTGGACTTGGAACATGGCTTATTCCTAATGATGAGGCAGAATCTATTACTAAAGATTCCATAAATTTAGGGTACAAGCATATTGATACTGCTCAAGTATACCAAAATGAAGAAGGTATAGGCAACGCACTTAAATCATTAGCTGTTCCGAGAAATGAAATTTATATCACTACAAAAATGTGGCCTGGAATGTTTAATCAGGAAGAACCATTTCAAACATTTGATGGTGCAATCAAAGCTTGTGAAAAAAGTTTAAAATTTTTACAAGTAGATGAAATAGATTTATACCTTATTCATAATCCATTTGCTAAGGAAAATAGATTAGAGCTATGGGAAGCTATGATAGAATTAAAAAAACAAGGAAAAGTCAAACATATTGGTGTTTCAAATTATAATGTACATCACATGAAAGAAATTGAAGCAGCAGAAATCGAAATGCCATCAGCTAACCAAATTGAAATTCATCCATGGCACGTAGTTACAAAGCCCTTAGCAGAATATATGGACAAGAATGAAATTCTTCCTATTGCTTATTCTACATTGGCACCTATTCCTAATTGGAGAGAAGGTTCACGATGGAATGGAAAACCAGAAGATATGAAAAGTGGAGCAATACCTTGTGAAGATATTGCAAATAAGTATAGAGTTACAGTTCCACAATTATTCTTAAAATGGGCCATTCAACTCGGTTATCCTGTGTTACCAAAATCTGTCAAATATGATAGACTTAAAGAGAATTTAAGTTTAGATCATTTCGAAATCTCAATTGATGATATGACTTTAATTTCAAATATAGCAATTGATGAACAAAAATGTCTAGCATGGTCAGGAGATTTTGATCCCTTGGAGGTCGATTAATGGGGTATGGTTATAATCCTATTGTAGGAGAGAATTGGAGATATAATCCTGATAAGACCTTCAAAATTAGTCGATCAAAAATTGAACTATATTTTAATTGTCCTACCTGCTTTTATAAAGATGCCAAGCTTGGTTTGAGAAAACCACCTATGCCTGGATGGGCAATCAATAGCGCTGTTGATGATTTACTAAAAAAAGAAATGGATTTTTGTAGAGCTCAAGATCGTCCGCATGGTATTTTTAAAGAAAATGGATTGAACATAAAACCATTCCAACATGAAGATATTGAAAAGTGGCAACATACTTTCACAGGTATTCAATATCATGATGAAAAACATAATTTTTTATTATATGGCGGTGTTGATGATATCATGATTGATGAAGAAGATAAGCTTGTGGTTATTGATTTTAAAGCTACAGCCAAAAAAGCAGATATTTTATCATCTGCAGACGTATATAATAATGGAGAGTCATACAAAAGACAATTAGAAGTTTATAGTTGGTTATTGCAACAAAATAGTTTTGATGTTTCTGACACTGGATATCTAATGTATTACAACGGAGATGCAAGTAAGCCTCATCTAGGAAGAGAAATGCATTTTAGAAGAACTCTGGTTCCATTTACATTGGATACATCTTGGATAGGACCTCAAGTAGAAGAGATGTATAATTGTTTGCAATTAGATGAAGCTCCTGACTTTAATAATTCAAGCTGTGAAGATTGTTTATATCTTACAACTGTCTCAAAGCTTTAATTGACATATCCTGAAGGCTTTTCAAACATATAAATAATTTCTAGTCCTTCAGATCTAGACATTCCTCCTGGATTTAATCCAAGTTCACCCTCCGGAATCTCATGATTTAATTCTTCATAATATTCTATCCAATGCACAAATGGAGAATTTGTACCGGGTTCATTGAATGTCATTGGATTTAATTGCATGATTTGTTGATTGCTATCTGCAACCTGTAATCCTTCATAAATAATTTCAGAACAATAATAGGTATCATCAGTTATATCAAAAATAAAATCATAAGGTTTCCCAAGTAAATTGTCTTTAATGTGCTTAAGAGTAGTTGGTATTAATTCAGCATGTTCTTTCTTCAGTCTTCCAACAAGTACTTTATTGCTTCTATTTAAGAATTCTTCCAAAGTAGTTTCTGTAACAGTTTCTCCTATAGCTTCAGCTAATTTGGTAGTTTTGAGATTAGGGCCAACTTCAGTTATAATTGCACAATGAGATAGATTTGATCCCATATAACCTTGGGTTACTGCTTCAATAGCATCACACGGTGGTCCACAATCTAAATCTTGAAAGAAAATATCACCTTCTTGAAAAGTAAAAGAGGGTTGGCGTAACATGAATGATACATAAAAAATGAAAAAACCACCCATTGCTATGGGAAAAAGATATTTAGCTGACATTACCTAAGTATTATCGACTATTTTAATTTCTCTTCCAGTGTATTCATAGCGATCAGGATCTGGCCATGCTTTAGCTACATCATGCCAATTATCTGAGGAACCATATTCTGTTTTTCTTCGTTCCATTGCTTTCTGGTATTCCGCTTCTGAACTGAACCAAAGCTCTGCCATTCCACAGCATCCACTTTCAATATCTTCTTCAAAGAATGTCAGAATATATTTTTGTGGTTTAAGAACATTCACCATGTGAGGTGCATGGATATTTTCCCAGTGATCAAAGAAATTAGAACGTTTAATTCCAGTTCTATTTTGAATAAAAAGTATTTTTTTAACCATAAGTGTCTCCTTAACATAATAAAGATAACATCTTTTTTTTATTTACAACATCATTATTTGATACTTACATTGTTAGTTCATACAATTTTAGGAGATATAAATATGTACAAAAAAACCACAATAATTTTGTGCCTATTTTCAATGATTTTTGCTCAAGATAACGTTGATCTTGAAGAAAATAGACATTTTAATTCTTATCAAATCAATTTAGATCGTTTTAAACAATTAAATGAAGACATCACAACACCAAACACTTATCGTACTGCTGCTGGTTATCCAGGACATGAATACTGGCAAGTAAGAGCAGATTATGATATGAAATTGAGAATTGATGATAACAAGCAAAGACTTTATGGAGAAGAAACAGTTACGTTTTACAATAATTCTCCTGATGCATTGAATTATTTATGGATGGAGCTCACACAAAATGTTAGAGCCTTAGATTCTGATTCTTACAAAATTCAATCTACCGGTGACCTTTCAGCGCAAAGAGGAAATGAGAAGATGGTTATTGGTAGTACAGTCTCATCGAGAACATTAGAAAACTTTTATCGTGATTTTGACGGCGGTTTCAAAATTCAGTATGTAAAAGATGAAAAAAATAAAAATGTTCCATATACAATCAATAAAACCATGATGCGTATTGACGTTCCTGAACCAATTCAATCGGGAGACACTTATACTTTCAAGATTAAATGGTGGTATAATATCAATGATCATATTAGAGACGGTGGAAGATCAGGATATGAATATTTTGAGGATGACGATAACTACATCTATACTGTAGCACAATTTTTTCCAAGAATGTGTATGTATAATGATGTATATGGTTGGCAAAATAAACAATTCTTAGGCAGGGGTGAATTCACATTGATTTTCGGTGATTATGATGTAAAAATTACTGTACCTGAGGATTTTGTTGTTGGAGCAACCGGAGCATTACAAAACCCGGATGAAGTGCTTACTGATGAGCAAATTAATAGACTTGAAAAAGCAAAGAAATCCAAAGAACCCGTTTTAATTGTTACAGTAGATGAAGCTTTAGAAAATCTTGAAACAAAAACAAGTAGACAAAAAACATGGCACTTTAAGGCAGAAAATGTAAGAGATTATGCATTTGCTGCTTCAAGAAGATATATATGGGATGCAATGGGTGTACAAGTAGGCGATAATACGGTAATGGCTATGTCCTATTATCCTAATGAAGCAAACCCTCTATGGGGCCAATATTCAACCAAAGCAGTAGCACACACTGTTGATTTCTATTCAAAGTATACATTTGATTATCCATATCCTGTTGCTATTTCAGCTCATATTGATCGTATGGGAATGGAGTATCCAATGGTTTCATTTAATGGATATCGACCAGAAGAAGACGGTACATATTCTGAAAGAACAAAAAGAGGATTAATTGGAGTAATTATACATGAGGTTGGACACTTCTGGTTTCCAATGATTGTTAATTCAGATGAAAGACAATGGACATGGATGGATGAAGGTCTTAATTCCTTTATGGATGATTTGGCAGGAAGAGCGTGGGACTCAGAGTTGTTTCATCCTAGAAACAACCAAGACTATATCGTGCGATATATGCGAGGAGATAAATCTAACATAATGCCAATAATGACAAATTCTGAATCCATTTATCAATTTGGTGCAAATGCGTACGGTAAACCTACAGTTGCATTGAATATTTTAAGAGATACTATTATGGGCAGAGAATTATTTGATTTTGCATTCAAAGAATATTCAAAAACTTGGATGTTTAAGCATCCAACACCCTCTGACTTTTTCCGAATTATGGAAAATGCATCTGGTGTAGATTTAGATTGGTTTTGGAGAGGATGGTTCTTTACGAATGATCATGTAGATTTATCTATCGAAGAAGTTGAATGGTTTCAGTTAGAGATTGATCCAACCAAAAAAAGAGCAGCTGAAAAGAAAGATAAAGAAAGCAAGAAATATTATGCTGCAATGTTGGATGAGAAAGATATTAAGCAAACTGTTACAGATAGAGATCCTAAAACAAGAGACTTTTATGACTCTTATGATGAGTTTGCTGATATAACTGATGACAGCCAACGTAGAAGGTATGAAACAATGTTAAATGATGCTGATCTTTCAGATGAAATGAAAGCTAAAATCATGGAAAAAATGAGTGGTAAAAGCCAGTATGAAGAATTGCTGGACGAACTATCTGACAACGAACGAAGATTAGCAAAAAGAAATGATCACTTCTACAAGATTAAATTCAAAAACATTGGCGGACTTGTGATGCCGTTGATTATTGAAATGACATTTGAAGATGGATCAACTGATGTTGTCAGAATACCTGTAGAAATTTGGAGATTTAATAGACCAGAAGTATCCAAGGTGTTCAAAACTGAAAAGAAAGTTGTAAGCTTTACATTAGATCCTTTTAGAGAAACTGCTGATACATTCAGAGATAATAATCATTGGCCACCAAAGAACGAGCCAACTTTATTTGATATCTATAAGTATGATAGTTCATCATGGTACGGTGGATCGAATCCAATGCAGAGAGCTAAACAAAGCGATTCCAAGTAATATTAGGACGACTAAATAATGTATAAATTATTTTTTAAAATAATTTTATTACACTCGGTTGTTTTTAGTCATCAGTTTTTTCTGACTACAACTGAGGTGCGCCTAAGTGATAATCAAAAAAGTTTAGAGATAACTATCCAAACGTTTACTCATGATGTAGAAGCGTTATTAAAGAAAGCTGATTTTAATCTAGCCAATTTAGGTTCTGAGCAAGAAAACAAAGATATTGATGATTTTATAATAGATTATCTTTCAGATAATTTTATTATACAAGATCATTATTGGAGATATCTTGGAAAGAAAATTGACGGAGATTTCACTCTATTTTTTTTAGAGATTGATAAATTTAATTCGCCATCTAATGTTGCTGTATTCAATACAATATTTATGGATATGTATCAAAAGCAACAAAACATCATGAATGTTTATGGAACTAAAAATGTTCAGTCTTCTACTATGACTATTGAAGAGCCGGCGTTTAAGTTTGAGCTTTAGCAGTTTCTTGATTACCAACATACCAAATACATATTCCGCTCAGCATCATCGCTATACATAGAAGTTGGCCCATACTTAAATCGAAAAGAATAAATCCTAAGTGAGCATCTGGCTCTCTAAAATATTCAATGAAAAATCGTACAAGTCCATAACCAAACACATACGTACCACTATTAAATCCAAGTTTATTATGTTTATTGAATGATTTAATAACATAATATAGAATAATTCCTTCAAAAAACGCTTCATATAATTGGGATGGATGGCGCAATGCATTATCTCCTGCATTAGGGAAATACATTCCTATAGATGCTTCAGTTGTTCTGCCGTATAATTCTCCATTAATAAAGTTTCCAATTCTACCAAAAAAATAGCCTAAAGGAATAGCGGCAGTCAAAAAGTCTGCTAATTCAAATAAATGCAATTTTACTTTTCTACTAAACAGCCATATTGCAGCAACTACTCCAATAACCCCTCCATGGTAAGACATACCTGCAATACCAGTAAAGACCCAATTACCATTATAATATTTGAAAGGAAGAAGAATCTCTAATGGATTGGAAAGGTAATATTCAAAATTATAAAAAATCACATATCCAAATCTTGCTCCAATTAATAATCCAATAAAACACCAAGATAACAAATCTTCAAATTGTTCTAGATTAATTTTATTAAATTTATTTTCCTTAATTTTTTTGCTACAAAGAATATACACTACACCAAAAGCAACAAGATACATTGTTGAATACCAATAAATAGTTAAGGGACCAATTGAAATTAGTACCGGATCCATTTTTGAAGGTAAAGTTTGCCACCATGATAGGAAATCCATATAGAAAGATACAAAAAATACTTTGTAACCTAAAAAAAATTATATAACCTCGAATACAAACTATGATTTTATCAGGAAAAGAAATTCTTAAACGTAAAGATCAAGATATCATCATTGAACCTTTCAATGAAAATCAGATCAACCCTAATAGTTACAACTTAAGACTCCACAATGAGTTAATGGTTTATGAAAACAGTCCTCTAGATATGAAAAAAGATAATGCTGCTAAGAAAATTATTATACCAGAGGATGGATTATTGCTTGAAAGCAGAAAGTTGTATTTAGGAAGGACAATAGAATACACTGAGACGCATAATTTAGTACCAATGCTTGAAGGAAGGTCATCTGTTGGTAGGTTAGGACTCTTTGTTCATGTAACAGCAGGATTTGGCGATGTTGGGTTTAAAGGTTATTGGACTTTAGAGATTTTTTGTGTTCAACCAATTAAAATTTATCCTTCTTTTGAAATTTGTCAAATTTTTTATCACTCCGTAGAAGGTGAAGTAGATCCTTATAAGAGTGGAAAATATCAAGGAAATAAAGATATTCAAACTAGTATGCTCTATAAAGACTTCAAAAAAGATGAATAAAATTTTTATCTTTCCGTTCATTGTAATAATAAAATTTTATCAAATACTTATTTCGCCATTATTAGGTTCGAATTGTAGGTTTCAACCTACATGTTCTAAGTATTGCATGGATTCTTTAAAAGTGTGGGGTTTATTTAAAGGTCTTTATTTATCCATGAAGAGAATTATAAAATGTCATCCATGGGGCGGGAAAGGTTATGACCCTGTACCTAAAAAAGACTAGTCATGCTTAACAAACTCAAATTGTTCTTTTTTGTAACCTAGCTTTTCTAATGAAGTAATAATTTTTTTATATTCTTCATCAGTTATTTTTGAAGTTCTTCCCATTATCCAACCCATAGTATTTTTAGGATAACCAACTGCCATATATTCATAATTATCATCAAGATAAATGATTTTAAATGGAAATTTTATAAATGGAATAAAAGGTTTTCTCATTTGAATGGTCCATTCTGCATTTGAAGTTTTATTTATCACGGTACCTTTTTGTTTAATCTGTCTTGCTTGACCATCTTTAATAGCATCGTAAGTAATATCTATAGTGCCATCCTTATTTAAAACGTAAGTATCTGAAGAATTTGTTGCACCTTTTTCAATCATATTAGGAACTAAAGAAATCACAAACCATTTGCCCATAAATTTTTCTAAATCTACCGATTTAACTGTCTTCATTGTGTCAGCTCCTTTCAAAAAACTTGCAAAGATTAAGAATAAGATTAGTAATGTTTTCATTTTAAATTTCAACTCCAATTTTTTTATATAACATACTTAAAGTAAAATATAATACTATCATGATTAAAATTGAAAGAAACATACTAGGGATGAAATTGATTCTTTTTAAAAAATATGGCAATGTAATAAAAAATGATAACGAAGGCATAATCATTGCAAACACTCCATAGGAAAAATCAATTATTTTATCTACATCTTTAGTTTCAAAATAAATCCATGAAATTGTAATCAAAGAAATCATTGGAAGAGATACAATTATAGCTCCTAAGAGAGAGTCTCTTTTTCCAATCTCTGATGCGACAAATATAATTAGTGCGGATATTAATATTTTTGCTATATTGAACATTAGTAAAATTATGGAATTAAATAATATATATCTAGGATTTGCTTTAGCGACTTTTGCAGGGTTAAGTACAGGAATTGGCAGCGGTTTAGCGCTTTTTACTAAATCATTTAATAAACGTTTTTTAGCAATTGCACTAGGCTTATCTGCTGGAATCATGCTGTATGTATCTTTTGTCGAGCTAATGCAACTATCTTTTGAATCATTAACAGCAATATATGGAATGAACTTTGGTAAGTTGATAACGGTTACAGGATTTGTTGTTGGATTATTACTAATGCTTCTTATTGATCAATTATTTGATCATCATTCAATAGCAGATTTTATTTCTAGGTCAGAAGATAAAAATGAATCTGTATTAATTAAAGCTGGCGTTTTTTCAGCAATTGCTTTGGCAATTCATAATTTTCCGGAAGGATTTGCTACTTTTACTGCTACCGTTTATGATCCTGCTATTGGTGTTACACTTGCCACTGCAATAGCTGTACATAATATTCCAGAAGGCATTGCAGTTTCTGTTCCAATCTATTATGCAACTAAAAGCAAGCGGAAAGCTTTTTATATTTCATTTCTTTCTGGTCTCGCAGAACCAATTGGAGCGTTAATCGGATTTCTAATATTTAGAACTGTATTCAATGAAGCTTTATTTGGTATATCTTTTGCATTTTGCGCAGGAATAATGGTCTATGTTGCTTTAAATGAACTACTACCTGTTGCTAAAGAATATGGTGAGCCAAGCGATACGATTATTGGTGTTACAATTGGAATGATTATTATGGCTATAAGCTTGATTATGATGTATGCTTAAAAAAGCACGATACTTTTCTTAGATAATTAGCCTTAAAATAAGCCAGTTATTTCTTTTGATAGAGGCTTAACAGATTTGTCAAAAAATGCTACTAAATCACCGTCTTCATTGACAAGATACTTACAAAAATTCCAAGTAGGTTTTTTTTCATTCCAACCATTTAAATCTTTATTTGTGAGCCAAGTATAGACAGGACTTTGGTTTCTACCTTTAGTTGTAATTTTTGAGAACATTTGAAACGTAACACCATAATTTTTTTCACAAAATTCAGCAATATCTGAATCAGAGCCTCTTTCCTGGAACATAAAGTCATTTGCTGGAAATCCAAGCACAGCAACATGTTCACCATAAAGGTCATGAAGTTTTTGAAGGCCATCATATTGATATGTGTAGCCACAGGCTGACGCAGTATTGACAATCAATACTTTTTTACCTTTAAATTGTTCGAAATTAATCTCCTCACCATCAATTGATGTCGCTTTCAAATCATAAAAGCTCGCAATTGCTTTAGATTTTTCTAAAGGATCGTTTGTCTTTTTTGCAGTTAACCCAACCAATAGAAAAATAATTCCTATTGAAAGAAAGGCTATTAATGCCATGTTACTTGTTAATAATGTTTTTATCATATTTTTGCTTAAATTTGCCTGCGAAACTACTATGTATTTAATTAAAAAAGAAGAATTATCTGGAACAGCTCTCTGGTTGAAAGAGAATTTTGAAGCAATATTTTTATGGTTTTGTGTTATATGTATTGTTGTTTCAGCTTTGTTTATATTAAAACTATATTTGAATCGACAGAAATGAGAATTTTACAAACCATAACCATATTATTTTTAATAGCTTGTCAGAGTGAGGTATCAGATAAAGGCGTCAAGCCAGCTCAATCTCAAAACAATTCAACGCAAGAATCTTTTGAGGAAGATTCTCAGCCATCTCAACAAATAACAAATGGTATTGTTTTTAAAGATGCTCAGGGCAATATACTAACCGAAGCTCAAAAAGATAGTCTTGTTCAATATATGGATAATATCCAAGCACTAAGAAGATATGATCAAGACAACAATAATACTGAGTACATTTTATTTCAAGATTATGAAGATTTGAGAGGGTTTGTTCCCGATGATGCTATAGAGAATCTTATCGAGGAGAATAAGCTCAGAAGATCAGGAGGGCAAGGAGCAGTTCTTAATAAAAGAATTAATGATCAGTGGAAAGATAAGCCACTTCCTGATGGTGATTTTTTACAAATGATTGATGGAAGTGTAAAATCCTTTTCAGATTATAAAGGTAAATTATTGGTAATAAACTTTTGGTACATTAATTGTGGTCCATGTATCGCTGAAATGCCGTATTTAAATGACTTAGTTGATCAATATCAAAATGAAGATATCCATTTTTTAGCTTTAAGTTTCGATACTATTCCAGATATTAAATTTTTTCTTGAAAAAACCGAGTTTAAATATGAGCATGGCTCAATATCAAGATCTCTTATGTATGACTTTACTCCAGTAGCTCCTGGACATTTTATTGTTGACAGTGATGGAATCATTCGTGATATCATTGTTGGAGCTCCAAGACAGACTGAATTAATATTTGGCAAACTTGAAGACTTAATTGAAAAAAATAAAAAATAAATTCTTAAAGACTGATTCATTCAGTAAATTTTTAAATGAAAAAACTATTAACAATTATTATTGTATCGCTTTCTTTCTTAAATGCTCAAACTCACATAGTTCCGGAGGGATTTTCAGGACTTTCAGTTTCATTTAAGCATGATCAAAATGTTGATTTTTTCGGAGAGGGAAAATTTCTCAGAGATAGTTATGAAAATGGAATTGGATTTGGATATATCTATAATGGAACTCTTGGTATTGACTTAGCATATGGTTATTCATTAAATAACAAAAAAGATGAATATAGCTTTAATACAACAGTTGGAGAGTCAAGTTCCGAAGAAGAAAACTTCAACTTTGTCAAAAATTTTCGTTCAGAGAATGCAAATGTTGGTGATAAAGCCTTCTCGTTTGGTTTAACCTATTATCTCAATGAGAATCAATCATTGTTTGAATATAATCCCCCTATAAATTTATCTTTAGGTTTAAGATATGGAACAAAAAATTATAGTAGTGACGCATTAAAATTTTTAAATCAAGACTTTTATGGAAAGTTTTACGCAATTGAGTTTGGTGCTTACAAAGAATTAGAGACTGATGCCAATTTCTTTATGATTCCAAGGGTGAAAATTGGAATTAGCAATGAAAAGAATATTTTTGATTCAATGGATGCTTTAAATACTGATGAAGGTGGTTCTGTTTTGAATGAAAATAACGATACAAATTCATTTAAAGTGTCTAGCACCTATATTGAATTTGCCCTTCCTTTTATTCTTAATAATACCTCCGCAGGTCAACCTTTTATTGAGCCAAGCATAGCCAACAAATATGGTACTACGCATTTAGGCTTAAGATTTGGTTTTTTATTTTAACGTAAATTTATTTTTCTATGGCTAAACCATTTAAGATTCATTCCGATATTTCTGTAGCTGAAACATTACCATCCTCTTTTTACAGAGATCCAAATGTTTTTGAAAAAATTAAGCAGAATATTTTTCTTAAATCATGGCAATTCATTGGAGATAATTCACAAATAAAGCTAAATAATTCACTTATGCCACAGACGATACTTGACGGTTTTTTGACTGAGCCTATTGTCATAACAAGGGATGATGAAAGTAAAGTCCATTGTCTTACAAATGTCTGTACACATAGAGGAAATATTGTTGCACTCGGACCTGGAAAATCTAAAAAATTAACTTGCTGTTACCACGGAAGAACATTTGATTTAGATGGTAGTTTTAAATCGATGCCTGAATTTGAACAAACTAAAAATTTTCCATCAGAAAATGACAATTTGCATAGCTTCCCCATTGAAGAGTGGGGCCCTTTTTTATTTGCTGGAATGAATCCTGCATTTGAATTTAAGAGCGTGTTAGATGTTATGGATGAAAGAATTAGATTTTTACCTTTAGATCAATTTTCATTTGATGCCAATTTATCTAAAGACTATCTAGTCAATTGTCATTGGGCATTGTATTGTGATAATTATTTAGAAGGATTTCATATTCCATTTGTTCATGAAGGATTAAATAAGGTTTTAGATTATAGTAATTATCAAACAGTTCTTTATGATCACTGTAACTTACAAATAGGTTTTTCAGATGAATCAAATGAAGTTTTTGATTTTCCAAAAGAGCATATTGATTATGGAAAAAATATTGCAGCATACTATTATTGGGTTTTTCCAAATATGATGTTCAATTTTTATCCTTGGGGTCTTTCAGTCAATATTGTTAAACCCTTATCTATTAATAAAACTAAAGTTTCTTTTCTAACATATGTTTTTGATGATTCAAAACTTCATAAAGGTGCTGGAAATGATATTGACAAAGTAGAAAGAGAAGATGAATTCATTGTTGAAAATGTTAATAAAGGTATTCAGTCATCATTTTATAAATCAGGAAGATATTCACCAACTAGAGAGCAGGGCGTACATCATTTTCATGGCTTGTTAGCTCAATTTCTTAACTAATAATTAAATATAATGCAAAATTCCTTTTTTATGCAACAAGCTATAAATGAAGCTTTAAAAGCTAATCCAAATAAAGTTTATCCAAATCCTTTGGTTGGTTGTGTCATAGTAAAAAATGACAAGATTATTGCAAGTGGGCATCATAAAGCATTTGGAACAAAGCATGCTGAAGTAAATGCTATTGAATCTCTTGAAACTCCAATTAGAGATGCCGATTTATATGTCACTTTAGAACCCTGTGCACACTTTGGGAATAACCCTCCATGTGTTGATGCTATTATTAAATCAAAAATGTTTAAAAAAGTAATTATTGCTATAGCAGATCCCAATAAAAAGGCTATGGGGGGAATAGATAAGCTAAAAAACGCTAACATTGAGGTTGAGGTAGGGGATTGTCAGATTGAAGCTAAAAAAATAAATCAAAGATTTTTTACATTTTTTGAAAATAAGAGACCATTTATAATATTAAAATATGCCAGAACTCAAGATGGATTTATTGCTCATTTAGATGGAAGTTCAAAATGGATTACTAAAGAAGATGCAAGGAGAGATGTCCATCTCACAAGATCTGGTTGCGATGCAATTTTAGTTGGCAGAAATACTATTGAACAAGATAATCCTTCATTGGATTCTCATGGATTAGGCAAAGATCCACGTATTGTCATCCTTTCTTCAAAACCATTATCATCATCTCTAAAAGTGTCAAAGAAAAACCCTATAATTTTTCAAACATTGAATGAAAAACGTCCAGAAAATAATATCAAAATTGTTCTTGACAATTTATTTAAGGAAAATGTACAATCTTTACTTGTAGAAGGGGGGAAAAAAACCATAACGTCATTTATACAAAGTGGATATTTTGATGAAATTCATGAATATATTTCTCCAAAAAAATTTAATGAGGGTATCCCTTTTTATAGTGGTGATTTTGATACAATTCGTTCATCTTTAGATTTGGTATCTGAAATTTCATTCAGCAGCGATATTAAAAAAACATATAAAAAGAAATGTTTACAGGATTAGTAGAAACAAAAGGACAAATCGATTCATTTGAAAAAAATGAAGACGGGATGATTTTACGTATACATCATAATGATTCGTTTGATGTGTCAATTAACGATAGTGTTTCTTGTAATGGAGTATGTCTTACGGTTGTTAAAATTGACAATAATTCATTCGAAGTCCAACTAGTTAATGAGACCTTGAATAGAACAACCGCTGAATTTTGGAAAGAAAAAGATGAATTAAATTTAGAAAGAGCATTATTACCTTCTGCTAGAATGGGAGGACATTTTGTACAAGGACACGTTGATTGTGTCACAAAAATTAAGAATGTTCAATACTTTGATAAATCATCTACATGGACGTTTAAAATGGATAATGATATAGAGAAATATATAGTTGAAAAAGGTTCCATAGCTTTAAATGGAGTCAGCTTGACAGTAGCAAGTAAGAATGAAAATACATTTGATGTTGCACTAATTCCTCACACAATTGAGTTAACTACTTTTGGAAATTTGGTGGCCGGAGATAGTGTAAATGTTGAAGTTGATATTTTAGGAAAATATATTGAAAACTTTATGGAAGTAAGAAAATGAAATTTGACACTATTTCCTCTGCAATTAAAGAAATTAAGGCTGGTGGCATGGTTGTTGTTCTTGATAATGAGGACAGAGAAAATGAAGGTGATTTGGTAATGGCATCTGATGCTGCTACTCCTGCAAATATTAACTTTATGGCCAAAGAAGGTAGAGGTTTAATTTGTATTTCAGTTTCAAAGTCAAGAGCAAAAAAATTAGATCTCGAACCAATGGAACAGAAAAATACTAGTTTGCATGAAACTGCATTTACTGTAAGTGTAGATGCGATTAAAGGAACCACAACTGGTATATCTGCTTCAGATAGGTGTAAAACAATCAAAACAATTGTTAGTGACAAAACGAATCCTTCTGATTTAGCTAGACCTGGTCATATTTTTCCTATTGTAGGACGTAATGGAGGAGTATTAAGAAGAGCAGGTCATACTGAAGCAAGTATGGATCTTGCTCAGCTTGCAGGTTTTTCTAGAAGTGGAGTCATTTGTGAAATTATCGGAGATGATGGTGAAATGCTTAGAGGCCCTGAGTTGTTGAAATTTGCACAACAACATAACTTAAAAATTATTTCCATCGAGGACCTTATACGATTTAGAAGAAAAGAAGAGAGTATCATTAAAAAAGTTGAAGAAATTAAACTGCCAACAAAATTTGGTGATTTTGATCTACATATGTATGATGATATTTATAATAACAAAGTGCACCTTGGATTAACCTATGGAAAAATTGACAACAAAAAACCTGTCTTAATTAGAGTTCACTCTGAATGTCTTACTGGAGATATTTTTCATTCTTTGATGTGTGATTGTGGTAGTCAACTTGATTTTGCAATGAAAAAAATTGTTGAAAAAGGTTCTGGAATTATTGTTTATTTAAGGCAAGAAGGAAGAGGAATTGGCCTAAGAAATAAGATTAAAGCTTATAAGCTTCAGCAAGAGAAAAATTTAGATACTGTTGAAGCCAATAACGCTTTAGGTTTTAAAGCAGATTTAAGAGATTATGGAGTAGGTGCTCAAATTTTGAAAGATTTAGGAGCCAAAGAATTAATCGTAATGACCAATAATCCAAAAAAACTTATTGGGCTTGAAGGACATGATTTAAAAATAGCTGATAGAGTATCAATTAATATTGATCCGTCAGAACATAACAAAAAATATTTATCAATCAAGAAAACAAAACTAAACCATATATTAGATTAATGATCGCAGTAATTATTAGTGAATTTAATAAAGAAATAGTAGATGGCCTCTTAGAAGGATGTAAAAAATCTTTAAAAGATCATAAGCTAGATATAATTAAAGTTCCAGGAGCTTTTGAATTACCTGCATCAGCACAAAAATGTATAGAATCTGAAAGATATGATGCAGTCATAACGTTAGGATGTGTCATCAAGGGAGATACAGATCATTATGATTATATTTGTCAAGCTGTATCAAGTGGAATAATGAAAATTTCTATAAAGTCACATATTCCTGTTTTATTTGGTGTACTTACATGTCAAAATGCTCAACAAGCATTCGAAAGAAGTAGAGACAATGATTTCAATAAGGGTTTTGAAGTTGGAAATGCTGCAAAATCTTTTTTGAAATCAGCTAGATAGCCAGCTGGGCTATCTGGACTCGAACCAGAATCATCCGAATTAACAGTTCGGTGCCTTGCCAATTAGACCATAGCCCAAATTATTTTATTGAAATGGAGTAAGGCGGGAGTTGGTGTGTTGTATTATTTAGAATTGAGATATAAATACATAGTGTATGAACCAATCAAGGATTTCCCCCGCCCCAACTAACTCATATTGACATAATAATTTAAGTACAACAATTTGAAAAAAACAAGAAAAAACCGACTGGTCGGTTTATTTTTGTAAAAAAGTCATATTTTCAACATTTTCTACAGAAATGGAAGCAGCCCGTAGGGGGATCGAACCCCTGTTGCATGGATGAAAACCATGAGTCCTAACCACTAGACGAACGGGCCAAAAACGTAGAAAATATAGAACTAAGATATTATTATTACAATAGACTTTATTTAAACGTCTAAAGCATCTAAAAGTTGACCATTCTCGTGCATTTCTACAGTAATATCACAACCGCCAAGTAATTTTCCATTAACAAATAGTTGTGGGAAAGTTGGCCATCCTGATAACTCGGCTAATGCTGGTCTCATATCTTCGTGTCCAAGAATATTTACATCATGAAAGTCAACTCCATAGTGGTCAAGAACACTGACTACTGTTTTAGAAAAACCACAAACAGGCATTTCCTTTGTTCCTTTCATAAAAAGTACAATCTTGTTTTCTTCAATAACTTTTTTAAAATCTTCTTTAAAATTCATGGCTAAATTTATTAATATATTTTAAAAATTAAAGGAGTAATTAAGCCAATGAGAATTTTTTCATGGAACGTAAACGGAGTAAGAGCAATAGAAAAAAAAGGATTCCTTACTTGGGTTGATAGTACATCTCCAGATATTCTTTGTATTCAGGAAACAAAAGCAAATTTTAATCAATTACCTGAATCACTTCAAAATATTCACGGATACCATGGATATTGGCATTCTGGAGTCAGAAAAGGCTATAGCGGAGTTGCGACTTTTTGTAAACATGAACCGCTTGATGTTCAATATGGGTTGGGAATTGAGAAATATGATAGAGAAGGAAGAGTATTAATTACAGAATTTGAAAATTTTTTATTATATAACATTTATTTTCCGAATGGACAAAAAGATGAGCATAGATTACAATACAAATTAGATTTTTATGACGATTTATTAGTAATATTGAATGAGCAAGTAGAATCTGGAACCAATGTAGTAGTTGCGGGGGATTGGAATACTGCTCACTTTCCGATTGATCTAGCCAATCCAAAAGCAAATGAAAAAAATTCCGGTTTTATGCCTGTTGAAAGGGCTCAGTTAGATGAGTATATTGAAAATGGTTATGTTGACACGTTTAGATTATTTCACGATGAACCTGAAAGATATTCATGGTGGACTTATCGTTTTGGAGCAAGACAAAGAAATATTGGATGGAGAATTGACTATTTTTTTGTGAATGAAGGTTTTGTAGAATCAGTAGCCGATGCAGATATTCATGAAGACGTAATGGGATCAGATCATTGTCCAGTCTCTATTGAATTAGTTGACAATTTCTAAAATTGCAAAATATAAGCTCGAAGTATGGCCTACACGCTCACCGTTTAAGCTATCAGGGAATTGCACAACAACTGAATTTTTAATCTCTTTGTTGTAAGGATCAAAATCATATTTCTTAAACTGAGAGTCAAATTCTTTAATATTTCTCCATTGGACTAATTTATTTTTAAACCCTTTTGAAAATACCTCATCAAAACTATTTAAATTATCAGGACATTTTTTAAATCTTTTTTCTATAGACATTCTTGTAGTCATTGGAACTTTATCAATATCCATATGCAAGGCAGTAGCAACTGTATTATAAATTATATTTTCATTTAATTCAGCATTCAGTATTGAAAATAATACTACTGTACCACCCATACTGTGTCCAACAACCTGCCATTGATTAATATTAGGATATTTATTTATTAAGTCATTTAGCTCTTTATTAAAATCTACAGCAACACTACTTGGGCAGTCGTTCCAGTCATATTTGTAAAAAAAAGTATTAATATCATTTTCTACTAAATAATTAAATGGTTGAACCCATTCATGATGAATACCAACCCAATATGCAGGATAAAATCCATGAATTGCAATAATCCCTACCATACTATTACTAGTGTGAATTATTGACATCCCATTTGATATTTTTTTTAGCTCTCTGTAAGAAGAATATTTATCGTCTGATAAAGAAAATGATAGAAAGCAAATAATTCCGAGAATTGTTGTTAGTGTACGATTAAACATTATATATTGTCCAAATTGTTAAAATGAATTTAAATATACAATTAGTAAATACTGATAAACAATATGAAGAGATACTTAATATCAGAAAATTGGTCTTCGTTGAAGAACAAAATGTCCCAATAGATATTGAAATCGAATATGAAGATGAATCTCATCATATCATTTGCTATCATAATGATTTGCCTGTTGCAACAGGTAGATGGAGAGAAACTAGCTTTGGCATAAAGTTAGAACGATTTGCAGTATTGCATGAGTTCAGAGGGATGGGCATAGGTAAACAGATTGTAAACTTTATTTTATCTCAAATTTCTTCTAAGAAAACCATATATTTACATGCACAGGAAGCAGTAGTGGATTTTTATAGAAAACTAGGATTTGAGGTATCGGGTGAACAGTTCACAGAAGCTGACATTCTTCATTCAAAAATGGTTTTTAAGTAAATCTTATGAAAGAATCATCACTAAAAAGATTATTTAGATTTGTATTGGCTCATTGGCCATTTCTTATTCTGTCGACTTTAGCAGCTTTTATCTTTGTTATTTTCAATAGTGCATCCATTTGGATAACTGCCACAATGATTAATAATATCTTAATTGACTTCAATGAAATGTTGTTTGAAAATCAGCGACTTTCAAGCTTAAGTGAGTTAACAATGAATGACAGGCTTAAGTTATTTTCCAATAGTTTACTTTTAAAAGATACAGCCATAAGCACAGTTTCAGCAGTGTGTGTTGCACTTATTGTAGTTTTCACGGCAAAAAATATATCGCTGTATATAAAAAATATTACTCTTTCAATTGTTCAATACCGATTAATACGTGACCTTAGAAATAAGCTATATAGCCACTTCCATTATCTTTCTTTATCCTATTTTAACAAAAATAAATCTGGAGAATTAACTGCTGTTTTGGTGAATGATATTGACAATATGAGAAACTCACTATCTATCATGTTTCAAAAGTTATTTGTTGAGCCAATCAATATTATCATTTTAATGAGTTTGCTATTTATTGTAAGTACAAAACTTGCTTTAATTGCACTTTTAATAATACCGGTTAGTGGTATAATAATTTTTGGTATTTCTCATAGTATTCGAAGAAGATCTACAAGAAGTCAGGCTCAATTAGCTGGGATGACTTCTATGATAGCTGAAACGATTGGTTCAATGAGAATTGTTAAAGCTTTTGCTACTAAAGGTTTTGAAATCAATAGATTTGCTAAAGAAACCCAAAAATATTATAAATTGATGTTAAGAAGAGATAGGTTAAGATTTGTTTCATCTCCTGTTTCTGAAACATTTGGTGCAACTATTGCAGCCTTATTATTGTGGGTAGGTGCAAGAGATGTATTAGTTATTGAATCAATTAGCTCAGAAGATTTTTTAAGATTTATTCTTTTACTTTTTAGTTTATTCCAGCCGTTAAAAAACTTAACCAACGTTGTTAATGAATTGCAAAATGGACTTGCATCCGCAGATAGAGTATTTGCAATAATGGATACTAAATCTGATATACAAGATATTGATAATGCTGTAGAGGTAAATGATTTAAAAAACACACTATCTTTTGATAATGTATCTTTTTCTTATGGAGATGATAATAAAGTATTAAATAATATCAATTTCCAGATAAATAAAGGAGAAATCCTTGCCTTGGTAGGTCCTAGTGGAGCTGGAAAATCTACTTTAGTAGATTTAATACCAAGATTTTATGATACGTTAAGCGGTTCAATAAAAATTGATGGAAAGGATATCAAAGAATTCAAGATTAATTCTTTAAGATATTTGATGGGAATTGTCACTCAAGAAACATTTCTTTTTGATGACAGTGTTAAGGCAAACATTGCATATGGTGTTGAAAATATTTCTGATGATAAGATTAAGGATGCAGCAATAGCTGCAAATGCTCATGAATTTATCAAAAAGCTTCCTGATGGATACAATACTATCATTGGTGAAAGAGGAGTATCACTATCGGGAGGACAAAAACAAAGAATTGCTATAGCAAGAGCAATTGTAAAAAATCCTCCTATTTTAATATTAGATGAAGCTACATCATCGCTCGATAGCGAATCTGAAGAGCATGTCCAATCAGCAATTGAAAATCTGATGAGCGAGCGAACAGTATTTGTAATTGCACATAGGCTCTCAACTGTACATAATGCTAATAAAATCTTAGTACTAGAAAATGGACAAATTGTACAAGAAGGTAAGCATGATGAGCTAGTAAATATTGAAGGATTATATAAACAATTACACAAAATGCAATTTCGAACTTAAATTATGAAGCAATGGGGAAATTAAAAGAACAACTATCAAAAAAAATTCCGGATTGGAGATATAATTATCGTCAACTTCTTGATGAAAAAGGCGATACTGTAACAAGCACTGTTACTATTGACAAAGCTTATTCAGGAATGAAAGGTGTCAAGGGTATGATATGTGACACCTCATCAGTTACTGCTGATGCTGGTCTTCATGTAAGAGGAAAACATATTCTTGATCTAGTTGATTTAAAACCTGAAGAAATACTATACTTATTATTAATTGGTGAGCTTCCTGATGCAGATGTGTTACTTGATTTACAGCATGAGTTAAAGGAGAGAAGTACTGTTCCAGATTACGTTTGGGATGTTCTTTCTGGCATGCCAAAAGATTCTCATCCTATGGCTATGTTTAACACAGCAATTTTATCAATGCAAAAGGAAAGTAAGTTTGCTGAAGCTTATGACTTAGTTGTTTCTAAAGGAGATTATTGGGAAAGCACTCTTGAAGATGGTTTAAATATCATTGCTAAATTGCCTGCTATTGGTGCTGCTGTTTATAGATCAAGATTTGATAAGGGAGACAGGTTAAAAGCAAGTGATTCAGTTGATTGGTCTGAAAACTTTTTACAAATGATGGGAATAGATTATTCAGATGATATGTTAAAAATGATGCAATTGTATTTGATGCTTCATTGTGATCATGAAGGCGGAAATGTCAGCACTTTTAGTGCATTAACTGTTAATTCTGCTTTATCAGATCCGTACTATTCACTATCTGCTGGCTTGAATGGTCTAGCTGGTCCTTTGCATGGCCTCGCAAATCAAAATAATTTGAAGTTTGTTTTAGATATTATAGATCATTACAAAGGTGTGCCATCAGATGAACAGCTAAAAGAATTCTCATGGGAAAGATTAAATTCTGGCAAGGTGATTCCAGGTTATGGACATGCAGTACTAAGATGTCCTGATCCAAGATTCACTGCATTTATGAATTTTGGTAAAGAACACATTAAAGAAAGTGATGTATTTGATGTAGTTTCAAAATTATTTGATATTGTTCCTGATGTTCTTAAAGAGCATGGGAAGGCAAGAAATCCGTGGCCAAATGTTGATGCGGCATCTGGTTCACTTTTATATCATTATGGTATTAAAGAATTTCAGTTTTATACTGTTTTATTTAGTATGTCTAGATCTCTTGGAATTGTATCCCAAATGGTTTTAGCTAGAGCAATGGGAATGCCTTTGACTCGACCAAAATCTTTAACGTATAAGGCGTTGAAAGAGCTTTAATTATTAATGCTTAAAAAAGATAAAGTAAAATTCATCATAGAAAAGCTTGATGAACTTTACCCTACAGTAGAACCTCCTTTAAATCATTCAAGTCACTTTACTTTATTGATTGCTGTACTACTTTCTGCAAATTCCACTGATAAGTCTGTTAACAAGGTTACACCATATTTATTTAAGGTTGCAAATACTCCAAAAAAAATGTTAAAACTTTCATATGAGAATTTATATCAAATCATTAAGCCTTGTGGTCTTGGACCAGCAAAGGCTGCTAATATTCTGAAATTATCAAAAATGATAATTGAAATTCATAATGGAAAAGTACCTAAAAATTTTGAAGAGCTTGAACAATTACCCGGAGTAGGACATAAAACAGCTTCAGTAGTAATGTCCCAAGCATTCGGATATCCTGCTTTCGCTGTTGATACGCATGTTCATCGTTGTATTTATAGATGGGGATTATCTAGCGGAAGGAGCGTTGTTCAAACTGAAAAAGATGCAAAAAGATTATTTCCAAAAGATCGATGGAGTAAGTTACACTTACAAATTATTTTTTATGGTAGAGAATATTGCCCTGCTAAGAATTTTAACCCAAATGATTGCCCTATTACAACTATTGTTGGAAGAAGGTCATTATTTAAATAAATTATTATATCTATGAATTCAAAAAACACAACTTTTTTAACAAAAGTATTTTCTTTTTGTGCTGCACATCAGTACGGAAATGAAAAATGGACCGAACAGGAAAATTGGGATGTATTTGGAAAGGATACAAGAGTACATGGTCATAATTATACCTTACATGTAACAGTTACTGGAAAAGTTAATCCTGACTCAGGGTTTCTTGTTGACTTGGGCCATTTAAAGAAAATTGTAAATACACATGTTGTTGATGTGTTAGATCACTCTCAGTTTGATAAAGACATTCCATGGTTTAAAGGAAAACAGCCTTCTACAGAAGTATTAGTTACTTTTATATGGGAAGAAATTACAAAACGTTTAGAAGGATGTACTTTACATAAAATTCGTATAGAGGAAACCCCAACAATTTATACTGATTACTATGGACCAATTGATGAATGATTTTCAAGAACGATTATATCTGATTTTTACTGGAATATTTATTGCTTCTTTAGTTGCCTGCAATTTGATATTTCAAAAATTCTTTACGTGGAATTTTCTAGGTTTAACTTTTGAACTATCTGTTGGAATTATAGCATACCCGGTAACCTTTTTGGTTACAGATCTTATTTCAGAGCTTTATGGAAAGAAAAGAGCAAATCAGGTTGTCATTTCAGGTTTTTGTGCTAGCGTTTTTACTACATTATTAATTTTTATTTCAATGAACGCTACTGCAGCTGATTGGTCGCCAGTTGACTCTGCAACATTCAATAAAGTTTTTGGTCTATCTGCGCCAGCATTTTTAGCATCTATGATGGCTTATTTGACCGCTCAGTTCATTGATGTACGTATTTTCCATTTTTGGAAAAGATTAACTAAAGGAAAGCACTTATGGTTAAGAAATAATGCTTCTACTATGTTTTCTCAATTAGTTGATACATCAATGGTATTACTAATTCTTTGTTCAGCGGGAGCAATAGGTTGGGAAAGATTTGGAAGTTTATTATTTATGGGTTGGTTATTTAAAGTCATAGTTGCATTAATTGATACACCAATTATCTATTTTTTATTATGGGTTTTAAAAGATAAAATAAGACCAGCAAGTTATTTGGAGGAAAAATGAACGACGATAAACGAAAAAAATTAGAAGCTAATACAAGAAATTTATTAGAGCTTTTAGGAGAAGATCCTTCAAGATCAGGGTTGATAAATACGCCTAAAAGAGTGGCAAAAGCTTGGGATTTCTTAACAAAAGGTTATTTTGAAAATCTTGATGAATTAATTAATAACGCAATATTTGAAGGTGAATCAAAAGATATGGTTATTGTTAAGAATATTGAGTTTTATAGTCTTTGTGAACATCATATGATTCCTTTTTATGGGAAAGCCCACATTGGGTATATTCCAGATGGAAAAATTATTGGACTTTCTAAACTTGCTAGAATTACAGATCTTTTTTCTCAAAGACTTCAAGTACAAGAGCGATTAACTACGCAGATTGCACAATGTCTTCAAGAAGTCCTAAACCCGCGTGGCGTTGCAGTAGTGTTAGAAGGTAAACATTTTTGCATGCTGAGTAGAGGCGTTCAAAAACAAAATAGCATTGCAACAAGTAGCTCTATGTTAGGAATTTTTAGAGAAAAAGAATCAACAAGAAACGAATTTCTTAAATTAATTGAAATGAATAACATCTAGGATTCGCTTGAAAAAATATCAATTAATAATTGTTGGCGGAGGACCAGGTGGTTATACAGCAGCTTTTAGAGCTGCAGAACTCGGAATGAGCGTAGCAATTGTTGATGATAATGACCTTGGCGGTGTATGTTTAAACTGGGGTTGTATACCAACAAAATCATTATTAAAAAATGCTGAAGTATTTGAACTAATTAATAATGCAAGTTCGTATGGTATTGAAGTTGGTAAACCTAAAATTCATTTTGAAAAAATCATTGACAAAACTATCCAAGCAAGAAAAAGATTATCTAAAGGACTCCATTTTCAAGTTAGAAAGTTAGGAGTAGATTTTTTTCCAGGTTTTGCAACTTTCATTGATCAAAGCACAATTGAAGTTGATGGAAATACTCTTCATGGAGAGACATTCATCATTGCAACTGGTTCCAAAGCAAAACATTTACCTTCTTTAGATCATTCCAGTAGAAATGTTATGACTGCAAAAGATATTTTTAACCTAAAAAAATTACCAAAAAGCATGACAATCGTTGGCGCTGGTGCTATTGGAGTTGAGTTTGCTTATTTTTTTAATGCCTTAGGCTCAAAAATTACACTCTTAGAAGCACAAGAAAATATTTTACCTAATGAAGATATTGAAATTTCTCAATGGATGCATAAAGTTTTAAAAAGAAAGAAAGTTGACATTCAAACCAATGCCTTAGCAACAGACATTGATGATGAATATGTATTAGTCTCTATTGGAGTTGAGGGGAATTCGAATGGATTTAGATTGAATGAAATTGGAATTGAAATTGATGAAAACCAGCACATCAAGGTTGATCAAAATGGTAAAACAAATATTGATAACATTTATGCAGTTGGCGATGTTATAGGGCCCCCTTGGCTAGCTCATGTTTCCACCACTGAAGGTCTTTATGTTGTTGAACATATTGCAAAGCTTAATCCAAAGCAAATTGATTATGACTGTGTACCTGCGTGTACCTACTCAAAACCAGAAATTGGATCTATTGGTTTAAGTCAGAAGATTTTAGATGAACGTGGTATAGATTATAAAGTTGCAAAATCATTTTTTAATGCAAATGGTAAAGCTGTAGCTAGCAGTTCAACAGAAGGATTTATTAAGATATTATTATCAAACGATAATCATATTTTAGGAGCTCATATCATTGGCTCCAATGCCACGGAAATGATTTCTGAATTTAGTCTAGCAATGAGAAATAATTTATCAGTAGAAAATATTTTAGATTCAATTCATCCACATCCAACTTTTTCTGAAGCTATTTTTGAAACATTGATGCACTTGAAATAAATGCTCATTCATATTCAAGATTTAAAAAGAAAAAATTATTTAGATACACTTCAAATTCAAGAAGATTTACGCAACCAAGTATTAAAAAATGCCGCAGACAATCATTTAATACTTGTAGAGCATGACCATGTATATACTCTTGGTAAAAATGCAAATTCTAGTAATGTTTTAAACAGAAGTTGTGAAATCATACAAACGCAAAGAGGAGGGGACGTGACTTATCATGGACCTGGACAATTAGTCGCATATCCAATAATAAATCTCAAAAAAAAGAAAATTGGAGTAAAATCTTATGTTGAAATGATCGAAAAATTAATATCAAACATTCTATTTGATTATGGACTTGAACCACATGTTCCAATGAAGGAGACTGGCGTATGGATTGAAGATAGAAAAATAGCTAGTATAGGTATACATGTATCTCGCGGAGTAACAATGCATGGATTAGCAATCAATGTAAATACTAACCTTACCTATTTTGATAATATAATTTCTTGTGGTATTGAAGGAGTTAAAATGACTTCTTTAGATAAAGAGCTTGGAAAAAAAATTCGAATGAACGATATTAAAAAGGGTTTAATCACTCACTTTAACCAAATTTTTTAAGAAAATGATTCATACAAAATTACATAAACCAAAAATAAATATTTCAACAGATAAGAATTATAAAACTGTTAAAAAAATGGTTCAAGAGAGCTATCTAAATACAGTTTGTGCAGAAGCCAGATGTCCTAATATTTATGAATGTTGGAATAGGAAAACTGCTACCTTAATGATTTTGGGTGATACCTGTACGAGAGCTTGCGGATTTTGTTCAGTCAAAACAGGTAAACCTACCTGGAACGATCCTTTAGAACCACTAAGAGTTGCACAGGCAGTAAAAAAAATGGGCTTAAGACATGTAGTAATTACTTCAGTTGATAGAGATGATCTAAAAGGAGACTTTGGAGCATCAATTTGGGCTGATACAATTAAACAAATCAAGAAAGTGAATCCCGAATGTACTGTAGAAGTACTTACCCCAGACTTTAAAGGGTATGAACCAGCTTTAAAAATTGTCTTTGATGCAAAGCCAGATATTTTTAGCCATAATGTGGAATGTGTTGAACGTATAAGTAAAGCAGTAAGAGCTCAAGCAAATTGGAAAAGATCTTTAGAAGTTCTTGAAAAATCAATTCAATATGGATTAAGAACAAAAACAGGAATTATGGTTGGTCTTGGTGAAGAAGCTGAAGAAGTAAAGAGGACTATGAGTCAAGTGGTAGATTTAGGAGTACAGATTTTTACAATTGGTCAATATCTTCAACCAACTAAAAATCACTTAAAAGTGCAAGAATATGTATCTAAAGAACAGTTTGAAGCATATAAAGAATTTGGTTATTCCATTGGATTCAAGGTGGTGGAATCAGGTCCTTTAGTTCGTAGTTCATATCATGCAGATGAACAAGCAAGGATGGTGTTTAATAATGGTTAATAGAGTTCTATCTTTAGTTGCCGTATTATTTTTCTGTGGATTTATTTCATTTATTTCTATTAATGGTACCAATGAAATTTATGGGAAAAATCAAGTGCAGAATATTACTTATAAACTTCCAGATTCATGGTCAGCAAATATTTCTGACAAACAATTTAGACTCTTAGAACTTTCTTTAATTGGTGGTGGAGATTTTAACGTAGTTTTATTCGCAAATATTCAAGGTACTGCTGATCAAAATATTGATAGATGGATTAATCAATTTCAAATTGAGAATTCAAATATTGAAACAATAAAGGATACTTTGAGTTCAAAATATATTAGTACAGTTGAGCTTTATGGGACTTACGAAGTTCCAAATATGGTTAACAGAAATGTTCCAAAAGAATTAAGAACGGAGTATGGACTTTTAGGTGGAGTAATTGAATTTGGAAATAGTATTTACTTTGTTAAAGCAGTTGGAAAGAATGATTTAATTAAAGCAAATAAGTCTAATTTTAATGAATTTATTTATTCAATCTCATTAAAATAGCATACTTTAATGCCATTATGGCATAGTATTAGCATTATTTTTACAATAAAATAGATAAAATATGAAAGGCATAGTTTTTGCAACTATAATATCATGAATATGGAAACAAACAAACAATATCCAGTAATGCCGTTAAAGAATACGGTGTTATTCCCTCAACAAGTTATACCAATTTATGTTGGTAGAGAAAAATCATTAAAGCTTATTGAAGACCTTCCAGACGATAATAAATATCTTGTTGTTGTTGCACAGCAGGATGGGTCAATTGAAGATCCTAAGGAAGATGACTTATACTCTTACGGTACTTTGGCTTTAGTGCTTAAAACCTTTGACATGCCAGATAACAGTAAATCTGCAATTGTTCAAGGAGTAGATAGAGTTAAAATATTAAAATTCAATCAAGGTGAATCATATTTCATGGCTGATATTGAAAGAATTAAAGAATCAATTACAACACCCGATGTCCAAATCGAAGCACTTGCCAAAAATTTAAAGAATTCATTCACAGAATTAATAAAAATATCTCCAAATTTAAATGAAGAGCATGCAGGGATGCTTTCTAATATTGATCGTCCTTCAAGATTAGCAGATAGAGCTACTTCATTGTTGTCTGTATCTAATTCTGAAAAACAGCAAGTTTTAGAAGAACTTGATGTACGAAAAAGAGTTGAAAATGCAATCAATCTATTGCAAAAAGAAATTCAAAGAATAAAACTTGGAGAAGAAATTCAATCTGAGGTTCAAGATGAAATTTCAAAAACCCAACGTGAATACTATTTGCGTGAACAAATGAAAACTATTCAAAAAGAGCTAGGAGAAGATAGTCAAACTGTTGAACTAGATGAATTGAAAAAGAAGATAGAAGACGTAAAAATGAGCGATGAAGCAAATAAGGTTGCCAACAAAGAACTTGATCGCCTAGGAAGAATTTCACCTCAATCACCAGAATACTCTGTATCAAGAACATACTTAGAATGGTTAACTGAATTGCCTTGGAGTAAGTCCAGTAAAGATAATTTAAACGTAAAAGAAGCTCAAAAAAGATTAGATCAAGATCATTATGGATTACCTAAAGTAAAAGAAAGGGTGCTAGAGTATTTAGCTGTTAGATCTTTAAAGAAAAAAGTAACCAAAGAAGAGACTGTTAGAGGACCAATTCTTTGTTTTACTGGTCCTCCTGGAGTTGGAAAAACATCTCTAGGAAAGTCTATTGCAAAGTCAATGGGTAGAGAGTTTGTAAGAATATCCTTGGGTGGTGTTAGAGATGAAGCGGAAATTAGAGGTCACAGAAGAACATACATTGGTGCTTTACCTGGAAGAATTATTCAATCTTTAAAGAAAGCAAAAACCAATAACCCTGTATTTATGCTTGACGAAATTGATAAGCTTGGTTCAGATTTTAGAGGAGATCCTTCATCAGCAATGCTTGAAGTGTTAGACCCAGAACAAAACCACGCTTTTAGTGATCATTACCTTGAAGTGGACTTTGATTTAAGTAAAGTCATGTTTATTGCAACAGCAAATTATCCTGACAACATTCCTCCTGCACTTTATGATCGTATGGAAATGATTGATTTCAGAGGATATATCGATGATGAAAAAGTACAAATTGCTAAAAAACATTTAATACCTAAACAGGTTAAAGAAAATGGACTTACTTCGAAACAAGTCAAGTTCAATGATACAGGAATTAAAGAAATTATTTCGTCATACACTAGAGAATCTGGTGTAAGAAGCTTAGAAAGAGAGATTTCTAATGTACTTCGTAAAGTAGCAGTAGACGTAGTCAATAAAAAACTTAAGACAGCTAGTATTTCCAAAAAATCTGCAAATGAATATCTTGGAATTCCAAAATTTCAATCAGATTTAGCAGAAAGAGCCACAAAACCTGGTGTTGTAACCGGTATGGCATGGACTGCTGCTGGCGGAGATATATTATTCATCGAATCCAGTAAAATGAAAGGTAAAGGGCTTTTAACCTTAACCGGTCAGCTTGGAGATGTGATGAAAGAATCTGCATCAGCTGCATTTACCTATGTAAAATCGCATACTGATATTTTAAATCTTGAAGATGATTTTGCTGATAAAATGGATATTCATGTTCATTGTCCTGCTGGAGCAATTCCAAAAGATGGACCATCAGCAGGAGTTGGAATGTTCACTTCTCTTGTTTCACTATTAACTAATAAGCCAGTCAAAAGTAAAGTAGCAATGACTGGTGAGATTACTTTGAGAGGAAATGTATTAGCTATTGGTGGAGTGAAAGAGAAAGTAACAGCTTCTCATAGAGCAGGGATTAAAACTATTATCTTACCTCATGCCAATAAAAGAGATCTTGAAGAAATTCCAGAACATATCAAAAAAGATTTATCCTTCCACTTTGCTAAGGAAGTAATGGATGTTATTGATGTTGCTATTCCTAATCTGAAAAAGTAAATATTTATAGAAATAAAAAAAGGCTACAATAGGTAGCCTTTTTTTATAAGCATTCAGTTAAAAAACTATTTTTCTTCAAAAAGAATAGCTTTGAATTTTGAATCTCCAATATTCTTTGCTTTATGAATTTGACCCTGAAGTGGTCTTCCAACTTGACCAGTTTTAATTTCAACAACACTTATTGAGCCATCTTCTGTGGTCATTTCGAGTGTCCCACCTTGAACAGCATACCATGTCATTGGATGATGACCATGAAAATCATCTGATTCTCCCGGTTCATGTTCCACCTCAATTACTTTCATGTTCTCATCTTCGAATAAAACTCTATAAACATCTGGCGAAACCAATTCTGGTTGTAAATCCAAAGATACAGTTGATGAATCATCTGACATTGAAGTAAATGCAATTATGCTTAATGCTCCTAAAAGAATCATTGGAGGTACAGGTACTTCATCAGTAAATCCTCTTACCGTATTAAGAACTACAATGCAAATAGTCGTTACAAGCCCAATTCCAATTGAACAAAGAACAACACTTGCAGCTGCTGGTTCTAAATTACGAGACATGAATGCAATTAAAGCGACTGCTAAGACCATTCCTCCAAGAGCTGATCGAATTGCTGCAGCAGGATTAACTGCTTCTTTATGCAGTTCACCCATTGAATTTTCATTAAATTTCTTAGGAGCAATAAACTTAAATAATCCTAAAAGTGTTAAAGCAACAGCAATGATTGTAAATGCTAAACTTGTTCCCATTTTAATCCCCTTTTTTTTATTTTTGTAAACTTTAATAATATAAGCAAATTTTTTTGGAATTTCTTGTATTGTAGTTTAACTTTTCGACTCGGGCGATTAGCTCAGCTGGTCAGAGCGCCTGCTTTACACGCAGGATGTCGGGAGTTCGAATCTCTCATCGCCCACATTGTCTATAAAGTCATTTGACGACGACAAACAAGTGGGACTACTTCGGTAGTCCTTCTTGCATTAAAGATACCTTAAAAACGACATTAGACGACAAAAAATAGGTCTACAAATAGGTCTACACTTTTTAATTATAAACTAAATCCAATCAAAAAAGAATTTATTATAAATAAATTTTAATAATTGAATGTTGTAATACTTATTAATAGGTTAATAAGTTATTAACAAAATGAGGTAAAAATGAAAAAAATACATTTACTATTAATGTTTGGTATAGTCCCTTTTTTTTTGCAAAATTGCGCAACTATCTTATCGGGAAGTACACAATCAGTAACGATTGATTCAAATCCGAAAGGTGCCCAAGTTTATGTCGATGGTGTAAAATACGGAAAGACTCCTGTATCAATAGCTTTGAAAAAACCTGGACTTGGAGATAAATTTGCAGAATTAAGATTAGATGGATACGAATCAAGAACTATCTTGCTTAACAAAAGTTTAGATGGCAAAACCTTTCTAAATATTCTCCTTGGAGGAATTATAGGTTTAGGTGTAGATATGGCAACTGGCGCTATTAACCAATATGAACCAGGAACATACAACGTTGATTTAGATAAATTGGTTTCTTACAATATCGAAGAACTTGAAACTGATGAAAATAATAATGTTATTTTTCCAAAGTCGGATTCACCTTACATCGTTAAAGATGCTTTGAATGAAGCCGTTATTTATGTAAGTCAAAACTAAATACTTTTTACCAAAATAGATTACTTAGGTTGTTTATTTTGATAAGTTATCACTTTAAAAAAGTAATTAGATAATAATAAGAGAGGCTACTTCGGTAGTCTTTCTTGTACTAAAGACACCTTAAAAACGACATTAGTCGACAAAAAAGTGGACTACAAATTGACTACAATTAGTCTATTTGGGTGATTTATAGAGGATAGACATCCTTCTTTACACGCAGGATGTCGGAGGTTCGAATCCTTCATCGCCCACTTCATTCACATTATTAAACAATTACTTTTCCTAACACTATTATAACATTTTTGAAATAATTTTTAGTGTGAAAAACTTTTATATATTTTTTCTAATCGTAATTTCATCCTGTTCTAGCCATAATGAATCTCAGGAGGTTCAAACTACGCAAAGAATTGATTTAGGAGAAATTGAAAGTGATAAAATTTTGGAAGCTTCAGGTCTCGCTTCAAGTAGTTTTAATCAAAACATTCTTTGGACTCATAATGATTCAGGTGATTTAAATAGAATTTTTGCAATGGATATTAATGGAAATCACGTTGGAGAATTTTTACTTAATAATATAGAAAACCGTGATTGGGAAGACATTGCTATTGGTCCTGGACCAATGGAAGGTGTAGATTATATATTTGTAGGTGATATTGGCGATAATAGATCTGAGAATGATGTAAAGCATATATACAGATTTTTAGAGCCTCAAGTTTATACTAATAATCAATCTTCAGAACTTAATATTGATAATATTGAATCAATCTCCTATCAATATGAAGACGGAAATAGAGATGCTGAAACATTAATTGTTGATCCTATCACAAAAGACATAATCATAATATCAAAGCGTGAAGAATCTGCTGTTCATGTTTATTTACTTCCATTTCCACATGATACAGAAAATATTTTAACAGCGCAATTAATCATGACAAAAGATTTTTATCCAAATATTAATTTTAATACATCCCAATGGATAGTTGCTGGCGATATATCTAAAGATGGTAGCGAGATCTTAATTAAATCCTACAAAGATGTATTTTATTTCTCTAGAGAAAGCAATCAAAGCATATTTGATGCACTAAATATTTCTGGAGTAAAGCTACCATATGTCACTGAACCTCAAGGTGAAGCAATTTGCTGGGATAGAATGACTTCAGGTTATTTTACTTTAAGTGAAGAAGCAGACGATGCAAACCAACCTGCTCACTTATATTTTTATCCGTATAATTAATTTTTAATCTATTCTCAACTAGATTCAAACATAATTCTAATATTTAAGATATATTTTTGCTCTGGTAATTAAAAAAAGGAGTTAAAAAATGAATATTAAAAAATTTTTTGTAAGCGCAGCAATAATGATTTCAGTCGCATTTGCGCAAGCAGGTAGTATTTCAGGTGTGGTTGTTGATTCCAATGGATCATTCCCGCTTGGGGGTGCTAATGTTTTTTTAGAGGGTACCGATAAAGGTGGCATTACTGACAATGAAGGTAAGGTATACATTTTGGATGTACCTGTTGGAGATTACACAGTAATCGTTTCTTACATTGGCTTTGATTCTTTTGAGCAGTCTGTAAGAGTTCAAGAAAACAGTACAATAAATTTTCTTGCTTCTCTTTCTGCAGGAGTGATAGAAGGTAGCGATGTAAACGTTTTAGGAAACTCGTTATCAAGTCAAGCAAGAGCCTTGAATAGTCAAAAAAATAAAGTAAACGTTAGTAATATTGTCTCTGCTGATCAAATTGGTAAATTTCCAGATTCAAATATTGGGGATGCTTTAAAAAGAGTGCCTGGAATTGTTGTCTACAACGACCAAGGTGAAGCACGTTTTGGGCATGTTAGAGGAACTCCTTCTCAGTTTAATTCAGCAACTATTAATGGCGAACGTATGCCATCTGCTGAAGCTGAAATCAGAAGTAATCAATTAGATTTAATTCCGGCAGATATGATTCAAACCATTGAAGTTATCAAAGCTTTAACACCTGATATGGATGCTGACGCAATAGGTGGTTCAATTAATTTAATTACTAGAAAAGCCACTGGACCAAGAACATCTTTAACTTTTGGTGTTGGACAAAATCAATTGGAAGAGGCTGGTGAAATTTCACAGTTATCAGCTGTGTATTCAAATAGAGCATTAGATAATAAGCTTGGGTATATGTTTAACTTCTCTTATTACGATAACTGGTTAGGCTCTGATAATGTTGAAGCAGAGTGGGATGATGAAGGTGAATTACAGGAAATGGATATACGTAAATATCTTGTGCATCGTGAAAGAAAAAGTGTTGGAATGAGATTAGATTATAATCTTGGTTCTACCGAATTATATACAGATTTGAATTATAATGATAGAGACGATTTTGAAAATAGATATCGTTTAAGAACCAAAGATATTTCTGATGGATTTGGTGAACAAGAAATCAGACGTCAAACCAAAGCAGGGTTACCTGGAAATGAATATGGAAGATTAGAAGATCAGAAACTATCTTCATACAAATTTGGTGGTACTACGCTAATGAATAAATTAAAATTAGATTACTCATTGAAACTATCTGAGGCATCAGAAGTGCGACCAAATGAAAGATATATTTCAATGAGATTAAGAGATGTTACTGCAATCTATAATGGTAATACCAATAAACCTTTTGTGGGCTTTAGACCTGGTGATGCCATTGATCTTAACTCAAACTGGGATTTAAGAGAAATAACTGAAGAACACCAAGACACTCAAGAAAAAGCAACTACATTTAAATTCGATGTAGATTATGAATTAAGTAGTTCTCTAAAACTTGAAACTGGTTTTAAAAATACCGTAAGAGAAAAATATAGAAATAATATGTTTTACGAGTATGAGCCTGTAGATGAAGATGCTTTTTTAGAGGATGTTTTTAGAAATACTGCTAGTCAAACCAAGGATGAATGGTTAAATGATGAAGGTAGTACTAGATATGAATCTGGTAGATTTGTTACTAGAAAATTTCTTGGCAATCTCGATTTAGATAATACATCACTTTTTGAAAGACAAGTAAATAATGAAGAGTTAGCAGGAAATTATGATGCCACAGAAGCAGTAACAGCATTTTACATGATGGCTTCATACAAGGCATCTGATCGTATGAATATTACTGGCGGTTTGAGAATGGAACAAACATCATTAACAGATTTAGAGGCTAGAAGTTATGATGCTGA
The DNA here is from genome assembly GCA_902538565.1 of uncultured Fidelibacterota bacterium. Lineage (GTDB taxonomy): Bacteria > Fidelibacterota > Marinisomatia > Marinisomatales > Marinisomataceae > Marinisoma. The sequence goes on along the minus strand of CACBFQ010000001.1, from coordinate 277,086 downwards.
TGATGATGAAAATACAGTCGTTCAAGGAAGTGACAATGATTATTCGAATGTATTACCATCATTACATATGGTGTATGATATGGATGAATTATCAAAAGTAAGATTTGCATTCACGCAATCGCTTGCTCGACCAAATTATTTTGATATTGCTCCTTATCAAGAAGTCGTTAGAGAAGATGAAGAGATTAAAGTCGGTAATCCAGAACTAGAACCAACATTATCATCAAATATTGATCTAAGTTATGAAAGGTATTTTGAAGATGTCGGAATATTTTCTGTAGGTATGTTTACTAAGAATATTACAGACTTTATTGCTTATACTAAAGGTGATGTAACTTCTGCAGATAATTTGCCTTCAGCTTATAATGGTTTTGAATTAGAAAAAGCTGTTAATGGAGGAGACGCCTCTTTAGTAGGTTATGAGCTTGCTTTTCAAAGACAAATCTTTCCTGGATTAGGTCTTTACATGAATGTAACAAGCATTAGTTCTAAAATAGATAATTTAGATCCAGAGCTACAGGCAGATCGTCCTGACATTAAAGATGATCCGATGCCAGGAACATCAGAATTATCATATAATTTATCACTATCGATGGACAGAGGGCCTTTAAATGTACGACTTTCTATGAATCATCAAGGCGAATTCTTGGAAGAGTATAATGATACAGCTGCCGAAGATAGATGGTACGATGAGGCAACATTTGTGGACATAAATGCAAGTTATAGATTAAGAGATAATATTGCTTTATATGCCGACTTTAATAACCTAACAAATCAACCATTAAGATACTATCAAGGTAGTTCACAGTATCTTATGCAAGAAGAGTACTATAATAAAAAAATAACAATAGGAATTAAAGCTGACTTGTAAGAATCAATATTATAAAATAGATTAAATAATGATGAATAATCTTAAGATAAAAATAGCTCCAATATTAATTGGAGCTATTTTTATACTCCAATCTTGTACAAGCGAATCTTTTAAAAACTTTAAAACCCTTCCTGAAGAATTTCATACATTTCAAACACCTCAATCAAACATTGATAGTATTGCATTTTGGAAAAGTAAAGATGAACTTATATCACATATTTATGTTACAGGCAAAGAAGATGGTGCAGTGCATATTTATAATGCTAATAATGGAGATTTCGTTGGCTTTCTTAAAAAAAATAGTAGTGGTTTAGGTGAGTTTCAAAGACCAAATGGTATTTTAGTCCTTGAAGATATATTATACGTAGTTGAGAGAGACGCTCACAAAATCTCCATATTTAGCTTGCCAGAATTAACATTTGAATCCTCCATTGGATTCAACGAATTGCAATATCCTTACGGCATTACAGGTTTTGTAGATTCTATTGACAAATCTCATAAAATATTTGTTACAGATAATCCAAATGCAGGCCTTCCGCAGAAAGATCGTATTAAGCACTGGAAAATAAATTACAATGAAGATGTACAAATTGAATATTTGGGACTATTTGGTATTGAAAGTTTTAGGAAAGTAGAAACAATTGCTTGCGATAAAGAATATAATAGATTATTAGTTGCCGAAGAAGATATAGGTCAGAATAAAATTGTCTCTTTAAACCTTAATGACGGTAGTTTAGAATCAACTCCCTTAGATAAATTCAAATTTTTATATGAACCTGAAGGGTTGGCATTAATACCTGAACTAGATATATGGATTGCCACTGATCAAAGTGAGGACGATAATAGATTTTATATTTTTGATAGAAAGAATTTATCGCTTGTAGATACAATTAGTTTAAATGGTGTAACAAATACTGATGGAATTGCAGTTGGTAAAATAGATAAAAATTGGTTTTTATATGCTGTTGATGATGATAGACGTATCGGCTCTTTTAATCTCAGCAATTCATATTAAGATAAATTAGAATTATTATAAAAGTTCAATCAAATCTTAAACAAATAAATAACAAACATACTTCAAATTCTGAGTTCATATTCTTCGATGGGCTTAAAGTAGTACCTTAAAAACTCTTACCCTTAGTTAGTTTTCAATTACTATACCTCTTTACTATTTTAAGCCCAAATTATTTTTACATATCTCTTTTAATTATTATGAATTAAAATTTATCCTAATGACACTCAATCAAATACTTTTAAAGTAAGGAGAAATGTATCTTAGTTTTAAAAAATAAATTTTATCTGATCGTTTGTTTATTATTTCAATCAATGATTTTTTCTCAAAATATTACAATGGTTGATCCATCAAATAATATTGGAATTGATAAATGGGGAATTGTAAATGATGGTGTAATGGGAGGAATCTCACAGTCCAATATTTATATTAATGAAGTAAACAATATTATTTTCGCTGGTAATATCTCCTTAGAAAATAATGGTGGATTTGCATCCATAAGAAGAGGGTTCGATGGAAATCAATTAAAAGAAGCTTCTAAATTTTTACTAAGAGTAAAGGGTGATGGAAATATGTATAAATTTCGTTTGACAATGAAGGGTAGTTATGCAAATTATTCTGCTAATTTTAAGACTATTAGAGGCCAATGGGTTGATATTGAAATCCCAGTTGAAAATTTTCAACCTTACTATTTTGGTAGAAGCATAAGAGCTCCAAAACTAAAAGTACACAAAGTAAATTCTATGGGAATTCTTATTTCTGATAAGCAGGAAGGTAACTTTTTATTAGAGATTGAACATATAAAAGCTTTTTAATTAAATTATTTTAATGAGGAAGCATATATACAGATTAACCATTCTTATTTTTATTTCGATCATATTTTCTTGCTCTGGAGGAAGTTCAACACAGTCTGTTGAAGATGTTGGCGATGAGACCCCGGGCGATAATTCAGGAGGAAATGGTGGCGGAATAATTCCTGAACCCGTAGCTAGCTTTACAGTTTCCTCTTATAGCGGCGAAGCTCCTTTTGATATTACATTTACAAGTACATCTACCGGTGAAATCACTTCTTGGTTATGGAATGTTGACGATGATAGTGATATTGAAAGTACATATAACACCTTTTCTCATACTTATGATAATTCAGGTACATATGATGTATCATTAACAGTCATTGGACCTGGTGGTCAAAATGTCCATACTGAAAATGATATAATATCAATAACTGAGCCTGATACATCAACTGAAACTGGATTATTGAGTGAAACCATGTCCTATGATAATGAAACGAGAGAATATTTAATCTATATCCCTACATCATATGACCCAAATTCTGCTACTCCAATTCTCTTCGCATTCCACGGATTTAGTGGATATAATCAATATTTTATTAATACAGCAGATTTTAGATCTCTAGCTGATCAGTTTAATTTCATTGCAGTTTATCCACAAGGATTGGTTTGTGGTGATGGAACTACATGGAACACTAATCCTCCAGGAGGAGATAATAAATGCAGTCAAGATGATATAGGGTTTTTTGCTGCATTACTTAGTGAGATATCAGGCAATTATAATATAGACGCATCAAAAGTATTTTTAACTGGTTACTCAAATGGAGCCGACTTTTCATACTCAATGGCATGCTATCAAAGTTCATTAGTTACAGCTATTGCCCCTGTTTCAGGATTGATGCCAATGAATGATTCAAGTGAATGTCAACCAAGCCATGCAACTTCAGTAATGATATTTAATGGAACCATTGATTATTCTAGACCTTACAATGGTATTGCTGGATATATGATGAGTGTAGATCAAATAGTAGCTTATTGGTCTCAGTATAATAACACTGATTCTTCACCTCAAACTAATATCGTTGGAGATATAGAAAACTACACCTACCTAAATGGAGATAATAACTCAACTGTCGATCTATTTAAAATTGTAAATGGAGGTCACTATTGGTTTAGCTTGTCATATAATGGAAATTCCATGGAGGAATTAATGTGGAATTTTTTCTCAAGTAATTAAAACCACAAATAATGCCTTTGCAGTAAAAAAATGATATATTGTTTTCATGGAAAAGCTGGAACAAGTATAGTAAAAGAATAATGGATTTATTTTCTGCTAACCAATTGATGTGGGCAGCTTTCATTGTTGGAAATAGTGCGCCATTATTATTCATTACATTATATAAAACACAAAAAATATCAAGAGAACTTTTCAATCTATATTTTCTGGGTGTATTGGTAGGTCTAACATGGGAAATTCCTTTTGCCTTAGCAGGAAAATCATTTCATTTAATTTTAATTGATTGGCCAGTAAATCTTCCACTTGTCAGAAATATTACTTATTCATTTATTGATGGATTGATATTTCTGGCTGGAGTCTATTTAGCAAAAGCTTTTTTAAAAAATAAACAATTTCTTTACAACTATAATTCAACTGCATTATTTATAATGATTCTTTGGGGAAGTTTTTCTGAATTTTTAGTAGACCTAAATGGAAATGGAAAACTTTGGCTGTTTATTGAAAATTGGTATAACCCAGTATTCATAACAATAAATGACAATGGCTTAACAATTATTCCTCAACTTATTTGGTTTGTAGCGCCAATTCTATATTATTTTACTGTTTTGAAATGTCTATCAAAGAAAATATAAGAAACGAAAAACGATATGAAAGATCACTTCTTTCTAATGCGCATCTAGCTAGATTATCTGATAATTTTTTAACCCAATGGATGAAATTTTCAAAAGAATTATCTTATCAATCAATAGCAATATATTATCCATTTGATAATGAAGCCTCTCCGCTTGAAATATGCAACTATCTTCATTCAAAAAATAAGGAAGTATTACTTCCAGTAATTAAAAATAACTCAAAAATATTGTTATTTGCTAAATATGATATGCAATCTAAGCTTGTAAAAAATAATTTTGGAATTGTTGAACCAAAAGATAAAGAGTTTGTAGATATTGAAGCTATAGATATTACATTGATACCTTGTGTTGCGTTTAATGATAAATTATTTCGCTTAGGAATGGGCGGTGGTTTTTATGATAGGACTTTTTCTAAAAAATCATCAACCATGTTGATTGGTATGGCATATAGTTTCCAATATGAAAATGAATCATTTCAAGAAAAACATGATGTAAAGATGGACTATGTCATTACCCAAAAAGGTATATTGAAATAATTAAATTGGCTTTGAAGCTTGGTAGATATTTACGATACCTAATGATAAATATTTTATTTTAATATCTTCGAAACCTGCTTTCTCTAAAATTAATTGAAATTCTTTTCCATGTGGAAAATGTTCTGCTGAAGTTGAAAGATATTGGTAAGCCTTTTGATTTTTTGCGATCGTTCTTCCCAAAATAGGAACAACAAATTTTGTATATAAAAAATATCCAAATCGAAATAGAAAAAAGGAAGGTACAGCAGTTTCAAGTATAATTAAATTCTTTCCAGGTTTTAAAACACGTTTAATTTCATGTAATCCCTGATTCAAATCTTCAAAATTTCTAACTCCAAAACCTACTGTTGCAGTATCAAAGGTATTATCTTCAAAACTCATATTTTCTGCATCCTCTAATTGGAATTTGACATTCGGCGCTTTTGCTACTTTAGTATTTGCTATGTCTAACATCATTGATGCGTTATCTACTCCAATCACTTCCACATCATCATTTGCGAAACACAGTGCTATATCTCCAGTTCCTGTTGCTATATCTATTATTTTGTTTGGATTATCTTCCATAGAAAGATTATATACTATTTTTCTCCAATTCTTATCCATATTCAATGTCATCATTTTGTTGATTTGATCATATCTAGATGATATATCATTAAACATGTCTTTTATTTGAATTTTTTTGGAATCTTGTTTTGATTTATCGGGTTTAATCATTTGAAAAGATAAAAAAAAGGGCTAGTAAATCACTAGCCCTTTTTTATTTTATTTTTAGTACAACCTATTTATTTGCACCTATCCAATTATTAAATAATCCAATGTCTTCGTGTCTTCCTGGTGCCCAATATTTAGCATATGCCGCACCCTCTTCATCAGAAAATGCTTTTTGGAATAAAGCAGGATTATCCTCGCCTGCAAAATCTGCATCTTCCATTGAATTATATTCTGAAATTGTTATAACGGGGAAATATCCATCAACAACTTTTCCAGACCATAAGTGTGTTAACACTTTTTGGCTTACAATTCTTGGATTTTTGCCAATAACTTCTTTTTGAAATTTCTTTAGAAGCTTGTAGCGCTCTTCAATCGAGCCATTTTCTACCATACCCATAGGATAAAAGTAAGCAACGCTGACTGTTACAACAGTTGATTCTCCAACTCCGCCAGTACGTTTCTTTTCTAAAGCAGTATGATTTTCAAAAATATGAAGATCCTCATGATAATTTTCAAAATATTTTGCTTGAGCACTCCATGCAGCTCTTCTTTCTTCCTCATTTGGGAAAGCAGTTTGTCTTATTTTTGCAGCTGTTCTGATAGCTTCAGTTGCATCTTCTACACTAGCATATTCATTTAAAATATGAACATCTTCTTGAGCACCGGTCCAATAATGATATAAGAACATACTACTCTTAAGCATTTTGTTTGCTTGATTGGTTCTTGAATACCATGTATTCACAGCTTGATTTCTGTCTGCTGCAGATCCATCTTCAACTTCAGACATATTTGTCCATTTGTATTTACTCCACATTAGCACAGAATTATCTGTGCCATTCGAATTATATTGTGCGAAAGTAAAAGAAGATAGGATTGCAACTAATATTAATAGTTTTTTCATTTTATACCTCTTAATTATTAAAAACAGTTTATTTTAGCGATTCTTTATTTGAATTGTGTTAGTTTTTTTTGTTATTTTATTTTATGTCCAAGCTCCCAAATCAATTTTTTTATTCCAAAGAAGAAGATAGATTGAACGTTATTTCTCATGGGTTAGGTTTTGTACTCAGTATTATTGGACTAATTTTTTTATTAATCAAAGGGCTCCAAGATTTTGACTTGCTTCGTTTTTTGAGCTTCATTATTTATGGTATAAGTTTATCTACAATGTACATTGCTTCGACGTTATACCATAACTCCAAAACACCAGAAGGAAGGTATAAATTCAGACTTTTTGATATGGTTTCTATTTATTTATTAATTGCTGGATCTTATACACCATTTACTTTAACTGTTTTAATTGATAGTGGAGGTTTAACACTATTCTCATTGGCATGGGTGATAGCTTTTATTGGAATAATCTGGAAAATTTTTACTGTAGGTAACTATAATATTAGTTCAACATTATTATATATTTTTATGGGTGGTCTTTGGTTATTTTTCATTGATGCTTTCATAAATGAAATTCCTCAAAATGCATTAATGTGGATATATGCTTCAGCTTCAACCTATTTAATTGGTGTCTTATTTTATTTAGCTGATTCGAAGATCAAATACAATCATTTCATTTGGCATATTTTTGTTCTTCTTGCAAGCGCGTTTCATTACATCTCAATTTACTTTTATATTTAGTTTACCTACCTTTGTGAAAATGAAAAAATATTCTGTTCCAAAAAATTTCAATTCATCCATTGGACATAATAGCCTAGATAATTATCAATCTTTAAGAAAGAATGCTGAGCAAGACTCAAACTCTTATTGGGAGTCGGTTGCAGAGCGTATTGATTGGTTTGATAATTGGACAACTATCAATAATACAGATTATTCTAAAGCGCATATCGAGTGGTTTTCAAATGGAAAACTGAATGCATCCTATAATTGCATAGATAGGCATATTGAAAATGGCTTAGGAGAAAAAACAGCCCTTATTTGGCAATCAAATGATCCAACTATCTCAACAAATGTCTCTTATAATGAATTATTGAAAAAAGTTTCATTATTTGCTAATGGATTAAAACGAGCCGGAATCAACAAAGGAGATCGAGTATGCATTTACATGCAAATGATTCCAGAGGCAATTATAGCGATGCTTGCCTGTGCTAGAATTGGAGCAGTGCATTCAGTGGTATTTGGAGCATTCTCAAGCGATGCATTAAAAAACAGAATCAATGATTCTGAGTGCAAGTTACTTATTACTCAAGATAATGGAGTGCGAGGATTAAAATTTGACATTCCAATGAAAGAAAATGCAGATAAAATTGCAGATGAATGCCCTTCTTTAAAAACAATAGTTATGGTTGAACGTTCTAGAAATGACATGTTTATGAAACAGAGTAGAGATATTACATGGAATCAATTTATTGATGGTTGCTCAAGTGAATGTCCCCCTGAAGTAATGGATGCAGAAGACCCATTATTTATTTTATACACTTCCGGTTCAACAGGAAAACCAAAAGGGGTAATGCATACAACAGGAGGATATCTTGTGTATGCGTCACATACTCATGAATTAGTTTTTGATTATCATCAAGATGATGTGTATTGGTGCACTGCTGATATCGGTTGGATTACAGGTCATTCATATATTGTCTATGGACCCTTATCAAATGCAGCAACTCAAGTAATATTTGAAGGAGTTCCAAATTACCCAGATTTTGGAAGATTTTGGCAAATTGTTGAACAGCACAAAGTCAATGTATTCTATACAGCTCCCACTGCATTGCGAGCATTAATGAAAGAAGGAGATGACTGGGTAACAAAATATGATTTATCTAGCTTAAAAGTTTTGGGAACAGTTGGTGAACCTATTAAATCTCCAGAATGGCATTGGTATTTTAATGTCATTGGGAATGAAAAATGTCCTATTGTTGATACATGGTGGCAAACTGAGACTGGAGGAATTTTAATGTCCCCAATTCCTGGATGCGTTCCAACAAAACCAGGATCAGCCACATTACCATTACCAGGTATTATTCCAGCAATTTTGGATGAAGAAGGAAACGAAATAACAGAAAGAAATACTACTGGCTATTTAGTTATGACACAATCCTGGCCTGGACAAATGAGAACTGTGTATGGTGATCATCAACGATTCATTGATACGTATTTTTCTCAAGCACCAGGAAATTATTTTACTGGAGATGGAGCTTATGTTGATGATGATGGATATTTTTGGATTACTGGAAGAGTAGATGATGTATTAAATGTATCTGGACATAGAATTGGTACTGCTGAGGTTGAAGGAGCTATAGGATCAGCAAGTGGAGTGGCAGAAGCTGCAGTCATTGGATATAATCACGAAATCAAAGGCGAGGGCATTTATGCTTTTGTTACTTTGATGACAGGAGTTGATTCATCAGAAGAAATCAAAAAAGATATTTTATATACCGTCACCAAAATTATTGGCCCACATGCAAAGCCTAGCGTTATTCAATTTTGTTCAGGACTACCTAAAACACGTTCTGGAAAAATAATGAGAAGAATTCTAAAGAAAATTGCTCAAAATGAAACTGAAGATTTGGGTGATACGTCAACACTAGCAGATCCAAGTGTTATAGATAGTTTATTAGAAAAGTAAGTCTAATTATTTTTTAATATACTTTCGCGAAGTTTTTTTGCTCCCTCAAGTATTCTTAATGTTGGTCTACTAAATAATCCATCGGAATCAAAAGCAAAAATTTTACCATTTTTGAAAGGAGGCAAATTATTGATTCTTTGGTCTTCCATAACTTGTTTTAAGTGAACTTTATTCTCTTCTTCACTGTATCCACAACAGATAATTGCAATAATATCAGGATTACTATTAATTATTTCATCAATACTAAGTACTCGTGATTGATCACCAGGCCTTCCAATTGCTGAAATGAAACCTGCAAGCTCAATTTGTTCAGGAACCCAATGTCCGGCTGAAAAATAAGGGTCAATCCATTCAAGACATAAAACACGTACATTAAACTTGCTCATTGATGACATTTTATTTTGTTTATCAATTGCATCATTGACAATCTTTTGCGACTTATCTTTTTGATTTAGGGTTTCTCCAATCGTAAGAATATCATTACATATATCATCAAATGATCTTCCATTAAGAGAAATTATCTTTGTAGATGAAGGTAAAGTACATAATTGACCCTTTAAAAGCACTTCAACTTGATTGCTCGATATTGCACAGACATCACATACTCCTTGTGTAATTATAATATCAGGTTTTAATTGGTTAATTTTTTTGATATCTACTTCATATAATGGTGAATTTTCATTCACTTTTTCTCTAACTGATTTGTCAATTTCCCTCTGAGATTTAGCACTATCAATATTTGAAGAGGTTACAGTATTAATTTTTAGAAGGCTTATTGGATAATTACATTCATGGCTTACCCCGACTAAATTTTTTTCTAAACCTAAATCACATATGATTTCGCTGGCGCTTGGAACTAAACTAACAATTTTCATTTTTTATTTTTGGTTTGCTGATTTAAATCTTGTTGAAGAGGAAGTTAAGCTATGTTTTGTTTTTCTTCCTTTGACTCTTTTTCTCCAAAGTTCAAAAGAGCTTCTTTTTAAATGCGCTCTCATAATTTTTCGAACACCATTTTCTTTCAATCCAAATTGGAGTTCAATTGCATCAAAGGGAGTACGATCTTCCCATGCCATTTCAATAATTCTGTCTACATCTTGGGGTTTAATATCCAAATCCACCACCATGACACATTAATATCTGTCCTGTGACATAGTTGGATTCAGGAATACAGAACATATATATTGCTCCAGCAGCTTCTTGAGAAGTTCCTGGTCTGCCTAATGGAATCATTGTCTTAGCAGATTGAAATACAGCAGAATTCACACCAACTTTAATCTTGTTTCCTTCAATATCAATGAGCGATTCTTCTTTTTCAGCATCTGCATCAGTTAAGCGAGTTTTAATGAGTCCAAATCCTACAGCGTTGACGTTAACATTATATCGACCCCATTCTTTTGCCATAGTTTTAGCCATCCCTACAACCCCGGCTTTTGCTGTAGCGTAATTTATTTGCCCAGCATTTCCAAACATACCAGATGTAGAAGAAATATTTACCACTTTTCTAAAATTGGTAATTCCATTTTCTTTTTCTTCTAAAAATAGTCTTTTAATGTGAGGTTGTGCAGCTCTAAGAATTTTAAATGGTGCGGTAAGATGACATTCTAAAATTGCATCCCACTGTTTATCATCCATTTTTTGAATGACATTATCCCAGGTGTATCCAGCATTATTAACAATGATGTCAATTCCACCAAATGACTCTAAAGCAGTATTAATAAATCGCTCTGCGAAGTCATCATCAGTAACGCTTCCATTACAAGCAACTGCTTTTCCACCCATATCCATGATATCAGATACAGTTTGATTGGCAGGATCTGCATCTAAATCATTTACAACAATTTGAGCACCATCTTTTGCTAACATTAAAGCTAACTCTCTTCCAATTCCTCTTCCAGAACCGGTAATTAGTGCTACTTTACCTTCTAATTTTCTTTCCATTAAGTTTCCTTTTTTAATTTACCAATTTTACCATTTTTTTTAATTTGTTGCTCTATTAGTTTTTAAAGGTAGTACATTGACATTTATATAAGTAAAGTGTACTTTACACCTTAACAATTTTATGGGGAAATAAATGATTAATAATAAAGGTCTTATAACAACACTTGTTTTAGCAGTTCTATCCACGTTTTATCTTGGAAGCGTTTGGAATGATTTTTTTGGTACTTTAAGCGTAAATGTATCCATGGATCGTCAACAGGCAATTAAAGCTGCATCAGATGCTTCAAAGCAATTTGATATTTTAGATGATTCATTTGAGCAAGCATCTATATATAATTTTGACGATTCACTACGAAATTTTGTTGAGTTAAAGCAAGGTGGTAAAGAAAAGTTTCAAGAGATAATCGATAATGATGTTTATTCACCATATAATTGGATGGTCCGTTCTTATAAAGAAGGTGAGATTATTGAAGCGATGTTTCAATTTAAGCCTGATGGAAGTCCTAATGGGTATAGAATTAAAATTCCTGAGGATTATGATTCAGATAATCTTGATGAAGAAGACGCCTTAGCATTAGTTGAACAAAATATTAATAACCAGTGGTCTGGTAATTTTAGTGAGTACAATCTTATAGAATCTTCTTTTAAGGAAATGCCAAATGGAAGAATAGACCACTCCTTTCTTTTTGAACATAATCTTCAAGATATTGGCGAAGCAAAATATAGATTACGAGCAATAGTATCTGGCTCAATAATAAACTCTGTAAGTCCTTTTGCATTTGTACCTGAATCTTTTCAAAGAGAATTTGCTAACATAAGATCTGACAATGATACAATTGCAATATTTGCCAATTTTGCTTTCTTAGGGATTTATTTATTAGGTATTGGAGTAACTTCACTGATAATTTTTTATAGAAATGGTTGGTTGAGATGGAAAAAGTCAGTTTTAGCTGCTGCTTTTGTGGCTCTTTTTTCAAATATTCTTTTAAATCTTAATTTCTATCCTACGATTTGGTTGGCCTATGATACAGCCTCCTCAAAATCTCAATTTTTAACAGAACAATTATTAGGAATGGTAGCCAATGGAATTCTCATGTTCTTCATCTTGGCTGCATCATTTATCACAGCTGAGTCATTAACAAGAAAAGCCTTTCCTAAGCATATTCAAATTTGGAAGACATGGTCTTCCAATGTGGCAAACTCAAAGCGTGTATTAAATGATACTATCTTTGCTTACTTAATTGTTCCAATTAAACTAGCTCTTGTAGGAGCATTTTATATACTTATGGAAAGAAATTTTGGATTCTGGTCTCCAGCCTCATCATCATTCGATCCAAATTATTTGGCATCTATATTCCCGTGGTATACAGGTTTAGCTATATCTTTACAAGCTGGTTTTTGGGAAGAAATGTTATTTAGAGCAGTTCCAATCGCCGCTGGGGTTTTAATAGGGCAAAGATATAATATGCGCTTTACTGGATTAATGGTTGCTATGGTAGTACAGGCATTAATTTTTGGTGCTGGACATGCTAATTATCCTGCGCAGCCATCATATGCGAGGGTCGTTGAATTATTTTTACCATCAATTGTGGTTTATGGTATGATTTATTTGCGATTAGGAGTTGTATTCGGGGCTATTACTCACTATGTATATGATGTTGTATTATTTTCTTTACCAATTTGGTATTCCTCAGGATATATGTTTGACAAGTTTATGACTGTTGTTGGGGGATTAATTCCATTCCTTGTTATTTTATATTTTAGAATGAAACATCAGAAATGGTCTGACGTTGATTCTACATCATTAAATGAAGGTTTTGTACCTACTCCACCAAAGAAAAAAACTTCGGAAGAACAAGAAATCATTAGTACAGTTCCAACTGCTTCTAATGTTTTAAACCCAAAAATTGTTGGGATAGCTTTGCTATTTGTTATTGGAATTTTCAGTACCCTTAAGCTGTCTAATGTAGAAGTTCCCATTAACTCTCCATCAATTGACAAAGAAGAGGCAATTTCAATAGCGAATCAATTCTTATCAAATAATAATATCAAATTACCAGACGGATATAATGCCTATGCATTTGATGATAGTTCATATCCTGCATCTTCATTCATTTGGGAAGAGCTTGGGCAAGAGACATATTCATCGTTACTTGGATCTTACGTGTTAGGACCTAGGTGGAAAGTAAGGTTTGCAAAATTTGATGGTCCAGTAGAGTCTCGTGCAAGAGAAGTGATGGTATCCATGGATTTCGATGGAAATATATTGAGATTTAATAATAGGTTTCCAGAAGAAGAAGCGGGTAAGCAGCTAAGCAGAGAGGAAGCACAGGTCCTTGCTGAAAATGCGTTAGTTGAATACTTGGGTATGAATATATCCGCAGTCACTCTTACTAGTGCTCAAGAATCTCAAAAGCCTAATAGGTTAGATTGGACATTTACTTTTACAGATAATAATGAGCTAGAGTATGAAGGTGCAAAGCTTCAAAATATTATTTCCATATCAGGTGATCAGATATCTGGATTCACAAAGTTTGTTTTTGTTCCTGAAGAGTGGATAAGAATGAAACGAGATCGTGAAGGTTTATCAGGTATTATAGGCACTCTATTTACCGTTCCTGGTGCAATCTTTGTAATAGGATTATTATTAATGAGATCATTTAAGTTATTAATGGATCGAAAGATAAATGTCAGAAAAGGTCTAATTTTTGGTTCATTTGCTATCTTTGGAATTCTTAGTGTCTTTAATGATTCATCATTCCTTAATAATATGCCAACAAATCAACCTATTGAAAATTTGATGACTACATACTACATATCTTCTATAGGTGGGGCACTGATTGCTCTTGGATTGATTAATATATTATTGTTTGGAACGCTAAATAAGCTTGTTCAACCATCAATAAATAATATCAAAATGAAAGACGCAATTCTTGGAGGAGTAATTGTTGCATTAACCATGATTGCTTCATTAGTATTAGCTGGCTCTTTTCAGTTAAACTTAAATCCAAATTTTGCAATTTTTAATCTTACTTCATATTACCCTCTTTATGATACATTAAATGCATATACGTTTTTTGGACCTATTGCTTTTAATATTTTTCTTGCAGCAATGTTGCATGATATCACAAAAGGGTGGAGTAACGATATAAAAGGTAACCTGATTGCTTATATGCTAGTTGTTGCAGTATTTACGAGTGATGTAGGGTTTCAATATGATATAAGAAGCTCTATAATGATCGCACTGCTTTATGGAGCCTTAATTTTTGCAATTTTTAAATTTATAATTAAGAACAATTATGCAATGATCCCATTTTATACATTATTTATGAGATTTTATGATAGATTTGCTGCTTCTGATTTCGGTGCAGTGTCATCTTATTCAAATGAATTATTATTTCTGGGATTGTCATTAATTTTAGCATCTTTTGTAATGGTTTCTTTGACAAAGAAACTATTTAATATGAATGTAAAAGGATAAAATATATTATATTTCTTGAATGTCTTATTTTAAAGGAAAAACAGTCATAGTAACTGGTGCTTCTTCAGGAATTGGAGAAGCAACAGCAAAAGAGTTCTTATTGCAAGGCGCTAAAGTAATTTTAGTAGCTAGAAGTGAGTCTAAAATGTATGATTCATTTAAAGATTTTAATCAGAATTCTTACTCAATCTATCCATTTGATCTAACTAATTTAGATGACATTGATTCTTTTGTAAAAATGTTAATAGAAAAGGTAGGCCCAATTGATATTTTGTTTAATAATGCTGGTGTTAGTCAGTTTGGATATTTCGAGGAAAGTGATTTATCAGTTTTAGATAAAATCATGGAGCTAGACTTCTTTTCTGTTGTCCAATTTACGAAATCAATTTTACCTCACATGGTAGATAAAAAATCTGGTCAAATTGTAACAAATACCAGTGTTGCAGGCCTAGTTGGATCAAGAAATAGATCATTTTATTCTTCAGCTAAATTTGCATTACACGGTTTTTTTGATAGCATAAGATCGGAAATAATACATCATAATGTTCATGTTACGTTAATTGCTCCAGGTAGAGTAGCAACTGATGTAGGTAAAAATGCATTAACTGCTAGTGGTGAACCTTATGGTAGGGATGACAGAGGTCATCGAAAAGGTTTAACATCTCTTGAGGCAGCCAAGAGAATTCTCAATGCGATTAAAAGCAAAAAAAGAGAAGCTGTAATTGCAAAGTGGAATGATATTGCATGGTTAGCTGTTTATATAAGAAAATTTTCTCCTTCTTTATATTTTTTTTTAGCTAGAAGAATAGAAGCATAATTTTTTATGAAATATAGTATACTAGAAGACACTCGTTATAAACATATTGCTGAGCCAAAATCAATATTATTTCAAATCTTTTCCTTTATTTTTGATCTATATGCTAATACGGTTTTGACATTCTATACTCCTGTTAAAGTGATTGGAAGGGAGAATATACCTAAGGATCAACCATTTATTTTTGTGAGTAATCATAATAGTCACATGGACATTGCAATTTTAGCATATGCTACAAGAATGGGTTATGAAAAATTTGGCTTTTTGGCTGCAAAAGATTATTGGTTTGACAATAATTTTAGAAGAAGATTTTTTAAAAATTTAATTAACCTTATCCCAATTAGTCGTAAACAAAATCCTGAATCTTTAGACTTGGAAGATACTATGACACTTTCGAAAGCATTTATGAGCCTTGGAAATAATATTATTATCTTTCCTGAAGGTTCCAGAGGAGAGCCTGGAAAAATGCAAAGGTTTAGAAAGGGTGCAGTGAAATTTTCCATGGGATTGGATGTACCTATCTTGCCAGCCGCAATTATTGGTGCAGAAAAAGCATGGCCAAAAGGTGAAAAATGGATGCAGTCTGTACCAATTACGGTCAAAATCTTACCAAAAGTTGATCCCCCTAGAACCGAAAAGCTTACTAAAACAGCTTATAATAAGGCTCTTTCAAAATTGACTAAAGAACTCGAAACCAAGATTACAAAGGAAGTAAAAGAACTAGAAAAAATTACTAGCCCTGAGTAATTGTAATTATTGTACTGTCTGCATTTAATGAAGCCTGGTATCTAGTTAAAGATCCTGAGGCTGGACCAGATATAACATTTCCATTCAAGTCAAAAACAGAGTTATGACTTGGACAAATTAAGTTATTTGCAGCATTATTAATATTCACTGTAAAACCAGCGTGAGTACAATTTCTTGACAAAGCTCGAATACCAGAATTACTTGTCCTTAAGACAATGATACCCCTATTATCGAATGTATCACTTCCACTAAGAGCAATTCCATTTCCAATGGTTTGTAATGTTTCATAGATCATAGTAATGTTAATGGTAATTACTCCTGTTGATACATCATAGTTGTATCCTGTATCTCCAGAACCGCCACCATTATTACCGCCGCCAGAATTACCGCCGCCAGAATTACCGCCACCGCCAGTATTACCACCACCAGTATTACCACCACCAGTATCTCCACCTCCATAAGTATCTCCACCTGAAGATGTTGGAGAACCTCCACCACCGCAAGCTTCAAGAATGAATGCAGATCCACCAATTAGGGTTAAGGTTGATGCTTTTCTGATAAAATCTCTTCGAGAAGGGTCTGTGGCTTGCTTATCTAAGCAATCACAGTCACATGTTTTTTTTATTTTATCTTTCATGGACTGAAATATAATAAAAAAAAATTAATATTAAAATTTGATACTAAAAATTTTTAATATTGGAGGTCATGAATCACTTAAAAAATCTGAATTTTAAAAAAATCATAATGATTAGTTTATTTTGTTCGTTATTATTTTCTCAATCAATAGTAACACAAGAATCTTATGATTCAAGGTTTACTCCTCCTGAGATCGGGTTACCAGAAAATATGCCTTATGTCAAATCTTTAATTTGGGGAAAAGAGGGTGCATTTAGAAAATTAAATATTGGTCCTGAAACCAGAATTGAAGAACTAAAGTTGCGCAGAAAAATGCTCCAAGCTCATCAGTGGTTAGGAATTATAACTTTAGCTGGTTTAGCTTATCAATATGACGTAGGGAAAAAACTTTATGATGGTGATGATAGCGATTATTGGGAATCACATTATGATAAACACAAAGCTATGGGGTATTTTACATATATGACCTACATGTCAACTGCTTCAATGTCATTTTTTTCTCCTCCTGCTCGAAAGTATGACAACAATATGAGTTCAATAAAATTTCATAGAAGAATGGCTGCTTTACATTTTACTGCAATGATGGCTCAACCGTTCTTAGCAAAAAAAGCGGTAGAAAGTGGCAAGCGGTATAATGAGCTAATGGATGCTCATTTGAAAGCAGGAACAGTAGCATTTTTTGCTCTAAGCTTGGATGCGTTAGGAATTACATTTTTTAAGTGAAGAAATTTATTTCCATATTATTTTTCCAATTTCTGTTTGCTCAATCATTTGTTGAGTTTGACTTAACCAAAAGTTTTATCTCTTATGATGGTAAACATCCTGCTCATAATTGGACTGGTATATCGAAAGATATTCAAGGAACTTTTGAGATAAATAAACAAGATTTAACACAATCAAAAGTAGACTTATTTGTTCCAGTATTTAGCTTTGATAGTAAAAATGCTAATCGAGACTCAAATATGCTGGATGTTGTTGAAGAGTACTACTATCCATTTGTCAGATTCACTTCTTCCAAAATAAACAAATCAGAAAGCGGATTTGATGTAGTAGGTAATCTTAGTTTTCATGGAATAACAAAAGAATTTACTATTCCAGTAGAGCTAAATGAAGACAATGAAAATATTATAGTTACATCAGATTTTTCAATTATGCTTACTGATTTCAAAATTAAAAGACCTGCATTATTAACTATTAAAATTCGAAATCAAGTGGATATAAAGGTCTACTTAGTGGGATCTATAGAAAATCAGAAATAACTTTGTTAGTTAGCTAGCCAAAAAGATAAAATGTTTTATTTGGTACCATAACAAGCAAGAAAAAAATCATATGAAGAGATATAATGATACCGAATATTGCTAGCAGTTTTACTGTGTTTTTATCCATATTATCCTTTAAATAAGCGCTTAAATATAGTGATTTCTGGGAATAAAATATGAACTCTTTTTTGATAATCTTTATACTGAGGTCTAGTTCTTAATATTTTAATTTCAATCCATGGAATACTAGCATACCAAAACATTGCTGTCATAGCTATTGGGGCTAACAACAAATAGTTCAGGCCTGTAAAAGAATATCCAAAAACAAAGATTCCCCACCAAAACATAATTTCACCGTAGTAGTTAGGATGTCTAGAATAGTTCCATAGCCCTGTTTCAATAATACCAGTTCCACTAGGATGAATTTTTCGAAAAGAATGCAGCTGTTTATCACTTATGATTTCTAGTAGTACGCCAATTATACATAATCCAAAACCTAGAAAAATTGTCCAATTATAGCTTTGTGAAAAATTTTGGGCCATAGGCATGCAGCAGAAGAAAACAATGAAAGTAGGAAAGAAATGAATTCCGCCAAGATTGCCTATGATCTCAAATGAATTTCCGAGATTATTTCTCATGTCAATATATCTCCAATCTTCATGGTGTAATCCATCCCAAGTTTTCATCCAGTTGTAAGTCAGCCTCAGCGACCAAAAGAGAACAGCTACCATAAGAATTAAAGAGGGAGTATTAATCATATAATTATTTTTAGCAAACCAAAAGAATGCAATGAATGGAGGAATGACAGACCAGTATGGATCATAAAAAGATGAATTTTTATGGTATACACTAAATGAGTAAATAACAAATGTTGCAACAATATCAGCTATTAGAATTTGCATCATTGATGACAAATTGGAAGAAAATTTTAAAGATATAAAACCTAGAATTACTGCAATAACATATGCAGTTAGAACCGTTAAAAGACCTTTAGTTTTTATCGTCATTGATAAGTGATTTCAATTCAATTTTTTCAAAAGATAAATAAATATATCCTAAAATAATAGTATACAATAGAAATACAGAATGTAATAGGATTGCAGCTGTCTGCGACTGATCAATTTCTATTCCATATAGATTAAGAAAGTAAATAACAGCTAAATGATATGTTCCAATTGCAGCAGGAGCTATTGGTAATGAGGTTACAATGCTAGTAATAACCGTAATTCCAATATATTGTTGAAAAGATAAATCAATATTAACAGACCTCAATAATGTATACATATAAGCCACAAATGAGCACCATAGCAGAATGGAAATACCGCCAAGTTTAATTTTATTTTTGGACACTAATAAATATCCATCAATAAAATTTTTAGTAATCGAAAATTGTTTTTGCATTTTATTAGCGAGGGAGTTATTACCAAAAATGATGAATGAGGTAATTATGTATAATAGTAAAATTCCAATGGAGAATTCTAATACTAGGACATTATTAAATCCAAAAAGAATTAAGAAAATGCTAAATAATCCAACAATCCATAAGTCAATAATTTTTTCGGCTACCAAGCTTCCAACAAGAAAGCTAAACCTTATATTAGTTGTGTTGCTAGATAATAGTTTTGCTCTAGCCAAATCCCCAGCTCTAAATGGAAGTATGTTATTTAAAAAATATCCAATATGAGTTGTTGAAATATATTTCTGTAATTCAAGATCTTTTGGTGAATCTAATAAAATCTTCCATCTTAACGATCTGAGAATGAATGTTACAAAAGTTGTAATAAATGCAACAAAGATATAAATCAAATTTGCATTAGATAAAGCACGATAAATATCTTCTATATTTACTTGATTAAATGCAAAGTAGAGACATAGCGTAGCTATGCAGAAAGATAAAATTTTTTTCAAGGATCTTGTTTATCTCTTTGGAATTCCCAATTGACGATTCTTTTTTTCATTTCTTCGCCATTTTCATCAAGATGTTCACTTGTTTCCATTGGGCTTTGATACTCAAGTGGAACATCTGTATTTACTTGACAATTGCTCATTAATCCAAGCATGGCAATAAGCATTATTGAAGCAATGATTGTTGGAAAATGTTTACCCATTTAATTTGAAGTCTTTAAAAAAGTTTGTTTTTGTCGCAAGATAGAATATTTCTACTAATCCAAATAGTTGGACAAGACCACATAATAGGAACCAACCCTTATGATCGTTTCTTGCAGCAAACCACAAAGCCAATAAAGTAAATAGAGCTTCCCAAAGTGATATACCAACGAGCAACGCTGGATTTGCTTGAAGAGCTTCTGCAAAGTTAGTTATAATTTCCATAATACCTTCCTCACGGGTTGAATAGAAGAGAGACTAAAAAAACAAATAATATCACTCCGCCAAAAATTCCCCAATAGTATAATCCAAATTCCATGTTGAATATTAAATATTATTATCTGAGTTGAAAAGTATTAAAGTTTATTTTTAAAAATTTTGTGACCCCAATCAATAATATGCCAGTTTCCATCAAAATCCTCTCCTAATGCAGTGCAGCTATCAACCCAGTCTCCACAATTTAAGTAATGAAAGTCATTAATTATTTTATCCTCAGCATGATGAATATGTCCACAAATTACTCCATCATATCCTTTTTTTTCTCCAGAATTAATTAAAGCATTTTCATATTTTGAAATGACATTTGATGCTATTTTAGCTTTTCTTTTGACATATTTTGATAGCGACCAATATTTACCACCAGTTTTTTTCCTCCACCAATTAAGGATTTGATTCATCCATAAAATTCTTTCATATACACCTCCGCCTAAATGAGATATCCAGCTAAATTTTGGAGTCATAAAGATATCAAATTCATCACCATGACATACATAATATCTTTTTTTATTTACAGATTTATAGGTGCAGAAGTTTTTAATTTTTATTTTCCCAAATTTATTGCCAGAGAACTCTTTAAATGTTTCATCATGATTTCCAGGTAAGTAAGTGACATGAATGCCTCGTTTGGCCATTCCCAGTAACTTCCTAACAATATTAGAATGAGACTTCGGAAATTTCCATTTTCTTTTTAATGCCCAAATATCAATTAAGTCTCCAACAATAAATAAATTATCAGTACCTACATCATCTTCTATATAATCTAAAAATTTATATAATAGTTTTGCTTTTGAACCCCGTGAACCTAAATGAATGTCTGAAATAAAAATAGATTTATATTTTGACATCATAAAATTAAGCACTTAAAAATTAGTATTATGTTAGAAACTTGTTTGTTTTTAGAAAAAAATACTATATTTGCGCATGGAAAAAAGGACTCCAAAAAACACTTCAATTAAAATTTATACCACGTCCTGGTGTGGGCCTTGTAAAATGGCAAAAAGACTATTATCTGAAAAAGGTTATAGTTTCACTGAGATTGACATTGAAGAGAACGATATGTCACGCGAACAGATGGCTTCGATTACTAAGGGGCCAACAGTACCTCAAATTTTAATTAATGATTTACCTATTGGCGGATTTGAAGATCTTGTTCAGTTGTTTAATACTGAGCCGTTCAAATAGTTCTCAAAATCTGGATCATTTAAAAAATAGTCAATTAAATAACTTATTCTTGCATGAGTATTTGTAATGATAGAATCCAAATTATTAAGCTCTACCCACTTACATTCTGTTATACCCTCGCTCTGGTCAGGAACTAAAGTCGTTAAAGGGTCTCCAGTATAATTGATGATAAACCAATAATTTTTTTTTAAAAAAGCTTCACCGTTAACCTTTTTATAGTATTTTGTTTTTGGAAGTTTATTTATGACAGTTAAATCAGTTTCTTTAAGACCAGTTTCTTCTGAAATTTCTCGAACAGCTGTTGATTCTGTGGTATGATTTAATTCAATTTTGCCTTTTGGTAAGTCCCATATTCCTCTTTTATAGATAAACAACAATTTTTTATTGCAAAGAACAATGCCTCCAGCAGTATCAAACTTAGGTGTTGGATTGGATTCTGTATAATAAGTCATATTGTTCTTTTGTAAGATTTTTGAATGTGACACCATGAAATGTAATACTATTTTTGTAAGAATCCTTAGACCATTTTTTAGGTTTAAGCTCCTTTTTATTATCATAATGAATTGAAGATAAAACATATCTCATTGCATTAAGCCTGCCAATCATTTTATTGTTAGCATTGATTACTACCCATGGATTGGCTGCTGTAGAAGTATGATGAAACATTTGATTTTTAAATTGTGAAAAAATATCCCATTTACTCATAGCAATGAGGTCGTTATTTGAAAACTTCCAATATTTTAGTTTATGAGATTGCCTTATTTTAAATCTTAAACTTTGACTGTCTTTAGAAATTGAAAGATAAAATTTTATTAAAATTAATCCATTTTGGACTTGTTTTTCTTCCCATTCATTTACTTTTTTCATAAAGTATTTGTATTGCTTTTCATTGCAATAACCCATCGCTGGTTGTATTAAAGCTCTTGAATACCATGATCTATCAAAGAAATGAATTTTTCCTTTTTTAGGTAAAAGTTTTTCATAAGTCTTAAACCACCGTTTATTTTGTTTTTCTGTTGGAATACCAAGCTCAATTACCTTGGCATTTTTAGGAATCAAATGTTCAATGAATCGTTTTATAGTAGAGCCCTTACCAGCAGCGTCCCTACCTTCAAAAATAATTGCTATTTTTTTATTTTTATTTATAACCCATTCTTGAAGTTTTAATAATTCAACTTGAAGACGTCTTTTTTCTATTTCATATTTTTCATGATCTAGTTCAGCGTGGGGAAAGGTATTATAAATTATCATTTGTACCCCAAATATCAATAATTTCATTTGAAAAATCAATCTCAGGGTTTTCAATAATTTTAATCATTAAATCAACAGGATTTTTATATTGAATTCTTCTACTAGAACTATTTTTAATCCAATCATTAATTGTTGAAGTAGTTAAGTTATTACATGTGGTAGCTAATTTTAAATCTGACAGAATTTTAGCATTATGCTCCTGCTCTGGTTGCCCTAGAAGTGGTTTACATAATAATTTTTTCCCTAAAAAAATACATTCTGAAGGTAACTGAAATCCTGCATTGGTTATGACACCTTCTGATTCAATTAAATCCTTTTTAAAATTGACGTTTGAAAAGGGTTTTAGTAAAACATTATTGACTTCAAGTTCTTCATCGATGTTTGTATAGTAAATAAATTTTTTACTTTTAATTTTTGAACAAATATCTAGCATTTTATCTTGCCTTTCCCAAGGCAAGTAAACCAAAATAACATCCTTTTTCTGTTTAGCATTATTGCTGTTCTGCAATTTTTCATCAATAAACGGTGGTAAGATTGGTTGGTTAAAATGATAGAAATGTGATGCAATTGATTTATCAACTGGGGTAAAAAATTTTGGAAAAAATAAACTAAAAAATTTCATTTTTATCGTCATGGGTATATTAGTATTGAAAGAGTACTGGTGACCAACGCCAATACATGGAATATTGAATTTTTTAGCCGCAAAAGCTGATATAGGTTCAAAATCA
This sequence comes from uncultured Fidelibacterota bacterium, assembly GCA_902538565.1. Classification (GTDB taxonomy): domain Bacteria; phylum Fidelibacterota; class Marinisomatia; order Marinisomatales; family Marinisomataceae; genus Marinisoma. The sequence goes on along the minus strand of CACBFQ010000001.1, from coordinate 253,295 downwards.
GTTACTACAACATCATAATCATTGTTTATTTTAAAAATATCGTAAAAAAAATTATATATATTTGTATTTAATAAAGTACTAAAATATTGAACCTTTCCATTTTTGATTTTGAAAGTAAATCCTTCTCTGGCAATGAAAGGTTCAAATTCTTTTGTATCAAATAGATCTTTTATATCTCTACCACTAAAAAGTACTGTAATATTATGTCCTCTTTTTTTTAACGCAGATATGAGAATTCTTGATCTAGAAATATGACCATTACCAGTAGCTGAGATACCATATAAAATATTCATTTAACATTTTAATTTAGTATTGTTATGAAAATGTTTGAAAGTAATTAGCTTTTCGAAAGTATTTTTCTAAGAACAGTGCTTGAGGTATGAGTGGTGTAAGGAAAATAGATTATTTCAACTCCATATTGAAAAAATTCTTTTTCAATTTGATTCCATTGATCAGTGCCTTTCCAATCATCTCCAACAAACATTTTATCAAATTTTAAATTATTCCAAGCTTCCATTTTATCATAGTTAGTTTGAGGAACTACTTCATCAACATATTTTACCGACCCAACTAAATCCATTCGTTCTTGAAATGGTATGAAAGGTTTTTGATTCTTAGCTGATTCACATAGTTCATCAGTACTTACACCTACTATTAGATGATCACACTCTAATTTTGCCCTTTTAAGAATATTTAGATGACCAATATGAAATAGGTCATATACTCCTGAAGTATACCCAATTTTTTTCATTTTCTCCTATTGTGCTACTTAAAATACTTACCAAAGATATACTAGTAATTTTTTAATAAATAATCTATTATTCTTTGACTTGATTTTCCATCCAACAATCCAGCTAATTTATTTGCGTACTGTAGTCGTATTTCAGAAAGAGAGGTAGGATTTAATATCTGTTCTTTGATATTATGTTTTAATTCTTTATATGAATCAGATTGAACAGCTATTTTAGAATATTCATCATAATCTTTATCCATACGATTCTTGAAACGATAAGCAAAAATTCCTTTGTAATTCCAGCGTAGTTGTAGAAAATTACACCATATAACCGGTTTATCTAAAGCAGCAAATTCAATAATTGCTGATGAAGCATCGCTCATAAGTAGATCAGCTGTTGCTAAAAAAGGAACGATTGAATAGTCTGTAACTTTTGCTAAATAAACATTATCATATTCTGACCAATATTCAAGAAGCTGACGTTGTTTTTTGTATTTCTCTTGGCTTAATGAAAAATAATGAGGTTTAATCATTATATTGAAATCCTTAAAGTCTTCAGGAAATTTTTTTGGAAATCTTTCAATGCTGCTGGGATAAAAAGTGGGGGCATAGAGTAGAGTCTTCTTAAACGAATCTAACCCAAGGCTTTCTAAATCAAATTTAGGTGCATTTCCATTAAAAATAGGGTCAAGTTTAGCAAATCCAACATCAACAAAATTATTATCAGGATACATGCTTTTTAGGCGATTTGTTCTATATTCTCCTTCAACAAATCTCACCGTAGTTGGAGTATCAGACTTCGTATAATAACTTGATTTTGGGCCAACACCATGCCCAAGCTGAATTGTTTTACTTACTTTGTGAACTTCATCAAGATATGGAAATTTATTTCCAAAAAATATCCAATCAGCTTTTTCTTTTTTATAATAATTATTTGCCTCAGATTTATTTTCAACCCAGACATGATTCAATTTCTCTGATTTTATAATACTCTTTATTATTGTATCAAATTTGCCATAATAAAATACAAAAAGAGCATTACCTTTATTACGATTTAAAAATTCATGATATACAGGAAGATATTGTGGTAAATAGTAAAGTTCTTGTACGTCAAAAAGAATACATATATTTTTATCATTCATTCTTTTGCCCGGATAAAAAGAAATATTTATCTAATACCATCAATGAAATTAATTTTTCTCTTTTAACATTTTTGAATTGCTCTACATGTGCCTTTGCATTTTCAATAATCTTTAATACTTTATTTGGATGCTCGATAAAGTATTTAATTTTTTGTTCAGCGTTAGAGAAGTCATCATTTATTTCAATGTAATGCACATCAGGCTTAAGAGTGCCTTCCATAAACCATGTTTCATATTTTGGTTTTGGCATGACACATACAGAATTTGAAGACATTACCCATTTTATGCTTGTTGCTGTATCAATTCCCTCAATACAAAATATAAATTTATAATGCAGTTGTTCGGAAATAGGCATAAACTTTTTAACCCAAGGTGCATCTAATATTGGAACTGTTTGACCGATGTTAAATATTGATATGTGGTGATAATTTTTTAAAAAGTATTGTCTAGCTTTAGAGTTTTCTCCGTCGCCTCGCCATACTGCCTTATTTTTTTTATCAATAAATTTTTTATCATCATTGATAAAATTAAAATGTCGAATTTTATTTAAGTTTAATATTATAGAATCGTCACTATCTATAATTGGCCTACTTTTTACAATGGTTGGGATTGTTTGCGCTTTTGTAATGTCACCAAAAAAAAAATCTAACTTTTTTTTATTATCGAAGTAAGAGAACAGTTTATACAAATCAAAAAAATAAGTAGTATGCTTTACAACCTCCTTATTTTTTTTAATTATATTTTCATTAATTTTGCTTATCTGTCGATGGAGCAAGTTTTTATTTGTCATGGAATTTTCTGAAACTTTAAATTCATCGTCTCTTTTATGATAGTAATTCAATCGCGAAAAAATATACTCTTTATCATAGTATTTTATCTTTTTTAGCTCTGATTTCAACCGTAAACGATAAAATATTTTAGGTACTAGTGCTGCTATAACATGTCTTAGGTAATAAAAAAATTTAATATTTTTATATTTCAATATCTTTAGCTTCTTATTCATATTGTCCCGTGGATTGAAAATACTGCTTTAATATCAAAAGCTGAATTAATCTCTCTTGTTTTGCGTTTTTAAATTGTCTAACAAATTTTTGTGCATTATCGATGATTTCAAGACACTTATCATTTTCATTTATATAAAATTTGATTTTTTCCTCTGCATCCGAAAAATCATCTTTAACTTTTATATAATGTACTCCATCTTTCAGCTTTCCCTCCATAAACCAGCTCTCATATTTTGGTTCAGGCATAACACAAACTGAGTTTGAGCTCATCGCCCAAAAAAGATTTGTTGAAATACATTTTCCTTCAAGACAGAAAATAAATTTGTAGTCAAGTTGATCTTTTATCGACATAAAACTTTTCATCCATGGTACATTTTCATTAGGTTTAGTTTGTCCTATATCTAATAAGGGAGACTTATAAAAATTTTTAACAAAATATTTCCGAATAGCATTATTTCTAATATCTCCTCTCCATACAGCTAGATTTTTCTTATTTACAAATTTTTTAGGATCTTTGATAAAATGAAAAAGTTTTACTTGATTTAACTTTAGTAAAATAGAATTTTGGTTATCAGAACCAATAGGTCTTGATTTAACAAATGTTGGATATCGATGATGTTTCTTAGCAATGGCACTATCAATATAATCTTTTGTTGAATAGATAAAGTCGACTTTATTATTCTTATTAAAAAACTGTAACAACAAGTAAAAATCTATAAAATGTGAATGCTGTTTATTTTTAAAAAATTGATTCCAAAATAGTTCAGATAATTTTTTTCCTTTATTTGAAACTCTAAAGTTTGAGGTTTTTTTAAAATAATATCTTACTCTAGATTGAATATATTCTCCTTGAAAGCTATTATTTAATATATTTTTTTGCCTAAGTCTGGAAATAATGCTCGGAAAAAAATATACCAAAGGAGTATAGTAGAGATAATATAAAAGTTTTTGTCTTTTAGCGTTTGAACTTTTAAGATTTTGCATTAATTAATTCCAAAATCAGTTTTAGTAATCTTAGTTTCTATTGTTGATTTTCTTATTAGTCTATTTTTTTTAATTGCATCTTTATTTTTATAAGGTCTTATATGATAAAGATGAAGTACAGTAGTTCTATTTCTTACTTGAAGAGATTTGATGCCATTATTATTTAATCTATACCCAAGCTCACAATCAAGACCTCCATATTCCATTCGTTCATCAAATCCATTTGCTTTGATAATATCAGATTTCCAAGCAGATGAATTATTGCCATTAAAAGTTGCTCTAGTTGGAGTCAATCGATCTAAAACATCTGCTAAAAATTGATTTTTAATTAGCTTAAAATAGTTTTTTCCGATTGGTTGACCTTGTTTTAAAAGATACTTTTTGGTAAAGCAGATTTGAGATTTGATATCTTCTATTGTTAATAAATTAGATACTGTTTCTGTAATAGGAAAATGACCACCAGAAAGAAAATAATCTTTTTGAGCCAATCTAGAGTGTGTTTCTAAAAAGTGAGAATCAGGAATACAATCACCATCTGAAAAAACTAAATAATCATTTGATGATTTCACTATTGCAGCATTTAATATTTTACATTTTCTAAACCCATTATCTTCATGCCAAACATGATAAATTTTTTGGGGAATTAATTGCTCAAATTTTGCAATCATTTCTTTAGTTTCATTTGAAGACCCATCATCTGCAATAATGATTTCAAAATCTTTAAAAGTTTGAAAACAGTATCCAGTAAGCACTTTTTCTAAAAAATGAGGCTTATTATATGTTGATATGATAACAGATATTGATGGCATCAAATAAATTATTTAGAGGCAATCTTATAAGCCATTTTTTTTTAAATTAAATCCTCATGAGTGAAAAGATTAAAAAACAATGTATTGTGTTGCTTAGCGGTGGTCTTGATTCTGCTACTGTTTTAAACATTGCTTTAGAAAATTATGATGTGACAGCGCTTATATTTGATTATGGACAAAGGCATAAGTTTGAAATTTCAGCAGCAAAGAAAATTGCCGAATTAGCAGATATCTCAATTAAATTAATTTCAATAGATTTAGGGCAATTTGGAAATTCTGCTCTTACCGATAATATCGAAGTGCCTAAGAATCAAGACATTGGAAAAGCAATTCCAATAACATATGTTCCAGTTAGGAATACAATATTTCTTTCTTATGCGCTTGCTTACGCCGAAGTAAATAATATTTTTGATATATTTATTGGTGTAAATGCATTGGATTACAGTGGCTATCCAGATTGCAGGCCTGAGTTTATTGAAGCTTTTGAAAAGATGGCAAATGAGGGAACTAAATTTGCACAAGGAAATAAGAAAATAAAAATTCATACTCCATTAATTAATTTAACAAAAGCGGAAATAATTTTAGCAGGGACCAAATTGAATGTTGATTACAAGCTGACTCACTCATGTTATGATCCTTCAATAGATGGGTTATCTTGTGGAGAGTGTGATGCTTGCATTCTTAGAAAAGAGGGTTTTGCTTCTGCAGGTATAAACGATCCAACAAATTATATATGAGTTATTCTGTAAAAGAAATTTATTTAACACTCCAGGGTGAGGGCTTTCATACAGGAAAACATGCTGTATTCTGTAGATTTTCTGGTTGCAATCTTTGGACAGGGCTTGAAAAAGATCGAGAAAAAGCTAAATGTAATTTTTGCGACACAGATTTTGTTGGAACAGATGGAATAAATGGTGCGAAATATACAAGCGCAGAACAATTAGCTAGTAAAATTGATGAATTATGGCAGAAAGATTCTCAGGAAAAATTTGTTGTATTTACAGGTGGGGAGCCTTTGTTGCAGTTAAATAAAGAATTGATTGATATTCTGCATAATAAAAATTTTAAAATTGCTGTTGAAACCAACGGAACAATAATTCCTCCTAACAATATAGATTGGATATGTGTTAGTCCAAAAAAAGGAGCTGAATTTAATCTTGATTATGGAAATGAACTAAAATTGGTTTATCCTCAAGAAGGCCTAAATCCTGAACAGTTTAAAAATTATGATTTTGATCATTTTTTTCTACAACCCATGGATGGAAAAAATTTACAAAGAAATATCTTGCAAAGTGTATCTTACTGTATCGAAAATCCGCTATGGCGTTTAAGCTTACAAACACATAAAATAATGGGTATAGATTGATATGTTTAGACTAAAAAGAAAATATGAATTCCATGCTGCAAGAAAATTAACTGCTTTGCGTGATAATCATCCGTGCGGAGAGCTACACGGTCACACATTCACTGTTACTATTAAGGTTTCGGGAAATCAACTTACTGATGAAGGGTGGATTATAGATTTCTATGATATAGATAACTTGTTTAAGGAAAAAGTTCATAAAACTCTTGATCATAAATATCTTAATGATATTGAAGGGTTATCAAACCCAACAACTGAACATGTAGCAATGTGGATTTGGAATAAGTTAGAGAATGATCTTTCAGGTTTGTCATCAGTATCAGTGAGTGAAGGCAATAGCTATGGATGTAAATACTATGGAGATAAAAATGCCTAAAGCAGATGGAAAAGAATTTAGCTTTTTAAGCGAAGAACATATTGATTCATCATACCTTGAAACTTTTAATTTTAATAGTAAGAATCAGTACATTGAAACTACTACAAGAGAATTTAGTGCCGTATGTCCGTTTAGCGGTCTTCCTGATTTAGCAGATGTAATAATCGAATATTATCCTGAAGGTGGAAAGTGCGTTGAGCTTAAATCATTAAAATATTATTTTGTCAGCTTTAGAAATGTTGGAATATATCAAGAAGCAGCAACTAAAAGAATTTATGATGATTTAAAATCATTATTAAATACATCTAGGTTAAAAATAACTACTATTTATAATATTAGAGGCGGTTTTGATACTACATGCATAGAAGGGGAGCTGTGATATGAATTACTTTCAAAGACTACAAAAAGCTATATTTTTAGATGTTAATTTTTATGAAGAGGTTGAAAAAGATAAAAAGTTTACCGATCAAGCGATGATGACAGTTGCGTTAGTTTCAATTGTTCAAGGTCTCATGATTGCTGGATTTGCTCCCATTGCCTTAGTCCAAGGTATTTTAGGTAGTCTCATTAGGTTTGTCATATGGGCGTTTTTTATTGCCTTTGTTGGAACAAGAATTTTACCAGAACCAGAAACTGAATCTAACACTGGAGAATTAATAAGGACTCTTGGATTTGCCTATGCTCCAGGGTTGCTTGTAGTTTTAAAAATTGTTCCAATCATAAGTACTTTTGTTGACCCTGTTGTAACCATTTTACAGCTTGCTGCAATGACTATTGCTGTAAGACAAGCTCTTGACTTTAATAGTACAGTAAGAGCTGTTGGAGTATGTATTGTGGCATTTATCTTAATGATTGTTGCATTAACCTTGTTTATTGGGTTTACAGCATTTTTCGTTGGAGTTGCTGAAAATGCAGTTGCACCTACTGCTCCCTTGATGGAAACATAAATTGCACTTTTAAAATAAACGTTATATAATCAATATTATGAAAATAAAATTTTACAAAAATTATTTATTGAATATCTTTACTGCTCTGTTTCTTTACAATTGCGATTCTTCTTCAACATCATCTTATAATATAGATAATGGAGATAATAATATGGGCGGTGGTTCTGATAATACAGAATTACCAGCTGGATTTACTAAATTTATTTCTGAGTATACCGATGTTTATGTTTCAGGAGATTATGTGATTGTTGAATCTACTGGAGTTCCAAATCATTCTTCTCCTTATTGGGGCGCTGGACATGTAAACTATTCTAGTCCTCACTCTGGAATGACTGTAAATCCAAATAAAATTTCTGAGCAAAATTTTAAATTTTATATTCCATTAAATCCTGCAATTTCAGGATCAGTTTCAAGTACGCCTTTAGGACCCATTGGCGTTTCAATTAGTGGAGTACCATTTTTTAATCAATATGCAGGGCCAAATAATCAACCGCTAGATAATGAAATACCTTCCTTTGATTTTTATTTTGGTCATCCTCAGCAAACTGGTCAATATCATTATCATTGGGAGCCAAAATATCTTACTTCAAATAATAGTTCTTCAATGTTGATTGGATATTCTCTAGATGGTTTTCCAATTTATGGCCCAACAGAACAATCAAACGACCAATATCCATCAAATCTTGATGAACTAAATGGGCATTTTCATGCAACCGATGAGTATCAGGAAGGTATATATCATTATCATGCTACCTCTACTTCACCATACTTGTTAGGTGGGTTTAGAGGTAAATATGGATCGCTTAATGGTGGCGGATACTATACCAACTAAGTTTGTAATACTTATTTCTTCTTTACTATTATTTTCCTGTCAAAATAAGATTGTAGTAACAGAGTATGAACTTATAGATGGATTAGAAATACCTCGTTACGTACGCATTAATGAATTTTCTGGAACCATCACAATAATGTATATTGACGATGTAACAATCAAATCCAAAAAAAAATATAAAAATGGACTAAAAAATGGTCGACATGAAGGATGGTGGCCAAATGGTAACAAAAAATATAGCTTTCAATTTCAAAAAGATATGAGTGTTGGAGAACATTTTCAGTGGCATCAAAATGGTAGTTTATTTACTCATAAACAGTATGAAAATGGTCTTGAAGATGGTGAGCAAAAAGCTTGGGATGTGAATGGCGATCTCATGTATAAGTATATATATAATAAGGGCAGGAAGTATGGTATTCAAGGCTCTGTAGTATGTAATGGCGGAAAGGATTTAGCAGAAAATAATGATCACATTGATTGATTTTTCTGAGGATATATTTGATTTCATTCTTGAGTCAAATAATATTAATAGACCACAGGTAGGTTTTTTGAAAAACGAAAGACTTGAATTGCTCTTAAATCAAGCCAATTATTGTAAAGTTGCCAAATTCAAAAATGAATTTGCGGGATTTTTGCTTTGCCTTCCTGAAGATAAAGAATATGATAGCCCAAATTATCAATGGGTATCTAAAAGATATTCAAATTTTGTATATATTGATCGTATTTCAGTGCTTCCAAAATTTCAAAATGAGAAGATTGGATCTGCTCTTTATACTGATTTAATTTATTTTTCAGCGTTGGAGGGATATGATTCTATTTTATGTGAAGTAAATATAATGCCACCCAACCCAGGTTCAATTAGATTTCATAAAAGGTTTGATTTTGAAGAATGTGGTTCGCAATTTACAGAAGGCGGAACTTTGGAGAGTTATGACTATTCTGTAGAAGTTCAATTTTTAAAAAGAGACTTAAAATAAGAAAGGATTTTTATGAGTAACTTTTGGCATGATTTATTATTTCCATTATACTTTTTTGTAGTATTTGTAGCTGCACATATTGCCCTCTATATTATGATTTTCAAGGGAGATAAATCAAAGTGAATAAAAAACAAAAAATTGCAAAGCGCAAACAGAAGAAAAGACGTTTAAGTTTAAAAGCAAAAAGAGCTGAACTACTTAAAAATAAAAAAGTTGTAGAAACAAAGCCTAAAAAAGCTGCACCGAAAAAGAAAGCGGATCCAAAAAAGAAAACTGCACCTAAAAAAGCAGCACCAAAGAAAAAAGCTACAACAAAGAAAGATAAAGAATAAGAAGTTATTCCTGAATGTTTCAATCAAATTCTACTTTTGGAATTTATAGTACATCACTAACAGTATTATTTCGTCATAAAAAATATTTATTCTTCATCTTATTCCTTGTTCTTTATCCAGTATTACTTATCATTAATAGAATTTTTCTATTCTTAGACTATATTTTAGTCCCAGAATTTGAAAAAGCTAAAGTTAAAGAACCTGTGTTTATTATGGGAGTAAACAGGAGCGGTACAACATTTTTTCATAAGCTTTTAGCAAGTTCAAAGCAGTTTTCAACTTCTAAAACTTGGGATTTGATTATACCATCTATATCCTTAAGAAAATTTCTTTCAATCTTATCATATGCGTTAACATATTTTAAAATTGATCAAATTGAGAAGAAAAATAAAGGTCATCAGGTTAAGCTTGACAATATTGAAGAAGATGAAATGCTTCTTTTCATTCATAAGCTAGATTCATTGTGGGTGTCTAATCATTTTATTCCATGGTTAAAATTTGATTCAAAAACGAAAGATTTTATGAAGCATGTTTATAGAGATAGCTCTAAAAATGAAAATAGAAATATTAAATCCATGTTGTTTTGTAAAGATTTTTTTCAAAGACAGGCATTTTTACATAAAAATAAACCACACTTATCAAAATCTAATCCTTTTATATTTAAAATTGATTCAATTCTAAGAGTTTTTCCAGATGCAAAATTTGTTTTTTTAGTTCGAGATCCATTAGAGACTATACCCTCCTATTTTTCGCTTCAGGAAAATGTAAAATTTGGAAATCTTCTTTCTGATAAAGAAATAAAGTTATTAAGGAAAGAAACTTATGCTGAAATAGTTGAATGGTATAAAGAAACTGAAAAAGTAAAATCAAAACTTTATAAAAAACAATTTATAACATTGACTTACGCTCAAATTACAAACGATTTAGAAAACAGCATTAAGTCATTTTACAAATTTACTGGTAAAAAAATGACACAGAAATTTCAAAAACAAGTTTCAGATTATGCATCAAAGAAATACATTAAAAAACATCAAAATAAGACCATTGAAGATTATGGTTTAACCAAAAAACAAATTTTAAACGATTTTGATTTTGTATATCAAGAATACTTTGTATAATTTTCTTTCATGAAATTCTTAAGTTTTATTTTCACAGCTTTATTGTTGTCTTTAACACAACTTAATGCTCATTGTCAAATTCCATGTGGAGTTTACGATGACACAATGAGAGTAAAGATGATTGAAGAGCATACTTTAACAATCTTGAAATCGATGAATTATATAGCATCGAATCAAAACGATCTTGAACAGCAAAATCAAGTGACTAGATGGATTATTAATAAAGAAGAGCATGCGCAAGAAATTCAAAATATAGTTAGTGAATATTTTTTAACCCAAAGAATAAAGCTGAAAGACGATTCAAAGGAAAGTAAAGACTTGTATCATGCGCAATTAACTGCTTTGCACAATATTTTATTAGATGCAATGAAATGTAAGCAAACTTTAAATACAAATAATACCACATCACTGTTAGATAATTTGAACAAATTTGTTAACTTATATTTTGATGATCATGGTAAAAAACATTTAAGAGAACTCAATTGAAGAAAAATTTATTACTAATAGTTTTATTTATAGCAATTATACTTCTTGGTAGAATTTTACCTCATCCGTACAATTTTACTCCATTAATTGCAGTAACATTACTTTCTAGCTATTCTTTATCAAATAAGTTTCTAGCTATTATGATACCTCTTGTTGGATTTTGGCTAAGTGATTTATTTATAAATAACTATATATATGCAGGATACTTTGCAGATTTCACAATATTTAATTCTGGAATGATATGGACATACGGTGCAATTGTATTGGTTGCTCTCATGGGTAGTTCATTTTTAAATAAAATCTCTGCAGGAAAAATTGTTCTTGCAAGCTTATCTGGATCTACAATTTTTTATCTTATTTCAAACTTTGGAGTATGGGCATTTAGTCCAATGTATGCAAAGACTTTGATAGGACTAGTTCAATGCTACTCTTTGGCGCTACCTTTTTACAGTACCTCAATAATTGGTGACTTAGTTTATTCTGCATTACTATTTGGCGCTTATCAGCTTGTATTTTCTAAAACTCCAAATTTTTTAACATCACAAAGCAAAACTTAAAAGATTTTATTTCATTGGTATTACTTAAATAACTAATTATATTGCTCCATAAATTTTTATTAACTAACAAAGAGAAAAAAATGAGTGACAAAGAAAAAGGTACTGTAAAGTTCTTTAATGACAAAAAAGGTTACGGATTCATCACTAAAGAAGATGGAACGGACGTTTTTGTACATTTCTCTAGCATCGTGTCTGAAAATGACTTCAAAACTCTTAAACAAGACCAAGCGGTTGAGTTTGAGATTGAATCTGATGATAGAGGGGACAAAGCAGTCAATGTATCAGCAGCATAGTTAGTTAGTAATTTCATATCATATTTATTATTTTAGCTTTAGAGATAATGCCTCAGTAGCTCAATGGTAGAGCAGTGGCCTCTTAAGCCATTGGTTGTAGGTTCGAGTCCTTCCTGGGGTACAAAAATCATATGAACATTCATAATAAAAATATCGTTATTACTGGCGCAGCAAATGGAATCGGTTATGCGCTTGCTAAGCGAATAATTCAAGAATCTCCAAAATCAATATCATTGATTGATATTAGTAGTTCATTGAATGAGGTTGCCAGCTCCATTAACGCAGACAGTTATATCGTTGATGTTTCAAATGAAAATGATTTTCAATCTGTTTTAAATAGTATTATTGATAAAAATAATTCGATTGATTTATTCTGTTCAAATGCTGGCATACAGCAATTTGGAACATTAGAAACTTCAACAAGTGACTGGCAGAAAAATTGGGATGTTAATGTTATGTCTCACATTTATGCGGCTAAGGTACTGATTCCTCACATGCAAAAACAAGGTTCAGGATATATTATGTTAACTGTATCCGCTGCTGGTTTATTAAATATGCCTGGTGCTATAGCTTATGCGACAACAAAGCATGCTGCAATGGGTCTAGCTGAAAATCTTTCCATTATGTATGGAGACGATGGTATTAAAGTATCTGCTTTATGTCCTCAGTTAGTTGATACTGATATGGTCAGATCATTTGGAAAACTACCAGAAAGTCATCCATTATTAAAAGACGGGTTATTATCAGTTGATGTAGTCGCGGAAGAAGCTATTCAGGGCATTTACAAAGAGAAGTTCTTAATCTTGCCCCATAAAGAAGTAGCAAAATACATTCAGGGTAAAGCATTTGATTACGATGCTTGGATTGAAGCAGTGAGAAAGTTGGTTCCATGAAGTTTTTAAAAAACAAGTTTATTAAGTGGTTAATTTTTTTGAAATTTTTTTTTCCAGAGTTATCGAGAAAAAATCAAATACTCTTTTGTCTTCAATTCATTTTTTTTGTTGCTAGCATCACATTATTTTTTCTACATATTGACAAAATGAATATAGCAGTTTATCACCTCATTGCTATGTTTGTATTTGCTTTAAGCATGGGGAATATGATATCAAATAGTTTTAAGATTTAATTAAGCAACCTATTAATATCATCAATTAAATAACTCATTTCGAGTTCAGAGGTACCATTATAAACTCCTCTTATTCTTTGTTGATTATCAACCAGGACAATATTTTCAGTATGAATTAAACTATTTTCAACATGGTTATCAACGGATGCTATGGCGAAATAACCCAATTGTGCCATTTTAATGATTTCATCTATGTCGCCCCTTAATAAAAACCAATTATTTCCATCTATTTCATTGATTTCTTGGTATTTCATTAATCGCTCAACAGTATCTATCTCAGGATCTACAGAATGTGATAATATTATGATTTCATCATCAAAAGCATTTTGAACTATTTTTAAATTATTAGTTAAATCGATACATATTGATGGACAGGAAGTAAAAAAAAAGTTTGCTACATATAATTTATTTTCAACATCTCTATTACTGACTTCATCGCCAAATTGGTTTGTAAATGAAAAATTTGGTATTTCATGAGTTGTTTTTCCAATAAGGCTAGGATGGACGAGCGTTGGTCTCAAATCTGCAGGAGTAAAAACGGGTAGTTCAAATTCATCCTCAACCTTGGTTAATTGATACCAAATAAAAAGAGTAGCGGCTAGCACAAATAGAATTAATTTGTTTTTCATTTATAGTATTTAAATTAATGGATAATAATTCAAAATGAAAAAAACTTATACAATATCTGGAATGACATGTAGTAGTTGTAAATCAACTATTCATCAAAATTTAAATGAAATACCGGAAATTGAATCTGTTGAAGTAAATCTCGAAAAAGCTGAAGCAATCATTTTTATGAAAAGCAATGTTGAAATATCAAAACTTCAAAACGCTTTACCATCAAAATTCCATATTGAAGAAAAGGTAGTTGATGATTCCGATGTACTTATCAATGAGCCAAACATCAAAAGTGATATAGAAAAATCTAAGTTACAACAACTTAAACCCCTCTTTATAATACTTATTTATATATCTGTTGCAAGCATATTAATGAATCTTAAAAATTGGAATTCTTCTGAAGCAATGTTGGATTTCATGGGATTGTTTTATATAGTTTTTAGTTTTTTTAAAATGTTAGATCTTAAAGGCTTTCCTGAATCTTTCAGAATGTATGATCCATTGGCAAAAAGATTGCCAATATATGGATGGATTTATCCATTTATTGAGACAGGATTGGGGTTAATGTTGTTGATGAGATTCGAGATTAAAATTGCTTTAATTACTACTCTAATTATTTTAGGAATCACAACGATTGGGGTAACAAAAACATTATTAAACAAGAAATCAATAAGATGTGCGTGTTTAGGTACAGCTTTAAAACTACCTATGACTGAAGCCACATTCATTGAGAATATTATTATGATCGCAATGGCTATATCAATGTTAACTAACTATACTTTTGTTTAGATGTCATTTATTTTTCTATTTAATCTTGCATTATCATTTGTTGCTGTAGGTTTAATTTGGACTATACAGTTGGTGCACTATCCATCAATGAGGTACATTTCCAAAGATAAGTTTCCAGTATATCATAATTTTCATTCTATGAGAATTTCTATTTTGGCAATGCCATTAATGTTTGCTGAGCTTGTCACTTCGATAATGCTTTGGTATCAAAATTTCAACAACGCTATTCAAACTGTATTTCTTATAAACTTAATTATAGTTGTATTGATTTGGTTGTCTACATTTTTAATTCAAGTGCCTTTACATAATGCATTATCTAAAGATAAAAATACAGAAAAATTATCTAAGTTAATTTGTACAAACTGGATTAGAACCATATTATGGACATCAAGATCAATTTTGATGATTTTGTTTCTAGCATTTGCAATGGATTTGATTTAATTGCATGAAAATTTAATTATTTTATTTAGATTTACTTCATGACATCAAACGAATTCATATTATTTGGTTCAACTCATTTGTTAACTCTATTAATAATTTTTGGAGCTTCATTTGCTTTCTCTTTTTATGTTAAAAATGATTATGATGAAATTAGATATGCTATGTTTGAAAAGATTTTGGCTTACCTTTTAATTTTTAATGAATTGTTGAAACCATTTTATTTGAATTATTTTGGTCCAGAAGATTATAATTGGACAAACACTATTCCCTTACATGCGTGCCATTTTTCATCTTATGCTACAGGACTCTTTTTATTAACGCGAAATCAAAAGTTTTTCGATTTTGCATATTTCTGGGGTCTAGGAGGAGGAACAATGGCTCTTTTTACTCCAGATATTGAGTTCACTTTTCCTGACTTAGATTTTATTACATTATTTTCTGGACATGGTTTATTATTTTTTGCACTACTATACATTGCAATTGGAATTAAGCAGAATATCACATTTGAATCTTATAAAAATGCTATAAAATTTTCTCTTTATATACTTCCAGTAGTATACATAATAAATGTATTGGTTGGAGGCGAACCTGGCTTTGAAGCTAATTTATGGTATTTGATGAAAGCGCCTACCGGGGAATCTTTAATGAGCTTTTTCCCAAGTCCACCATTACATGTTATACCACTTTTTCCAATCGTAATGTTTGTTTTCTACCTTTTGTATTTACCATACAAATTCAAGGAGAAGAATAATGATTAAAGCAATATTAGTTTTTTCATTGTGTTTTAATGTTTTGAATGCAAGCGATAATTTTTTAGAAAAAAAATTTCCAACTATCGAAGGAATATCTCTTTCAGGTAATGATGTCAAGTTTCCAGATGTTTTGATTGGTAAACCATCTGTTTTGGCAATTGCTTTTAAACAAAAAGCTCAATTATGTATTAACTCTTGGGCAGATGAATTCTTTCCAAAATTTGGTATTAATAAAGATGTGCATTATTATGAAATTCCAATGTTAGGAGGCCAATGGACTATGGCAAGAAATTGGATTGATGGTGGAATGCGCGGCGGAGTTCCCAAACCTTTGCACGATTATACCGTAACTTATTATGGTCCTTTACGATCTTACTATAAATCATTGGAAATATCATCAAAAGGGGATTGTTACATGTATGTTCTTGATAAAGATGGAATCATAAAAAATCGTTTTAATGGCTTTGCTACTAAAGAGAGTTTAGAAGAAATGTTTAAACTAATTGACTCGCTTAATGAGTAAGGTAACTAAAAATTTTGAGCTTTACTTAAAGGCAACAGAATCTGCTGCCATAGCTGCTGCAAAACTCAGGGGGAATGGTGATGGAAAAGCTGCAGATAAGGTTGCAACTGAAGCTATGAGAAAAGTTCTTCAAAGCTCAGAAGTTCATACAAGAGTCGTAATTGGTGAAGGAGAAAGAGATGATGCGCCAATGCTTTATATTGGTGAAGAGATGGGTAATCCTGAAAGTGATTTAAAAATTGATATTGCAGTTGATCCTCTAGAATGTACCAATCATTGTGCTAAAGATTTACCTGATGCATTATCTGTCTTAGCTGCTGCACCAAGAGGAGCTCTTTTAAATGCCCCTGATACTTATATGAATAAGTTATGTGGCTCATCAAAATTAATAGGTCATATTGCTCTTGATAATTCAGTTGAAGACAATTTATCTCTAGCAGCAAAAGCATTACAAAAAAATATTTCTGAATTAAAAATTATAGTCATGGATAGAGATAGACATATTGATTTAATATCTACCTTAAAAGACTTAGGTGTTCAACCAATCCTGATTGGAGATGGTGATGTTTCAGGAGGATTAAAAGCAGCTGAAGGGTCAGCTGATTTATTGTATGGAATTGGTGCAGCCCCGGAAGGAGTAATTACTGCTACTGCGGTAAAAGCTATGGGTGGTTTTTTCGAAGGAAGACTTCATTTTATGGATAACTCATTCAAAGAAAGGGCTTTGGAAATGTTAGGTAGCGATATAAATAATTTATGGTCAGCTGATGATCTTTGTAGATCCAGTGATTCTTTTTTTATTGCAAGTGGAGTTTGCTCAGGATGGATCCCTGGTGTTAAATTTGATGGCAATAAGGCTGAAGTAACCTCAAAAATTATTTTTGGCGATTCAAGTAAAACACAAATAATAACAAACGAATATATTTTAGGAGAATAAAATGTCAGAATTGCACGCTGTTGCACATAAAATGGTTAAAAAAGGTAAAGGAATTTTAGCTGCTGATGAAAGCACACCAACCTGTACTAAACGCTTTGCAAGCATTAATACAGATTCATCGGCAGAAAGCAGAAATTTTTACAGAAATATGCTGTTTACAACTGAAGATATTGAAAAATACATCAGCGGTGTCATTTTGTTTGACGAAACTTTTCATCAATCAGAATTATCATCAGGAATGAAATTCCCTGAATATTTAACATCCAAAGATATATTACCTGGTATTAAAGTAGATCAAGGCTTGGAAGATTTTAGTCCTTATGAGAAGCTGACAAAAGGCTTAGACGGTTTGTCTGAAAGGCTCGAGAAATACTATGCACTAGGAGCGCGATTTGCTAAATGGAGGGCTGTAATAACTCCTGGAGATAGTATACCAACGGATGATTGTATATTAGCAAATGCAAAAAATCTTGCTAAGTATGCTAGGAAATGTCAACAAGCAAATCTTGTTCCTATTGTTGAGCCCGAAGTACTCATGGATGGTTCTCATACTATAGATGAGTCTTTTGATATTACTTCACGAACACTAAATATGGTTTTTAATCAGCTTGATGAATATAATGTTAGTTTGGAAGGGATAGTTCTAAAGCCAAATATGGTTTTATCTGGTTATAATTGTTCTTATCAAGCAACTATTAGAGAGGTTGCTGAAAAAACTGTTAATTGTTTACTTAGAAATGTGCCTCCAGACGTTCCTGGAATAGCTTTTCTATCAGGTGGTCAGTCCGATGATCATGCAACATTTCATTTAAATGAAATGAACAAGTATGAAACAGATTGGAATTTAACCTTTTCTTATGGGAGAGCTCTCCAGCAGTCAGCATTAAAAGCTTGGTCAGGTAAAGAAGAAAATGTTACAGATGCTCAAGAAGTATTTATTGGAAAGGTCAAAGCCAACAGCCTAGCTACAGTTGCAGGATTGTAATTTATACTCTACTTTGAAAGACAAGAATAGTAGTTGTTGACTCAATTGTAAAATGATCTTCAAGTGATAAATTTCTAATTGCATCATCTGAAGGTTTTAAATGATATGACTGTAAAGGATATTCCAAATTTTCTGAATTTACAGTTGAGCTTCCCCTCATACAGAAAAGGCTCACTTTTTGACCCTTAAATGATTCAAATTTTTTGTTACCAACACAAGGGCTAATCATTGAAAAATCTGTAAAAGCTTTCCAAGAAATTTTTTCACCAAAATCACTTAATGTATAATAGTTTCCAAGAAAATG
Source organism: uncultured Fidelibacterota bacterium (assembly GCA_902538565.1). Lineage (GTDB taxonomy): Bacteria > Fidelibacterota > Marinisomatia > Marinisomatales > Marinisomataceae > Marinisoma. The sequence goes on along the minus strand of CACBFQ010000001.1, from coordinate 234,867 downwards.
ATCCTCGCTCTCACCAGATATTCCAAAAATAGAAATATTTAAAATATTTTTTTCAATACACCATTCTAAGGTTTTGCGAAAATCAGTTTTATTTTGATCTGGAGCTTCAATTAACTCTATATCCTTATTTTCAATATTTTGTAACGAATCCAGGTCTCCAATAATTACATCTGGGATGATTTTTAAATCAAAAAGCTTATTTGCTGAACCATCCACAGCGATGATAAAATCAGAATTAGTTATTTGATTAATTATAGTATCATCAGTGGGCATTTGACCATTCAAAATCACTGATATATTTTTTTTCACATTCATATGAAAGTTTACGAAAAGAATTGTAAATATTGTCCTTGATTAATATTATTGACAACTAAAAATGAAAAAATTTTATTTATTAATTTTATTACTCAGTATTTCTTTTTCTCAAGATATCAAATTTTTTGGAACGATTTTAGATACCGAAACAAACGAACCTATTATTGATGCTAATATAGTTTTCATAGAAAGTGATTTTGGTTCTGTATCTGATTTAAATGGAAATTTTTCTGTTACAAATCTTCAAAAGCAAGAATTTGAAATTTTAATATCTGCAATTGGATACAAAGACATCATAGCTTCAGTAAATTTGATTAATCAGGATAGCTATGTTTTTGAATTAATTCCTGAACCAATACTATCAAGTGCCCTTAATGTTGTTGGAAGATTCCCCTCAAAACATCTTCCTTATTTTACCCAAAATATATCTAATGAAAAAATTTCGGACTATAATTATCAAACTATGTCTGAACTCTTTAGAAATATTGGAGGAGTGGATGTTCAAACTGCACATGATAATGGAAGAAATGCAAATTTTTCCATTCGTGGATCATCTGATTATAAGCCAGGAGGATATAATAATAGAGTTTTAGTTCTTCTTGATGGATTTCAAATAAGTATGCCTTACTCTGGTTCAATTGATTGGAATGCAATGCCGCTTGATTTTTTAGAACGTGTTGAAGTAGTTAAAGGTCCGGTTTCTTCGCTTTATGGTCAAAATTCAATGGGTGGAATAATTAATTTAGTTACTAAAAACTATTCTGATGAATTTTACAATGTCAAAGCTACTGTTGGAAGCTTTGATTCTAAAGATGTAAACCTTACCATGAGCAATATAACTGATAATATTTCTTACACAGCACTGCTGCAACATAAAAAAGGAAATGGTCATAGATTTAATGCTCAGTATGAACAAAACAATTTTTATACAAAAATATTTAATAAGAAACAGGATTTATCGTTATCATTAATAGCAAATAAATCTGTAAATGGTCAACCTGGTTTTTACATTGAAAACAGACCTAGTTTGACTTCTTATAGGATTTCCAATAGGGATTCAGTTTATTTACAATTGTTCAAAAAACAAACGTTGGATGTTAACAATAATATTGTTTATTCACTTAGCATGAATCATTTCTACACAAATTATTTTGATAGAGACGATACACCTATAGAAGAAATTCAAGAACAAACATTTTACAATGATACAAGCTTAAATCTAAGAGTAGAATACCAAAAATTAATTAATAATAAATCGTATTTGATCTTTGGCTCTGATCTTATTTTGGAACAATCTGATATCTCAATTTATAAAAATATTTATGACGACTTAAAACAAGTTACAGGTGGATTTTTTGCACAAAATAGAATTCAATTAAACGAAAGATTGCTTTTGGGATTAGGATTAAGATTTGATTATAGAAATGTTGATAGGGGGAATGAATTTAGCTACAAGTCTTTTAGCGATGTTTCACCAAAAATTAATTTAACCTTTAAAAGAGATAATTTTTCAACATGGAATTTTGCATTAAGTAAGGGCTTTAGATCTCCTTCTTTATCTGAACTATTTTTACAATATGAATCTGATTATGGATTAAATACACAAGGAAATCCAAATCTTGAACCTGAGCAACTTTATGGACTAGATATATCCTATGATCGTTCAAATAAATCTAATCTTACCTATTCCGTAAGTACATTTTATTATAAATATGAAGACATGATTGATTTTGTCTATGGTTTGCCTGTATTAGCACTTAATAGATCTGATATAAGTTCATGCGGCTTGGAATCTAATATATCGTATAAACTAAATACAAATTTTAATCTAGATTTGGGTTATACATATCTTAGAGTGAATGATATAAATGATATTGATCCTATTCTTTATAGACCAAATCACAAGCTTATATCAAGTATAAAGTATAAGTCAAATAATATAAGACATATCATTTCTATGAGATATCAGTCTGATCAAGATTATCAAGATTTCTTAAGCGATGAAAGGGAGTATGAGGGTAGTGAAATAAAATTCCCAATTGAACAACTTGATTCGCTAATTTTATTTAACTACATAGGTAGCTATGAGTTGAATAATGGAGATAAGATATCTTTAAAAATATCCAACTTGTTTGATAAGCAATATGAATTAATTCAAGATTTTCCGATGCCGGGTAGAACGATTAGTTTGATGTATGATAAAACATTTTAGTCTTTTGAGATATAATCTCAATCAATTTGCTTGACCTAAATTCTTTTCATTATTATAATCCTTCTAACTTATAAAGGGGAAAAAATGAATATCATAAAAAAACTATCATTATTTACATTTGCTTTTTCAATGTTGTTTTTGGTTTCTTGCGAGGATGATTCAAATGATCCAGCAACCTCAGGAACATTGAATATTACAATTAATGTTACAAATCCTGATTCATGGCCTGCTGAGGGAACAGTATTTTGTTCTTTAGATAAGACGTGGCCTCCATCTGGAGCACCATATAAATCTGTTGTTTTACAGAGTGCACAGGTGCAAAATGGACAAATTTCTTTAGTGTTTGAAGATTTAGACTTTGATACTTATAAATTATTATCTGTATCATGGTTAGATCCGAATAACCCTAATCCTGCTTGCAATCAAGCAGTATGGGGAACACACAGTGGCAGCATTCAAGCTTTTTATGCCGACGCAGTACCTTTTACTTTTAGTGCAGAAAACTCTGCATTAAGTCTAGTAGTAGGTGCAGTAGCTAATACTGTAACACCTGATTGTCCTCCAGGATAACGAATTGAAATTAAAAAAAGGCGAATATTTAATTCGCCTTTTTTTTACTTTAATTTATCTGAAACAAAACTCCAATTTATCGAATTGTCTAGAATTGCTTTAACATAATCTGGGCGAATATTTTTATAATCTAAATAGTACGCATGTTCCCAAACATCAATTCCCATAAGAGCATGTTTTCCATGGGCTAGAGGATTCTCACCATTTGGTGTTCCCATGATTTCCAAAGATGAATCATTTTGAACTAACCAGCACCAACCACTTCCAAAAACTCCAACTGATTGTTGAACGAATTGATCTTTGAAAGAATCAAAATCTCCAAATGAACTTTCAATCATTGTATGAAGCTTACCACTAGGAGCAGTTTCGCCTCCTGGTTTCATTTGATCCCAGTAAAGGATATGGTTCCATGCTTGTCCAGCATTATTAAAAATCTTCTGCTCTTTATCCTTAAAGCTTTCAACCACTACATCTTCAAGGCTCATATCATTATATTTGGTTCCTTCAGCTAAGGTATTCAACATATTGAAGTATGCTTGATGATGTTTACCATAATGTAACTGAATGGTGTCAGATGATATGATTGGAGATAAGTCATTTTCTCCAAAAGGTAATGGAGGAAGATTAAATTTTCTTGTGTCATTCATAAAAAACTCCTTTTAATCAATTTTTAATTCATAAATTTAATTCTAATTTAGTTTATATATAATAAACATAAGTAGGGAAAAATATGGCAAAAGTAAAATTAGGTGACTTTGAAGTAACATTAAATGGTGAATTGCCAGAGGTAGGTAGTTCATTACCAAACTTTTTATTAGCAGATGGTGATTTAAATAATGTTGATTTAGAGCAATTTAAAGGAAAAAGATTAGTACTAAATATTTTCCCAAGCATGAACACTCCGGTATGTTCTGCATCAGTTGTACAATTCAATAACTTAGCAAGTAATTTTGATAATATAGTAGTTCTATGCATATCAAGAGATTTGGCTTTTGGACTTAAACAATTTTGTATTAATCATAATCTAAATGATATAGTCTTTTTATCAGATATGAGAAATGAAGATTTTGCTAATAATTTTGGAATTCTTCATACAAACGGAAAATTTCAAGGGCTACTTGCTAGATCGGTAATTGTTACAGATTCTAATCATGAGATTATTCATACGCAGCTTGTTGAGCAGACAGGGCAGGAGCCTGACTATGATAAAGTAGTTGAATTACTTACTTAGTAATTAGAACGGGACAATTACATTTTTGCGCAATACTTAAAGGCTTACTGCCAAAAAAGTATTTCATGATTGGATTTTTTGGAGACACTCCAAGAATTACAATGCTATCATCTTTTGCATAATTGACAATTGAATCTACTGCAGAGCCATCAATTAATTTTGTTGTAGTTTTAATTCTATTTTTTGAAAACTTTTCTTTTGTTTTCTTCAGTATTTTTTCTACTTCTTCAATCGATTTTTTCCCTTCCGGAACAGAAACTATTTCAACATTAAGTTTATAAGATTTTGCAAAATTTATAGCAGTTTCTATAGCCATATCTGAACCCATGGAGTCATTTACCGGCAGGAGTATTTTATACTTTTTATTAACTGAATAATTTTTGACAACAAAAACTGAACTATCAATAAATTGAACCAGTTTTTGATGAATCCCTTTATTTCCACCACCACCAATTATGGTTATATCATGCTTATTTGTTTCTACTTCATCTTTTAGTTGTTCAATTATTTCACCCGTGCGCATGATTAAATCAATTTTATCTGACTGTTGTCCTTTTAGTAATACTTTCATTCTCGAATTTTCTTCATCAACTAATAAGTAATCATCAAATTTATTGGAGTCTTTTTCTTCAATATATTTTTTTGATATTAAGAAATCGTATGCCCACTCAAGCGTTCTAATTCCAGGCCTATAAAGTTCTCTATCATCCAAATTTTGATGCACTACACTTACATCTTTTTCTGAAAATTGACTTATTTTTTTACCAACATATGCAATTGTTGTCGAACACTTAAATGAATTTGCAATTTTCATTCCAAGATCTAAAGTAGGTTTCGAGAATTCTCTTCCACCAATAGCAATTAAAATTTTCATAGCTTTACCCAATAAAATTGTGACATTAAATACAAAATAATAATCGAAATACTAAACATCAATGTTCCAACTCTAAAAAACATTTTAGTCGAAACCAGCCCAGTAGAGTATATAATCATTGCTGTTGGAGATGAAATTACAGTTAAGAATGAAAACCCTGAGGCTATTGCTGAAGAAAGAGCAAAGGAAATATCTGTTGGATGAAGCTCAATCGCCATTGGTCCAATTAAAGATACAGTAGCTGAGCTAGTAAAAAAGTTAGCAGTAAGTCCCGATAAAACCGCCATTATTGACCAACTTACATTCATTGAATTTGAAGGCAAAGTTGCTAACAATTCATTGAATTTTAAAACAAGCCATGAGGAAGCGCCTGTTTCATTAATTTGAAACCCCAATGAAATTGTTGCTGCAAAAAGAAGAATGACTCCCCAGTTTGTATTTTTATTTATTTCTTCCCATGAAATCATTCCAAAAATCATAAACGTTAACGCTCCGGCAAGTGCAATTATTCCTAACCCATAAATATCATTAAATGCAAACCAGCTTGAAACAATACCAATGATGATTAAACATGAAAAAAGATGGTTTATATTTTTTTTCACATCTGTTTTACCAACATTTTTTTTGAATCCTCGCATTTTAATATTGTTCAATGAAGATGGAAAAGTAAATTGAAGCACAAAATAAGCCACAACTAACTGTATCATTAAAATCGGATATGCGTGCTTCATCCATTTCCAATAATCAATACTGACATTACTAAATTCTTGAAGATAGTTAATCATTATTACATTTCTAGCTCCACCAGATGGCGTTCCAATTGATCCAATAATTGTACCATAAGCGATAGAAAATAAAGTGAGCAGTACAGCATTTTTTCCATCTGCTTGTTGGGTGTCAATATTTTTTATTACAGATAAGCCAATCGGTAGCATAATTGCAATAACTGTATGCTCCCCCAGGAAAGAAGATAGAATAGCAGAGATAGTCATAAGTCCTGCTAAAAACATTCTTTTACTTTTCCCAAAAATTTTAATAATCAATTTTGCTAATCGTATATCAAGTCCTTGATGTACAATTGCAATAGCGAACATTAATGAGCCCATCACAAATAATACTGCATCATTCATAAAAGAAGAGGCTACAACATCTGGAGGTGCAACTCCAAGAACAACTTGTAAAACTAATGTAAGTAATGCGATAGCTGGAAATGGTATAGGTTCAAATGTTACAAGCATAAAAACGAGCAGAAGTATAATTAAGCTGTGATAGGCTGGAACTGTAAGTCCAACTGGCGTAGATAAATTTAAAAGAAATATTGAAATGAGTACACTGTAAACAAACCATTTTTTTTGAGAAAACCAGAATAGAATTGATGAAGAAATAACTTTATATGATTCGTTCATGAATTTGAATTTATCATATTTAATCAAAAAAAGTTAATACTTAAGTTTTATCTCTTGACTGAAGACCATTATAGACGTAATGTTTACACATAATTTTATGAAAATTATTAAGGTTTTTTATAAGAGTTAAAATGCAAATATTCCCAAGATGGACAAATAATTTTCCAGGAATTTTCCTGATAGCAGTTTTTCTGCTAATCTTTTCGTTATCTTCTTTTATTTGGTATTATGGCTCTCCTTACTATACAGATGTTGGTTATGCGCCAACTCAACCAGTTCCATATAGTCATAAATTACACGCTGGTGATATGGGTATAGATTGCCGCTATTGTCATGTTGGTGTTGAGCAAGGCTATTCAGCAGTAATACCTCCAACTGAAACATGTATGGGCTGTCATACTTATGTAAAAACTGACAGCGAAAAATTGAAATTAGTAAGAGAAAGTTGGGAAACTGGAAAACCAATTGAATGGATAAAAGTTCACATGCTTCCAGAATACGCTTATTTTAATCACAGCGTTCATGTTAATTCTGGAGTAGCTTGTATATCTTGTCATGGAAATATTGCAGAAATGGAAGTTGTTTATCAAGTCCAACCTTTAAGTATGGATTGGTGTTTAGATTGTCATAGATCTGATGCACCTGAAGTAAGACCTGTAAGTGAAGTAACCAATATGTATTGGACTCCACCTGCAGATTATGATCAATTTGTTTCATCGTGGGTAGCAGAACATGGTGAAGAAAGACCTGTTGAGGATTGTCAAAAATGTCACAGATAGAAAAGAAGAATCAAGAATTTGTTAAGACTAATTCTCACGTTCTTGAGGATACTACTAATCAAGAATTTGGGTACTGGAAAAGTCTTAAAGATATTTCATCAGAAGATGATTATAATCGTTTTTTAAAACAGTCTGAGCATAATGTTGATAACGGTCTTTCAAGAAGAAATTTTTTATCATTGATTGCTGCATCAGTTGCGCTTGCTGGATTAGAGGGTTGTAAAAAGCCTGTTCAAAAAATCATCCCTTATGTTGAAGCTGAAATTGGTACAATTCCTGGTATTCCTAAATATTATGCAAGTACTTTACCTTTTAAAAATAATGCTTTAGGTGTTGTTATTGAAAATCATGATGAAAGACCTGTGAAAGTTGAGGGTAATGAAAAACATCCAACTTCTTTAGGTAAATCAAATTCCTTTGCACAGGCTAGCACATTAGAAATGTATGATCCTGATAGAGCAAGAGGTGTAAAGTTTAAAGGTAATAAAGTTGATTGGAATGAATATTTAAAGTTTGCTAAAAGTATCAATGATGGAAATGGTAAAGGTTTGGCAGTGCTCATGCAAGAGTCATCTTCCCCAACTATTAAGTCTATTCAGGAAGACTTTAAAAAGAATTTACCAAATGCAGATTGGGTTGTATATGAATCAGTTAATAACGAAAATTTATATGACGGAATCGAACTAGCGTTTTCAAAAAGATTGCAACCGCTTTATAGATTAGAAAAAGCTCAGATTATAGTTTCATTGGGTTCAGACTTTTTGGGAGTCGATGATAATAATATATACCATACAAGAAAGTTTGCTCAGAATAGAAACATTGTTGACGAAAATAGCACCATGAATAGATTGTATGTTGCTGAAAGCTCTATATCATCTACCGGAACAAGTGCTGATCACAGGCTAAATGTCCCTCAATATGAGATGGAAAATTTATTAGCTGAATTAGCTTATGAACTCAAACAGCTTGGATTAAGAATTGAAGCCAAAAAAGTTAAGAGTTCAAATAATTTATGGGTTAAAGCTGCCGCAAAAGACTTATTTGATGGAAGAGGTGAATCAATTATAATTGGAGGTTCATCTTTATCTAAAGAGTTCCACCAATTGATTGCTCTAATTAATTATAATTTAAAAGCTCCTGTTGATTATTATCCTTTAAATATGTCTCAGGTTTCATCGATAAAGAATTTTGAGTCACTTTGCAATGACATGAAAAATGGCAAGATTAATAATTTAATCATTCTTGGCGCCAATCCAGTTTATGATTCTCCTGTTGATTTTGATTTTGCAGAATCATTGAAAAAAGTTAAAAATTCAGTTCATCTAACTAATATAATTGATGAAACCTCAAAGCTATGTTCATGGAATATTGCTATGAACCATTATTTTGAATGTTGGGGAGATGCAATGACTTACGATGGACATGTAAGTATTGTTCAACCTCAAATTATGCCATTATTTGATTCTAAAAGTATCATCCAAGTACTTTCTCCAATCATTCACTCAAAAGAGCAAAGTGCGTATGATACTGTTAAAAATGTTTGGAAATCAAACATTATTAAAAGTGGAAATTTTGAAAGAGAATGGGATAAAGTTTTACATGATGGGTTATATAAAAAACCAATTTTTAAAAAGGTCAATGTCAGGCCTGCTTCAAAAATATCTACAGCTGTATTAAATAATTATAGTTTAAATAATGATAAATTTGAAATTGTTTTTTGTCCTTCCTCTTCTGTTTACGATGGGAGGTATGCAAACAACGGTTGGTTGCAAGAAATTCCTAAGCCAATAACAAGCCTAACTTGGGATAATGCTGCACTAATTAGTATAAAGGTTGCAAAGAAACTAAATATCAAAAATGGTCAAATGTTAGAAATCTCAGTTGGAGATAAATCTATAAATATTCCTGCTTTTATAACACCAGGACAAAATCAAAAATCAATAACCCTTGAATTGGGTTATGGAAGAAAATTCAATGGAAGAATTGGAAATGAAGTTGGATTTAATGTTTATCCATTAAGAAGTTCTGATAGTCCATCATTTATATTAAATGGATCTATAAAAGTTTTAAGCGAAACATATCCACTAGCTTCAACTCAAGATCATCACGGATTAGAGGATGATAAGTATGCTGCACCAGGTTTTGATGACCTTGCCAATAAAGAGACACAATCAAGAATACCAGAATTAGTTAAACAGTCAACACTAGATTACTATAAAGATAATCCTGATTGGGTTCAAAAAAAGGTTGAACAACATAAACCAGATAAGAATAGAAGTTGGGCTGATCATTCAATGTATAATCCTGATTGGGATTATTCAAAAGGACCACAATGGGGAATGTCAATCGATCTAACGAGTTGTACTTCTTGTAATGCTTGTTCCATTGCTTGCCAAAGTGAAAATAATATTCCAGTTGTAGGTAAGCAGCAGGTTATGAATGGTAGAGAAATGCATTGGATAAGAATAGATAATTATTTTGCTGGAGATCCTGATAATCCTGAAGTGTCGACTCAATCTGTAGCTTGTGTTCATTGTGAGCTTGCACCTTGTGAATCTGTCTGTCCAGTAGCTGCTACGACACACTCTTCCGATGGTGTAAATCAAATGACTTATAATAGATGCCTTGGAACCAGATATTGTGCAAATAATTGTCCTTACAAGGTAAGAAAATTTAATTTTTACAATTACACAAGAGATTTGCCTGAAGTGGTACAGATGGCAATGAATCCGGATGTTTCCATCAGGTTTAGAGGTGTAATGGAAAAATGTACATACTGTTATCAAAGAATTAGCTCAGCTAGAATTACTGCGGAAAATGAAGGAAGAGAAATTAAAGATGGAGACTTCCAGGTTGCTTGTCAACAATCATGTCCCGCTGATGCAATTAAATTCGGAGATATAAATGATCCTAACAGTGAAGTTAGCAAAGCAAAAAGAAGAAATCGCGATTATGCATTACTAGCTCATTTAGGTACTGCTCCACGAACAACTTATTTGGCAAAAATTAGAAATCAGAACCCAATGCTTGTTTCAAAATCTCAAAATGGGAGTTATCAATAGATGTCAATCAAATCAAAAGCTTTGATTAGAGCAGAAAAACTTCTTCCTGGAAACCAGGATTTTACATCTATTACTGAGGATATTGCTGGTGTACCTGAACAGAAAAAAACACCAATTCAATGGTGGTTATTATTTGGATTTTCACTTTCGCTTTTATCTATTTTTGTTGGAAGCGTTGGATTTCTAATTTGGGAAGGTACTGGAATATGGGGTATTAATAATCCTGTTTTTTGGGGTTGGGCTATCATCAATTTTGTTTGGTGGGTTGGTATAGGTCATGCTGGTACATTGATATCCGCAATCTTACATTTGTTCAGACAGAACTGGAGAAATGCAATTAACAGGTTTGCAGAAACCATGACTTTGTTTGCTGTTATTTGTGCACTAGTTTTTCCTGGAATTCACGTTGGTAGAATATGGGTTGCATATTGGTTCTTACCACTTCCAAACCAAATGGGAATGTGGCCTAACATGCGCAGTCCATTGATTTGGGACTTCTTTGCTGTCTTTACATATTTTACTGTTTCTTTACTTTTTTGGTACACAGGCTTAATACCTGATTTAGCAACATTAAGAGACAGAGCAAAAGGTTTAAAAAAGAAAGTTTATGGATTTTTTGCTCTTGGATGGAGAGGTGGAAATCGTCAATGGCAACACTATGAGCTTGCCTATTTAGTACTTGCTGGTATTTCAACTCCTCTAGTTTTATCTGTGCACAGTGTTGTTAGCTCTGACTTTGCAACAAGTGTAATTCCTGGTTGGCACACAACAATTTTTCCACCTTATTTTGTAGCTGGAGCAATTTATTCTGGCTTTGGGATGGTTATGACCCTTTCAATCATTGCAAGAAAAGTCTATAACTTAGGACATATTATCACTGTTGAGCACTTAGACAAGATGGCTCAGATTATGTTATTAACAGGCTGTATGGTTGGGTATGCCTATTCCATGGAGTTCTTTGTTGCTTGGTATAGTGGAAATCCATACGAATCCTTTGCATTTGTTAATAGAGCTTTAGGTCCATATTGGTGGGGTTATTGGGCAATGATATTTTGTAATGTTGTAGTACCTCAATTCTTTTGGTTTGAAAAATACAGAAGACACATTCCATTTTTATTTATTACCTCTATTCTTGTGAATATTGGAATGTGGTTCGAAAGATTTGTTATTGTTGTTATCACACTCCATAGAGATTTTATGCCTGGAGCATGGGCAATGTATAATCCAACAATGTGGGATGTTGCTATTTACTTGGGAACGTTCGGATTGTTTTTTACAGGATTTTTATTATTCCTAAGATTTTTACCAATGGTTTCAATTGCAGAAGCAAAATTAGTTTTACCTGAGTCGGATCCACATCATGGAGATAGTCATGAGTAAATATGGTGTAATAGCAAAGTTTGACAATCCTCAATCATTGGTGCATGCTGCAGAAAAAGTAAGTGATGAAGGTTTTACTAAATTTGATTGTCATTCACCATTTCCAATTCATGGTATGGATGATGCCATGGGTTTAAAACGTTCAAAGCTTGGTTATGTTATTGGAGTAATGGGTTTAACTGGAGCATTGTTTGGTTTTGGGCTACAAACTTGGATTCACTCTATTGAATATCCAATGAACATTAGCGGTAAGCCATATTTTGCATATCCTGCGTATGCTATTATTACTTTTGAGTTAATGGTTTTATTTAGTGCTTTTGGTGCAGTATTTGGAATGATGTTCTTTAATCGTATTCCAAGATTCCATCACCCTGTTTTTTATTCTGAAAAATTTTCTGATGTCAGTAGTGATGCATTTTATGTAAGCATTGAAATTGATGATCCTAAGTATGATGAAAGTGGTGTAATCGATTTTTTAAAAAATATTGGTGGAACTGAAATAGAGGTATTGACAGATGAGAATTAATATTATTTTATTTTGTTTACTATTTCTGACCGGATGTTTCAGAGGTTCAAAGTTTGAAAGTACTCCAATACATTTAAATCCAAATATGGATAATCAACAGAAATATCGTTCTTTGGAAGAAAGTAATTTTTTTACTGATGGATCAACCATGAGAAAGCCTATTGAAGGAACTGTAGCAAGAGGAATGATTGCTGAGAATCATTCATTTATTAGTGGTAAAAATGATGACGGCACATTTATAATTTCTAACCCACTTGAATTGTCTGCTGAAGTTCTTGATAGAGGGCAGGAAAGGTATAACATTTATTGTAGTGTTTGCCACTCACAGGTTGGTAACGGAAAAGGTATTGTAACTCAATATGATTATCCAGTAATTCCAGCAAATTTACATGATCAACGCATCAGAGAGCAAGCCGATGGAGAGATGTATAATACTATAGTTTATGGTCTGCGAAGTATGCCTGCTTACGGTTATCAGATAGATACTGAAGATGTTTGGTCGATCGTCCATTATGTAAGAGCACTTCAAAGAAGTCAAAATGCTACTTTTGAAGATTTGCCACAAGAAGAGCAAAATAAGTTAGGTGACAATTCATGATGAATCTTGATCCAAAGACCTATTCTTATGTTTCAAAAAAATCAAATAATTTGATTCTAATTGCAGTTGGTTACATTGCAATACTTTTAACTTGGTTTTTTGGCTCATCAGATAAGGTATTTTACTTCTCATACTTAACTTCATATTTTTATTGGTTGAGTATCATTTTAGGTGGAATGTTCTTTATTATGGTGCATTATGCTTTTTCAGCAACTTGGAGTGTGTCTATAAGAAGAATCATGGAAAATACAATTATGTTAATACCGTTATTCACTCTACCATTTATTCCAATTATTTTTGGCATGGAAAAGTTATTTAAATGGCTTCCTAATCACTACTATTGGAAAACTCATGATTTTGAGGCTGATTATTTAATTCAACACAAATTAGCATATTTAAATGAAGACTCATTTATTTTCAGAGCATTCCTATATTTTGCTTTATGGAATATTATAGCACTATTTATATACTTTAATTCTACGAAACATGATAAAAGCGGTGACATAAAAATTTTGGAGAGACTAAGATATTTTTGTATGAGTCCAATTGGCGTCTTTTTCTTTATTAGTCTTACATTTGCAGGATTGGATTGGCAAATGAGTCTTGATCCGCACTGGTATTCAACTATGTATGGTGTTTACACATTTGCAGGAGCTTTCTTAGCATTCTTAGCTTTCTTAACATTTACCATAATTAGATTACAAGATCAGGGATATTTAAAAGATATAGTATCTATTGAACACTTTCATGATTTAGGAAAGTACTTATTTGCTTTTACTGTATTCTATTGCTACATAGCTGGCGCACAATTTTATTTCATTTGGTACAGCAATATTCCAGAGGAAACCATATGGTATCTCCACAGATGGGTTGGCTCTTGGAAAGTTATAAGTGTATTATTAATTGTAGGGAAATTTTTCATTCCATTTTTCATTTTAATTTTTAGAGGTTCGAAAAGAAATATTAGGTTATTACAAGTTATGACCATTTGGGTTTTATTTATGCATTATATAGATATTAATTTTATCATAATGCCTACTGTACATAAACAAGATTTTTATTTTGGTATTTACGATTTGATTACAATGTTAAGTTTTGCATTAATTTTCATTGGGGGTTTTAAATACATAACCTCAAGATCAAATCTTGTACCATTAAATGACACAGAGCTTGTACATTCAATTAATCACAGGAATCATTAATCATGGATTATAATTCAGGGTACGAAAAAAAAGATATTCCAGTAAGACCAGTGCTAATAGGGGGAGTTATATTTATTCTAACTGTTCTAGGTACCATTTACATGCTTTATGAATACTATATTCGAGTTCTTGATAGCACTACTTATGAATTTAAATTAAGTAAGCGTTCAACTAACTTAGAAGAGCTGAATAAATTTGAGCAAGAAAATCTTAATAGCTATAAAGCTAAAGATGGTGAAGAAAACAGTTACCAAATTCCTATTGAAAGATCAAAGGAAATCCTTCTGAATGAAAAGAAATAGTATTTTTCTTTCTATTTTTCTTTTACTAACAAGTCTTGCGCATGCCCAAACTTTAAAAAAAGAATTTCCAAGTGAACAGCAAATAGATGTTATTGAAAATTTAGGCGATTATATTCCGCTTGATACAGTGTTTATCGATGAGAGCGGTAGCGAGGTAGAGCTATCAACTTTTTTTAATAAGGAGATCCCAACAGTCTTAACATTAAATTATTTTGAATGTCCAATGTTATGCACTCTCGTTCTTAATGGTCTTGCTGAATCATTAAAAAATTTAACTTTGAATGCTGGAGATGAATTTCAGGTTATAACTATTGATATTAATCCAAATGAAAAAACCTTATTTGCAAATCAAAAAAAGAAAAATTACATCAAGGGATTTGGATTAGAAAATATTAAAGATGACTGGCATTTTCTTACTGGAACAGAAGAAAATATAAAAAAAGTTGCAGATAGTATTGGTTATATATATTATTATGATGCACAGAGAGATGAATATATGCATCCAGCTGCCATAACATTACTAAGTTCTGAAGGAAAAATTTCCCGATATCTATATGGAATTGAATATCCAGTTAAGAATTTAAAATTGGGAATTTTAGAAGCATCAGAGGGGAAAATTGGTAGTACTTTAGATAAGATTATTTTGTATTGTTATCATTATGATCCATACAAAAATACTTATACAATTTTTGCTACCAATATTATGCGTTTAGGAGGTATATTTACTATCCTTTTTCTATGCATTATGCTAGTAAGTTATTGGAAAAAAGATAAAAACTTATTTGATAAGGACAGTTTGAATGTTAGATAGATTGACAGAGTTTTTCTTTCCCAAGCAAGTATCAACTTTTGCGAGTGATATTGATAACCTATATTTTTTCATTTTTTATTCATCAGTAGCACTCTTCGTGATAGTTGTTTTTGGTATGGTTTATTTATCAATTAAATACCGTCATCGTAAAGGTGAAGAACTGAAGTTGACGAGCAGCAAAGATCATAGTACTCTACTTGAGTCTATGTTTTTTATTATACCTTTAATTTTAGTATCCATTACCTTTGTTTGGGGTATACGTTCTTATCTAAAAATGGTGATTGTTCCAGATGATGCTATTGAGATTAAAGTTACTGGACAAAGTTGGTTTTGGACTTTTGATTATCCAGATGGAGGTACAACCCTTAATGAGTTAGTTGTTCCATCAAATAAGCCAGTTAAATTAGTTTTATCATCCAAAGATGTTTTACACAGTTTCTTCATTCCTGTAATGAGAAGTAAAATGGATTGTTTGCCAAATAGATATAATGTGATGTGGTTTGATGCTACTAAGGAAGGTGTTTACGATATATTTTGTACTGAATATTGTGGAACTGGTCACTCTCAAATGGGAGCAAAAGTTATAGTTATGCAGCCAGCACAATATGAAGAATGGGCAAGTGAACTTGGTTCTGAAGATGACGATCTTCCATTAGACGAGTTAGGTGCAAAGCTTTATACAAAGAAAGCATGTAATACTTGTCACACTCTTGATGGCTCTGCTTTAGTTGGACCCTCTTACCTGCAAACCAGTCAAATGTGGGGACAAGAAAGAGTTTTTGATGATGGAACTTCCACAGTTATAGATGACAATTATATCAGAAGTTCTATACTAGAACCAATGACACAAATTGTAGCTGGCTATCAAGGAGTTATGCCAACCTATCAAGGATTACTAAGTGATAGAGAGCTTGATGCATTGATTGCCTTTTTGAAAACATTGAATGAGGATTCTCAAATTTAATTGTAAATTAAGAGGAATTTATGAGTGAAAATACAAAGCAGAATTATTTAAACCATCCAAAAGGAATAATGTCCTGGTTGCTTACATTGGATCATAAGCGAATTGGTTTAATGTACTTATTTAGTGGAATTTTATTCTTCTTTTTAGGAGGATTGCTTGCTCTGGTAATGAGATTTGAGCTTGCAGCTCCTGGAAACGATATAATTTCAAATGAAGTTTATAACAATGCTTATACTTTGCATGGAGCAATAATGATATTTCTATTTATTATTCCTGCAATTCCTGGAGCATTAGGAAATATTTTACTTCCACTTATGGTTGGGGCAAAAGACGTTGCTTTTCCTAGATTAAATTTAGCCAGTTTTTATATTTATTCTTTTGGGGCATTGTTTGCAATGTATACAATCATTAATGGCGGTGTTGATACTGGTTGGACTTTTTACACACCATATTCCACGCAAAGTACATCAAATGTAGTTCCAATGACTTTGGGAATCTTTATTATAGGATTCTCATCTATTTTGACTGGTTTAAATTTTATTGCCACTGTTCATAAAATGAGAATACCTGGCCTTACTTGGTATAAGTTGCCTCTGTTTGTTTGGGCTTTATATGGAACATCCTTAGTACAAATTACTGCCACACCTGTTCTGGCAATTACCATGGTTTTGTTAATGCTTGAAAGATTTTTAGGTATAGGTATTTTTGATCCTGCTTTAGGTGGTGATCCAGTTTTATACCAACATTTCTTTTGGTTTTATTCTCATCCAGCAGTTTACATTATGATTCTTCCTGCTTTTGGTATTATAAGTGAAATCATTCCAGTGCATTCAAGAAAGAAAATTTGGGGATATAAATTCATTGCTTATTCAACTCTATCAATTGCATTTATTGGATTTTTAGTTTGGGGTCACCATATGTTCACTTCAGGACAATCCGTCTTTTCACAGATTGTTTTTTCTTTCATTACATATTTTGTCGGAATACCAACTGGGGTAAAAATCTTTAGTTGGATTTTGACAATGTATAAAGGACAGGTTTCCTTTACTCCTCCAATGTTTTATGCATTAGCATTCTTATTCTTGTTTACAATCGGTGGATTAACTGGAATATTTTTAGGAGCAGTTGCATTAGATATTCATTTACATGACACTTATTTTGTTGTTGCTCACTTCCATTATGTAATGCAGGGTGGAACCATTGTTGCTTTCCTAGGAGGACTACATCATTGGTGGCCAAAATCTTTTGGAGTAATGTACAATCAAACTATAGCAAATATTGCTGCTTTAGGTGTGTTTATAGGATTTAATGGAACATTTTTTCCACAATTTTTACTTGGTTTAAGAGGAATGCCTAGAAGATATGCAACTTATGATGAACAGTTTGTTGAATTGCATAGTTATTCAACATTTTGGTCAGGCATACTTGGTATTTCAATTTTTATAGCTGTAATGAATTTATTTTGGTCATTTATTAAAAAGAATAAAGTTGATCCAGGTTCAAATCCATGGGGAGGTATGACACTAGAATGGACACATACTTCATCACCACCTCATCCTCATAATTTTGAAGAAGAGCCGGTATTGCAGCATGGTCCATATGATTATGATCAGGTAATTGTTGAGAAAACATATAAGAAATAATGGGACATCATAATCCAGATTCACCAACCCATTTAAAGCATTATTTTCATGATGTAAATCAGCAGTATGAGACATCTAAATTTGCCATGTGGGCATTTATTTTAACAGAAGTTTTGACATTCGCAGGACTTTTTGTTGCATATATAGTTTATAGATCTTGGTACCCAGATATGTTCGTTGATGCACATAAATTATTAGATGTTAATAAGGGACTTATGAATACAATTGTGTTAATCACAAGTTCTCTTACTATGGCTTTAGCAATATGGGCTATTCAAAAAAATAATAAAAAGCTTTCGGTAGTAATGTTAGTGGCAACTTTTATTTTTGCACTGGTTTTTTTGGGCATTAAATACTTAGAATATACTCATAAGTTTGAAGTAGGACAGTTGCCTGGAGAATTTTATTCTTATATGGGTCCTGATGCGGCGCATTTGAACAACCCTCACATTTTCTTCAGCATTTATTTCATTATGACTGGTTTGCATGGTTTGCACGTTGCAATTGGAATGGGTTTGATTGCATGGTTAATCTACAGTACTCAGAAAGGAAATTTGACCTCAGAATACTATACGCCAATGGAAATGATAGGAATATTTTGGCATTTAGTCGATTTAATTTGGATTTACTTATTCCCACTTTTTTATTTGATTGGATAATACGACATGTCAGAACATCATATAACACCACTAAAAACCTACTTAATTATAGCTGCTTCATTACTATTTTTATCTGGAGTAACTGTTTGGGTTTCTTATATTGATTTAGGGTCATTTAATATAGTTCTTGCTATGTTTGTTGCAACCGTAAAAGCAAGTTTAGTAGCTTTCTTTTTTATGCACTTATTGTGGGATGATAAAAAAAATCTTACCATGTTTTTAATGTCTTTAATGTTTTTTGGAATCTTTGTTACTATCACCATGTTAGATACTGGATTCAGAGGTGACCTTGGCTTAAATCCAGAAACAAAAGACCCAATAAATAAAAGAGCAGCATTTTATGATACTTTACCTCTGACAGATACACACGGCCACCCAGTCGATGAACATCACGAGGATAAGGATCATCACTAAATGGCAAATAAGATTTTTTTTAGATCTGCACTTATTTCAACCATTCTATCCTACCTTTTAATTTTTGTTGGAGGACTTGTTCGTGTATCTGGTTCTGGCCTAGGCTGTCCAGATTGGCCTAAGTGTTTTGGAAGATGGGTTCCTCCAACTAGTATAGAGCAAATTCCTGCACATATCGACCCTACCGCTTTTAATATTGTACTTGCATGGATTGAATATGGTAATCGAATGTTGGGCGTAATTGTTGGCTTTTCAATTATTATTATGACAGTTATTGCAGTGTTATACTTTAGAAATAATTCTAAAATTTTATATTCTGCTTTATGGTCATTATTTCTGGTTGGAGCTAATGGAGGGTTAGGAGCAATTGTAGTCTCATCAGTATTAAATCCCTTTATAGTTAGTTTACATATGATATTAGCGCTATTTTTAGTTTCTGTATTAAGCTATGGAACTATTGAGTCTTATAAGCTTATTAATTTCAACAAGTTCTCAAATATTTTATTGTCAAAAAAAATATCCATATCCTTGATTGCACTTTGGGGACTTATTGTTATAGAAATTCTTCTTGGAACAGGAATAAGGACTAATATCGAATTAATTGCCATCGATAACCCTCTGTATTCAAAGGGACAGCTTTTGGATGCTTTAAATTCTTATAAGTATTTACATTCAGTACTGGGATTTTCACTTTTATTTTTAAGTATATATTTATGTTATTTATTTAGAGATGATTTCTTAGGTCTATCGAAACAGCTTATATATTTTATTTTTGGAATGATATTGTTTCAAATTTTTCTAGGAGAATTAATGATTTTTTTTGAGCTTCCACAGTTAACAAGACTTTTTCATACATGGGGCTCATCTTGGCTTGTAGGAATAATAATTATATTGTATAATACTCTGCAATATGAGCAGTCTTAATAAAAAACTTATTTTAGCATTTTTATTTATTTTTATGCTAGGATCTTTTGGATTCTATATCATTGATAAAGCAACTAAATCCAGAATCGATAATATTGGAATCATCGGAAAAGTTCCGTCATTTTCATTGACAAATTTTGATGGAACAGTTGTAACTGAAAAACAGTTAAATGATAAGATATCTATCATAAGTTTTATTTTCACTCAATGCGAAGGTGCATGTCCAATAATGTCTGAAAACATGTCTACTCTTCAAGAAAGATTTGCTTCTTCTGGCGATATCCAATTTTTGTCTATTACAACAGATCCAGATTATGATACATTAGACATATTGAATGAATATTCTTCAAACTACAGTAATAAAAATAATTGGTTTTTCTTGAGAGGGGATATACTTGATGTAATCGAGTTATCAGAAAAAGGATTTTTTCTTTCAGCAGCACTATTACCTGCAGGTCACTCTACGCGATTGGTATTAGTTGATAAAGAATTAAATATTAGAAAATATTACGAAGGTACTGTTGAATCTAATATTTTCGAATTACAAAGCGATATTGTAACCTTGCTAAATCAAGGATAGTATGTTCAAGAATCTTATCGAACTTACCAAGGTTAGGATTGGTTTTCTTGTACTCACAACAACAATAATCGGATTTTATCTTGGTGCTCAAGGTAAAATTGATAATATGTTGCTTTTATTTACAGTAATTGGAACATTACTCTCTTCTACAGGTTCTTCTGTGATGAATAATGTAATTGAGTCTGAATTAGACAAGTTAATGGATAGAACAAAGAACAGAGTACTTCCAACGAAAAAAATATCATTGAATTTTGCAAAATTTTTAGGCATTTCTTTTATTATAATAGGTCTTTTAATTCTTTACTTTAAAGTAAATTTTTTGACATGCATGTTATCTTTTCTAACAATTATTTTATATTTATTCTTATATACTCCCTTAAAAAGAGAATCTTGGCTAAATACATCAGTTGGTGCCATACCTGGGGCTATTCCACCACTGGGAGGCTGGACAGCTGCCACAAATTCTCTTGAGTGGGGTGGAATTGCAGTATTTTTAATTTTATTTTTCTGGCAACACCCACATTTTTATTCCATCGCATATATGTATAAAGAAGATTATAAAAATGCCGGTTTGCAAATGTTGCCTGTTATTGATAATGGAATTAAAAGGACTGTACTTCATATTTTCTTGCATGCATTAATTTTAATTCCAATTTCCACATTACCATTTTTTTTGGGAGTTTCAGGAAGAGTATATTTTGTTGGTGCATATATTTTAAGTAACATTTATATGCTTTTTTGTTTGCCATTTATTCTTGAGCAAAATAAAGATAATGCTCGATTAATTTTTAAGACCTCTATCTACTATTTTCCACTACTTCTATTTCTTATTGTTGCAGATTTAAGAGTCTAATTTGTTGATTCTTTTTTCGTGTCTACCTTCTTCAAAATCAGTTGATAACCAAAGCTCAATTACTTTTTCAACTTCTTGATTGCTTACAAACCTTGCACCAATAGATAAAATATTTGCATTATTATGTAAGCGAGATAATTCAACAATTTCATTTGGGCCATTATAAAATACTGCTGCTCTAATTCCTTTAATTCTGTTTGCAGCCATGGCTTCTCCTTGTCCAGATCCACCAAAAATTATTCCTATCAATTTATGTTCGGATATATATTTTGCAGCAGGCAAAATAAAGTCAGGATAATCATCAAGTTTATCATATTCTAATGCTCCAAAATCTTTTATATCATAACCTTTTTTTATGAGAATTTTTTTTACATGTTCTTTTAATTCAAATCCAGCATGATCTGTAGCAAGTACAATTGTTTTATTCATTTATATAATTCTCAATTAGAGAGGCGATTTTTTCTTTAACAAATCCTAAATGTTTTGCTACATCTTTTCCAGGAGCAGATGCACCAAATTCATTGATACCAATATTTAGACCATCAATACCCGTAAATTTTTGCCATCCAGTAGTTATACCTGCTTCTAAAGATATTCTTTTTCTGCAATTGCTACTCATTATAGAAGAGACGTATTGTTTATCTTGTTTTTCAAATAGTTCCCAGCATGGCAAATTAATTATTTGAATTTTTTTATTGATTCCGCTGCATATTTCAACTGCTAAATGGGCTTCAGATCCAGTAGCAAATAGAATTGCATCTGGATTATCTTCTTCATGTAAAATATATGCTCCTTTATTTACACCTTCTTCAATTTTATCTAAACTAATATTGAGTTTTGGTAATTTTTGTCTAGTAAGCAGAATTGCACTAGGATTTTTTTGATTTTTCATAATTGTTTTAAAACAATAAAAAGTTTCTAACGCATCTGCAGGTCTAAATACAAGAAGGTTAGGAATATTCCTTAGAGACATTGTATGTTCAACTGGCTGATGGGTAGGACCATCTTCACCAACAAAAATTGAATCATGAGTAAATTCATACATTACATGAAGTTTTTGAATTGCAGATAATCTAATTGCTGATCTTACATAATCACTAAAAACCAAAAATGTACCACCGAATGGAAAGTGATTTCCATAAAGAGCAATTCCATTCATAATAGCTCCCATAGGAAATTCTCTAACTCCAAATGCTATATTCCTTCCTTTTGGATTAGATGATGAAAAGTCATCATATGAGCTAGCAAAGTTAGTTGTACAGTTTGATCCGTCTAAATCAGCTGAACCCCCCATAATATGCTGAAATTTTTCAGCAAATTCATCTAAAGATAGTCCAAATGCTTGCCTTGTAGCCATTGGATTGTCTCCAAAATCTGGAACTGACAATGATTCGAACATTTGACTTAAATTTTGATTATTTTTTTCAAATTCATTATCAATTAAAGCTATTTTGTCATTCAAAGAATCAAAATTTCTTTGAAAATGACCAATAATATCTTCATTGCAGAAAAATGAATCCTGAGGAATTTCAAGTTTCTCTTTTGTGAGCTTAATTTCATCTTCACTGAATGGAGAACCATGAGATTTAGGGCTATGTTCTAAGCTATAACTTCCTTTTGCAATAATAGTTTTTCCAATTATTATGCTTGGCTTATCACTCGACTGCGCATTCTTTAAAGATAATCTTATTTCATCGTGATTATGACCATCAATTTCTTGAACATGCCATCCCATGGCATCATAAAGTTTGGCATAATCTGTTGAATCAACTCTTGAAGTATTTCCTGCAATCTGAATATCATTTTTATCATAAAACATTACTAGATTTGATAATTTCCAATGACCTGCAAGAGTGCTAGCTCCAAGAGCTATTGGTTCTTGTAAGTCGCCATCACCTGCTAATATGTATGTAAATCTTTTCAATGGTGAATTAGATGAAGCTTTTTCTGCTAGTGCCATTCCAATTCCCATTCCTACTCCTTGTCCAAGCGGACCAGTACTTGCATCAACGCCTGGAGTCTCTATTTCTGGATGACCTGGAGTTAAGCTCCCTAATTTTCTAAAATTTTTCAGATCATCCATTTTTAAATAGCCACATAAATACAATATAGAATAAATGAGCATGCATGTATGACCGACTGATAATACCACTCGATCTCTATTTTCCCAATCAGGATTTTTTGGATCAATTGTTAGAAATTCAGAATACAAAATATAGGTAAAGTCTGCTAAAGACATAGGACCACCTGGGTGTCCGGAGTTAGCATTTCTGACTCCATCTATTACGAGCCCTTTAATAATATTTACTGTTATTAAATCCTTTTGATTATCATTTAAATCTTTAAAATCTGTAATTTGATGATTGGTCATTTTGAGTGCATTATTTTAATTGTTTCAATAGGATCTTCAGATTGAAAAACTTGTGATCCTGCTACAAGAATATCTCCTCCGGCAGCTAATACATCTTTATAATTTTCTAGTTTTATCCCTCCATCAACCTGAATCATAATTTTATCTCTAATTTTTTGCTCTTTAAGATATTCATTGATTTCAGAAATTTTTTGAATTGTTGAAGGGATGAAGCTTTGACCACCAAAACCAGGCTCGACAGACATAACAACTACATAATCAATAAATTCTAAATACTTTTTTAAAATTGAAAATGGTGTGTTAGGCTTTATAGCAATCCCGCACTTCAATTCATTTTTTTTAATAGTATTAATTAAAATTTTAGGCGGAAATGTAAAGCGTGATTCGGTTGCTTCAATATGAAAGGAAATTCCATTTGCTCCTGCATCTATGAACGGTAGAAGCATATCAAAAGGATTGCTTACCATCAAATGTACATCAAAAAATAGTTTAGAATGTTGCCTTAATGATTTTACAAGTCCTGGACCAAAAGAAAGGTTTGGAACAAACTGTTGATCCATAATATCTAAATGAAGCCACTCTGCTTTGGAATCATTACAAAATTTAATTTCTTTTTGGAGATTTGAAAAATCTGCACCCAGCAATGATGGAGCAATTATCGGATTTTTTGCATTAGACATTTCATTAAAGGTACATAAAAAAATTTTCTAATAGCAAAGGAATTGTTGATATATATCAATGTTTTTTATATCTTAGACCGACTAGTCGGTTTATGGATAAAAATTCTCAAAACGATAAGAGAAGTAATATTTTAATGGCTGCTGTAAAAGTTTTGACTTCTAAAGGTTATTACAGTAGTACAATGGATGATATTGTAGATCAGTCAAAGATGAGCAAAGGAGCAATATATCATTATTTTTCTAGCAAAAAAGATGTCTATTTAGCTGTAATTGATATGTGGGAATCTCAAACCCAGCAATTATTAGCTCCTGCAGTCAAAGAAGAATCAAGCGCAAAAGCAATCAAAAAGCTTTTTAAATTGCTTGCAAAACAGTTAAAAATTGATGGAAGCTTCTTTAATTGCTTACCAACATTGTGGGCAATTGCTAGACATGATGAAGATTTTAAAAAAAAAATGCAAAAGGTTTATAACCGCTTTCAAAAATTAGTAGAATTAATTATCTTAAAGGGTATTAAAAATAAGGAGTTTTCAAATTTAAGACCTGAAAACTCTAAGACCTCTGCACTATCTTTAATACTTAATTTTGAGGGGATATTCTGGTTTAATATTTTTAATTCAAAATATGTCGATGCCGAAAAATATATTGATGAAGTGTCAAGTTATATTCTTAATGCGTATACATTGAAAAAAGGAGAGAAAAATGCTTAATAAGCACGAAAACGTAGAAAAAGGAAAACCACAAAGTAATTCAAAAAAGAATGGAGTTGTAAAAAATGGCAATGGCGTTAATGGCCATGCATTAATGGATTTTAGTAAAATAAAAACTGGTGGTAAGTTTTTAACTAATATTGTCGGATCTGAAAAAGTTTTTTGTAAAGAATTATTTTCTGAAGAGGAAAAGATGATATATGAAGCAATGAAAGATTTTGCTACAAATGAATTGCTGCCTTTATCTCAGAATGAACTTAATAATAAAGATGAAAAATTAATTAGAAAGCTTGTTGAACAAATGGGAGAATTAGGTTTTTTAGGAATTGATGTTCCAGAAAAGTATGGAGGATCAGAAATGACTAAAACTGGAATGTGTATTTTAGCTGAAGGTATTTCATTTTGTGGGAGCCCATCATTTTGTACAGTTTGGAATGTTCAAACATCAATTGGTTCATTAGGAATTATTTGGTATGGTAATGATGAACAAAAGAAAAAATGGCTCCCAGGAATATGTTCTGGTGAAAAAATTGCCGCATTTGGTTTGACAGAACCTGAAGCAGGATCAGATGCTACAAACTCAAAGACAACTGGTGTCTTGTCAGATGATGGAAAACATTATATTGTAAATGGGCAAAAAATCTTCATTTCAAATGGTGCATGGGCAGATACTTTCATTGTTGCACTTAAAATAGATGGAAAATTTTCTTCAATTGTTGTTGAGAAAGGAACTCCAGGATTTGACATTGGAAAAGAGGAAAAAAAGATGGGAATGCATGGTTCCTCAACTGTGCCTTTATACTTTACAGATTGTAAAGTGCCTGTAGAAAATTTACTGGGTAAGGTTGGAGATGGTGCAGGTCCAGCTTTTTGTGGATTAAACATTGGTCGTTTTAAACTCGGTGCTTCAGCTATTGGAGGAATGATGCTTGGAATGCAGCATGCTGTAGAATATGCTAAGAGTAGAAAGGCTTTTGGGCAATCGATTGCAGATTTTGGTTCTATTCAGGATAAATTAGCATCATCAGCAATTTTAACTTATACACTAGATAGTACTTGTTATTCTGTTATTGGTAAACAAACTGAGGCAATTAATGAGTTAGATAAGGATGATACTGAATATTATGTTAAACAGGGTAATACTACAGAACAATACATTGCAGAGAATTCAATTGTCAAGGTTTATGGAAGCGAGGCTGCAGAGGAATTGATTGATCATTGTTTTCAAATATATGGTGGTTACGGCTTTATTGAAGAGTATCCTATGGCTCAGGCTTACAGGGACAATAGAATAAATAAAATCTGGGAAGGAACAAACGAAATCAATCGAATGCTGTGTGGAAGAGCAATGATAACCAAAGCATTAAGTGGTGAGATTGGTTTTAAAGAATATTTAGAAAAAGTAGATGCATATTGTAAAAATGGATTAGATAGTGGTTATGAAGGTGATTTTAAAACCGAAGTCGAGTGCGTAGAAGCTGCGAAAGCTGTTTATGCACTTTGTCTCAATGAATCTTTAAGTAAGCATGGTCAGGATATTGGTACAGAACAAGTAATCATTGAAAACCTTGCTAACATTCTAATTTATGCTTACGTAGGTGATTCAACTTTATCAAGAGTGATTCAGAACAAAGATTTATATGTCCAAAAAAATCAAGTTGTTCCTGAACTTTGTGCTAAAGTTTATACTGCAGAACAAGGGATTAGAGTAATGGAATATGCAAATAAGATTTTAAATAGCATTTATGATGGTGAAGTACCGAAAGAGTTAGAATCTAAATTTGCAAAGTTGAGTAAAAGATTAAGTTTATCAACAGATACCATTGGATTAAAAAAAATAATTGGTGAAAAAGTTGTTGAAGCTGGAGGTTATCCAGTTCAAAGCTTTTAATAGGAGGATATATGAGCAATAAAGCTGTAATAATTGACGGAGTGAGATCTCCAATTGGCACAAAAGGTAGTCCTATGATTGGTATGAGGTCAGATGAAATTGCCGGTCAAGTAATTAAAGGCCTTTTAGAAAGAAATGAAAAATTAGATGTTAATTTAATAGAAGATGTGTCGCTTGGATGTGCTTTCCCGGAAGGTCCCACTGGAATGTTAGTTGCGCGAGGAGCATCTATTCTTGCTGGAATACCTGAAACTGCAGCTGCAAATGTAATTAATAGATATTGTGGTTCAGCGATGACTTCTCTACACATGATTAGTTCAGCAATTGAAGCGGGTGATATTGAAGTTGGTATTGCTGGTGGAGTTGAAGATATGTTTACAATTCCTCAAGGAGGATTTGCCCCAGACTTTAACGTTAAATTGGCAGAGCAAGACTATTATATATCTATGGGTGAAGGCGCAGAATTACTCGCAGATGAACTAAATATTTCTAGAGAAGAACAAGAAGAGTTTTCATTCTCGTCTCATGATAAAGCTGTAGCTGCAAGAGACACAGGAAAATTTGATAATGAAATAGTGCCTATCACATTAGAAGATGGAACTACTATTAATCAAGATAGTGGTCCACGCACTCCCGATAAAGAGAAAATAAAATCTTTGAATCCTGCTTTTAGAGCTGATGGTACTGTTACTGCTGCTACTTCAAGTCCATTTTCAATTGGAGCTTCAGCAATGTTAATTACAAGCGAAAATTTTGCTAATAAACATGGTTTAAAAATTAGAGCATCTATTGAAGGTAGAGCTGTTGCTGGTGTTAATTGGAAGATGTTTGGTTCTGGACCTGTTCCAGCTACCAAAAAAGCTCTTGAGAAAACTGGTTTATCAATTGATGATATTGATGCACTAGAATTAAATGAAGCTTTTGCTGCCCAAGCTTTGTATTGTATAAAAAAAGCAAACTGGAATCCAGATAAAGTAAATCTGAATGGCGGAGCGGTTGCGCTTGGACACCCACTAGGAATTTCTGGTACAAGAATAATTACTACACTTTTAAATGTTCTTGAACAAAATGATAAAAATACTGGTCTTGCCACAATGTGCGTTGGAACTGGACAAGGTATTACAACAATTATAAAAAGGGGATAGAATGAGTATTGGAATCAAAAAATGTGCTGTATTAGGTGCTGGAGTAATGGGAGCACAAATAGCAGGACATATTGCTAATGCTGGTATTCCTTCATTATTGTTTGATGTTAATAATGATCTTGCTAAAAAAGGTATTGAAGGGTTAACAAAACTTAAGCCTGCACCACTTTTTTCCAGTAAAAATACTACATTAATTACCCCTTGTACCTATGATAATGATTTAGAAAAATTAAAGGATTGTGATCTAATTATTGAAGCTGTTGCCGAAAAAATTGAAATCAAGCATACAGTATATAAAAACTTATTACCTCATTTAAAAGAAAATGCAATTTTAGCCTCCAATACTTCTGGAATTCCATTAGCGAATCTAGTTGAAGTTTTACCTGATGAGGTGCAATCTAGATTTTTAATATCACATTTTTTCAACCCTCCAAGATACTTGAGATTGCTTGAATTAGTTAAGGGTCCTAAAACTTCAGATGAAGTTTACAATGCAGTTTCTGAATTTGGGGAAGTTACATTAGGAAAAGGGGTTGTACATGCAAAAGATACACCAGGTTTTATAGGAAATAGATTAATTAACGCGAGTGGGCCATTAACTTTTCAAAAAGCAATCGATTATGGTTTAACTGTCGAAGATGTTGATTCTCTAGCTGGTACTTTAATTGGAAATGCAAAAAGTGCATATTTCAGAACCCAAGATGTTGTTGGTTTAGACACTGCTCTAAATGTAATGAATAATATGTTTGAAAGGGTTACAACAGAAAGTGAAGATGAGAGACAAAAATTTAAAGCACCCGAGCTTTTGGTTAAACTTGTTGAGGAAGGAAGATTAGGTCAAAAATCTGGCGCAGGGTGGTATAAAAAAGAAGGTAAAGAAATTTTATCTCTCGATTTTGATACAATGGAATATTCACCAACTAAAAAAAGATTTTTTGACACTATAAGAGTTGGAAAGCCAATTAAAGATTTAAAGAAAAGACTTGCTGCAATAACATATTTGGATGATGTTGGAGCAAAGTTTTTATGGGATATCAATGCACCCATGTTTACTTATTCTGCTGAATTAATTCCCGAAATTGCAGATAGTATTATTGAAATTGATAATGCGATGAAATGGGGTTTTGCAAGAGATATTGGAATTTTTGATGCATGGGACGCCATAGGAGTAGAAAAATCTGTTAACAAAATGAAGGAAGAAAATAGAAAAGTTCCATCATGGGTTGAAGAAATGTTAGCTTCCGGTAGAAAATCATTTTATGAGATTATTGATGGTAAACTTACCTACTATTGTCCAGTTAAGCAGAAAGTATTGATTCATAAAGATAATGATAAGACATTAAACTTAAGTTTATATAAGAATGAAAAGACTATGCTTAAAAGAGATTGGAGTGCTAGCATTCATGACCTTGGTGATGGTGTATTGAATGTTGAATTTCATTCAATATTTGTCCCAGCATTTAATCCTATTGATAGATCCATGGTAGGTATAGTGAAGGATGCTTTAGATTTACTTGATACGGGTAAATACAAAGGCCTTGTTCTTGGACATCAAGGTAAGAATTGGAGTGCAGGAGCTAATGTCAATGATTTTAAAATGGCAATTGACTCTGGTAATCTCCAAGTTATGGATGCTGGTGTGAAAGAGATGCAAGACGTAACTCAGAGAATCAGACATTCCGAATATCCAGTAGTTTCATGTCCATTTAATTTAGCGCTAGGTGGTGGATTTGAGTTTTATGCATGTTCAACACATACAGTTGCAGCTGGCGAACTATATGCTGGCTTAGTAGAAGCTATCCAAGGCTTGATACCCGGTGCCGGAGGACATTTAAGAGTTATTTTAAACTTATTAGAAAATAATGATGCAAAAAACTTTAATATGAATATTGGTAGGCAAGCTATTGGATTAGTAAATCCATTAACTGTATCTAGAAGTGCTACAGACGCATTAAAAAAAGGCTGGTTACGAAAATCAGATACTATATGCATGAATTCAGAGCATTTACTTGCGACTGCTAAAAATAGAGTTTTAGAGCTGTCAGAAAATGGATATGAGCCTCCTAAATACAGAGATGACTTATCTTTACCTGGAATGACATTGAGAACAATGGCTTCTGTTGGTTTGAAAGCTATGAAAGCACAAGGTAAAATATCAGATCATGATGAGCTTGTAGCTTCTAAATCTGCATTTGTTTTAAGTGGTGGAGATAAAGGAGGGCTAATGTCTAAGGTTGACGAACAATATGTGTTAGATATAGAAAGAGAAGCCTTTATGTCTTTAGCAGGAGAAGAAAAAACTCAGCAAAGAATAGCACACTTCCTAAAAACAGGTAAGCCTTTAAGAAATTAATTTCGAAAACTTAAGATTTAGTTTTTAATTCTTTATTTAGAATCGTAAATTCTTGGTCAAAATCATACTATTTTAAATTGTTTTGGGAGGTATAAAGTATGTCAAAATGGTCAAAAAAAACGTTTATCGATCACTTAAATCAATCATGTGAAAGTAATGTTGCTATGCACTGCATTGAGCTTGTAGATTTTTCTGAAAAAACTTCAGATGAAGTAAGTTGGGGGAATGGAAAAGATTTTGGCACGATGACGTTTCGCTGTGATTCAGATCATGGCTTACTGCCACTTTTTAGATTATCTTCAAATGGAAAAATTAATCTTCAATTAAATTTTTTAAGAGGTAAAAACCTTCACAAGCAAGTTCTTGATGATATGGTTATCAAATTCGAATCAAATTTTTTAAGAGAATATGATGAAGATTCTTATCCTTCAGATTCATACGAGCCTATAGAAGACTTGATATGTACACACAATCAATTAGAAACTTTTATGCGAACAATTGAAGGCTGTACTTATAGGTTAAAACAATGAATCTTAAAGTTAAGTCAAAAAAAATTAATGATTTCACCTATGAATTAGCTATCAGTGCTAAATGGGAAGATATCAAAGTAGATTTTAATATAGCCAAAAAGAAAGTTGCTAAAGAAATCAAGTTACCTGGTTTTCGAAAAGGTAAAGTGCCAGAAAATATTTTAATGTCGCAATACATTAACTCCGTTGAAATGGGCTTTGTTCAAGATTTTTGCGAAAAATATTACATTATGGCTCTTGAAAAAGAAGAACTTACTCCGATTAATCAAGCTCAATTAAAAGATATTGATTTTTCATATGAAAATGATCTTTCTTTCAAATCTGAATTTGAAATTGAACCTTCTTTAAAGCTTCCAAATTTCAAAAAAAATATGGTTACCATTGAAAAGATTAATTTCATTTCCAATCAAGAGGAAGTAGACAAAACTGTTGAAAATATACTTAACTCACAGGCTAAAGCAGAACAAATTGAAAAAGGTTCTATGAATGGCGATTTTTTAATTGTTGATAAGCAAGAACTTGATGAATCAGGTTTACCGATCATTGGTAAAAAAGAGAAAAAGTATATAGCAATTGGTCAAGATCCAATAATTGAAGAAAAAGCTGAATCTTTTACTTCAAAGAATGCAGGTGATAAAGTTAAACTTACGATTGATATGGGTGAGGGTGAAAAAAATTATGAATTTACCATTGAAACCATCCAAAGAAGAGTACCTCCTAAATTAGATGATGAATTTGTTAAGCAAATGGATCCAAATTGTAAGAGTGTTGATGAATGGAAGAAGAATGTTCATGAAAGTATTGATAATGAGTATAAAAGAAAATCTGACGAAATGTTTCATTCATCTTTAATCGATCAATTTGTTAAGCTTGTTAATCCGGTTCTTCCAACTTCTATGCTTGAAAATTATTTAAATAACATTGTAAATGAAGTTAAGCAAAATCAAAATAATCAAAATGCTGACGAAGTTCAAATTAGAGAGCAATATCAGCAATTTGCAGAAAATAATCTAAGATGGTTTCTTTTGAGAAAGTCTATTATCTCGGACAAAGAATTATCAGTATCTCCTAATGAAGTTGAAGACTTTATAAAAGATGCATTATTAAAGAATGAAAGTCAAAAAGCTGAAATTGAAAGGTTCTACAAAAAAGAATCAAATAAAAATAAATTGTCAGATGATTTATTAGATCAGAAGATAATAGATATGTTAAAAGAACATTCAAAAATTAAAGAAAAAGATCAAAATACTTCTGAACTTCAGGAAGCTCAACCAAATCTATAATATATTATGGGTAGTTTTCTAGGTATTCTAGGTTTATTTACTCTACTTTCAATAGCATTAATACTATCTGAAAACAGGTCAGCTATTAATATTAAAACAGTATTATATGGGCTGATATTTCAACTAATTTTTGCATTATTTATTTTAAAAACTCCTTTTGGAGCGCCAATTTTTTCCTTTTTAGATAAATCAATTAATATATTAATAAGTTTTTCCTCTTCGGGTTCAGATTTTCTGTTTAAGTCATACATTGATGGAGTCGGATTTCATCCAGGTTTAATTAATTTTGCATTTTCTACTTTACCAACTATTATATTTTTTTCAAGTTTGGTTGCAGTACTTTATCATTTCGGGATTCTTCAGGCAATTATCAAATTCATAGCTAGAAGAATGCAACTAACTTTAGGAACCAGTGGATCCGAAACTTTAAGCGTAGCAGGTAATATTTTCTTAGGACAGACAGAGTCTCCATTAATGGTAAGACCATTTGTAAGCAAAATGACCAAGTCAGAATTGATGGCAGTTATGACTGGAGGATTTGCTACGGTTTCTGGAGGAGTTTTGGCAATATATGTGTCATGGTTAACGGATATTCAAGGAATTGCTGGTCATTTAATTGCAGCTTCTGTTATGTCTGCTCCCGCTGCTTTAGTTGTTGCAAAAATAATTTATCCTGAGACTGATGAATCTCAAACCATGGGTGATGTAAATGTAAATATTGAACAAACAAATATTAATGCGATGGAAGCTTTAAGTAATGGAGCAACGGATGGATTAAAATTAGCAGCTAATATTGCTGCAATGTTAATTGCATTTATTTCTTTTGTTGCAATGGTAAATTATTTCCTCTCTTTTAGTGGAACATCAATGGAAGAGATCTTCGGAATTATTTTTAGACCATTAGCTTGGACTATGGGTGTTCCATGGAATGAGGCTCAACTTGTAGGAATGTTAATGGGTAAAAAGATTGTGTTAACAGAACTTGTTGCATATGGAGATCTTCAAAATTTGATTAGAGATGGAATGATTTCAGAGAGAAGTGCAATTATTTCGACATATGCTCTTTGTGGTTTTTCTAATTTTGCATCAATTGGCATACAATTAGGTGGAATTGGTGCTATGGCTCCAGAAAGAAAAAAAGACCTAGCAAAGCTTGTAACTAAGGCAATGTTTGGAGGAGCAATCGCCTCATGGTTAACCGCCACAATTGCCGGACTTTTACTCTAAAAAATTAAAAAATTCTTTTTTTATTTTTTTAGTTGGTAATTCTTAAAAACCATTATAATTTACCAGGCTTTTGCGTCAAAAAAACGCAAGACAATTTTATTATTAGCTATTTGAAAATTTACTATGTAGAACCTTTGTCTTTTAATCCTGCAGTTAGACAACTTGGTGCATTAGCACCAAACAAACTTAAAATATACAATTGAGAGTTTGATCCTGGCTCAGGACGAACGCTGGCGGCGTGCTTGATACATGCAAGTCAAGGAGAACATTATCTTCGGATAATAAGTAAACTGGCGAACGGGTGAGTAACGCGTAAACAACTTGCCTCAGAGATTGGGACAACATTGGGAAACCAGTGCTAATACCAAATAATGCAGCGGGCTCTTCGGAGCACAGTTGTTAAAGTAGGCTTCGGCTTACACTTTGAGATAGGTTTGCGTCCGATTAGTTAGTTGGTAGAGTAAAAGCCTACCAAGACCAAGATCGGTAGCTGGTCTGAGAGGATGATCAGCCACACTGGAATTGAGATACGGTCCAGACTCCTACGGGAGGCAGCAGTAAGGAATTTTGCACAATGGGCGAAAGCCTGATGCAGCAACGCCGCGTGAACGATGAAGTTTTTAGGAATGTAAAGTTCTGTCGTATGGGAAGAGATCTTTCGAATGTTAATACCATTCGTTAATGACGGTACCATACAAGAAAGCACCGGCTAACTTCGTGCCAGCAGCCGCGGTAATACGAGGGGTGCTAGCGTTGTCCGGATTTACTGGGCGTAAAGGGTACGTAGGCGTTTTAATAAGTTGTATGTTAAATATCTTAGCTTAACTAAGAAAATGCATCCAAAACTGTTAAAATAGAGTTTGAGAGAGGAACGCAGAATTCATGGTGGAGCGGTGACATGCGTAGATATCATGAGGAAAGTCAAATGCGAAGGCAGCCTTCTGGCTCAAAACTGACGCTGAGGTACGAAAGCGTGGGGAGCGAACAGGATTAGATACCCTGGTAGTCCACGCCGTAAACGATGAGTATTTGGTGCTGGGGGATTCGACCCTTTCAGTGCCGTAGCTAACGCGATAAATACTCCGCCTGGGGACTACGATCGCAAGATTGAAACTCAAAGGAATTGACGGGGACCCGCACAAGCGGTGGAACATGTGGTTTAATTCGATGATACGCGAAGAACCTTACCTGGGTTTGACATGTTAGTGAAAGTTTTCTGAAAAGAATTCCCTTTTAGAGCTTGCTCTTAAACACTATCACAGGTGATGCATGGCTGTCGTCAGCTCGTGTCGTGAGATGTTAGGTTAAGTCCTGCAACGAGCGCAACCCCTATATTTAGTTGCCAGCACATAATGGTGGGGACTCTAAATAG
>CACBFQ010000001.1:0-195000 GCA_902538565.1 uncultured Fidelibacterota bacterium | reverse complement strand
CCCAGCAGAATTTTAAGTTGTTAAAGACAAAATCTTTAGACAACTTAGTTCCTGACTACGTTGGTAATTTTGAGGTCAAATAAAATGAGTTGGTTTACTAGAAAAAAACAAAATATTGAAAAAAATACCAAGAAGGATCTTCCTAATGATTTATGGAGGAAGTGTTCTTGCGGAGAAATTCTTTATAATCCTGAACTAGAAGCTTCTTTTTCTATTTGCCATCATTGTAACTTTCATTTCCCAATTACAAGCGAACAATATCAAGATATCATTCTTGACAAAAAATCTGAGAGTATTTTTTCAAATATTTCTTCAATAGATATGTTGGGATTTGAAGCAAATAAATCTTACGAAGAAATACTTGAAACTGTTCCTAATAATAAAGAAGCGGTAGATTGTTTTTTAGGAGAAATTGAAAAAAGAAAAGTTGTATTGTGCACCATGAATTTTAAATTCATTGGTGGAAGTATGGGCAGTGCTGTTGGAGAAAAAATTTCAAAAGCAATCAGTTTAGCAAGTGAGAAAAACTGTCCAATTATAATTTTATGTCAATCTGGTGGAGCAAGAATGCAAGAAGGAGCCTTATCTTTAATGCAGCTATCTAAAATAAGTACTCATCTTGCAAAATTTTCAATGAAAGGCGGATTATATATTTCAATATTAACTTACCCTACTACTGGCGGTGTTACAGCTAGCTTTGGAATGCAAGCTGATGTAACAGTAGCTGAACCGAAAGCCTTAATTGGGTTTGCTGGACAAAGAGTTATTAAGCAAACTACTAGTCAAGAATTACCTGATCATTTTCAAACATCTGAGTTTTTAAAAGAGAAAGGTTTTATTGATTTTGTTGTTGATAGAAAGAATTTGAAAAATAGGATTTCTAAGGTTTTGGATGTTTTGGCATGAAAAGTAACGATAAAATACTAATTTTAGATTTTGGCTCTCAATATACTCAGCTAATTGCTAGAAGAGTTAGAGAGATTGGCGTTTTTTCTGAAGTAAAACCATCCTCAATATCAACTGAAGAAATAATTAAAATTAATCCGTCAGGCATTATCCTGTCTGGAGGACCTGAAACTGTTACTATAAGTTCTTCGCAGAAAATACATAAATCATTATTGGAATCAAAAATACCAATTTTAGGAATATGTTATGGAATGCAAACTATCGCAAATGAACTTGGAGGTTCGGTTGTGAAATCTGATATAAGGGAATTTGGTCATGCAGAAATTTCTCATACTAATCATTCTATTTTATTTGATAATGTAAGTTTTGATTCAGATAGTCTTGATGTTTGGATGAGTCATGGAGACAAGGTTGAAGTTGTTCCAGAAAACTTTGAGATAATTGCCTCTTCCAAAGATTGTAAAGTAGCAGGATTTCAAAATTCAGACTCAAATATTTTTGGACTACAATTTCACCCAGAAGTAACTCATACTAATCAAGGTGAACAGATTTTATCAAACTTCATTTTTAAAGTATGTAGTTGTAGTAAAAATTGGTCCACATCTGATATTATAAATTCAATGGTGTCTGATGTAAAGAACAAAGTAAAAAATGAAAAGGTTTTATTAGGGCTTTCTGGTGGTGTTGACTCATCTGTAGTAGCTATGTTATTACAAAAAGCTATTGGAAATAATTTAATTTGTATCTTTGTTGATCATGGCCTGCTAAGGCTCGGTGAAGTAGATGAGGTGATGTCAACATTTGAAGCTTTAGATATCGATATAAGATTGGTTGATGCCTCAGAATTATTTCTTTCAAAACTCTCAGGAGTAACAGATCCAGAGCAAAAAAGAAAAATTATTGGAAATACTTTCATTGATGTATTTGAAAATGAAGCAAAAAAAATAAAAGATGTTGATTGGTTAGCTCAAGGAACTATTTATCCAGATGTAATAGAGTCTTCTTCTGATGACCATAATTCTAGTGTGATCAAATCACATCATAATGTTGGTGGTCTTCCAGAAAGAATGAATCTAAAATTATTAGAGCCAATTAGAGAGCTTTTCAAAGATGAAGTTAGAAAAATTGGAGCTGAATTAAATACTCCTAAGCATATTTTACAAAGACATCCATTTCCAGGCCCTGGACTGGGTATTAGGGTTATGGGAGAGATCACCCTAGAGAGGATTGATGTTTTACAAAAAGCAGATAAAATTTTTATAGATGAACTAAAAGCAGAAAAACTATATGATTCATTAAGCCAAGCTTTTATTGTTTATTTACCAATAAAGTCAGTGGGTGTAGTAGGGGATGAGAGAAGGTATGAAGATGTTTTGGCTTTAAGAGCAGTTGAGACTGTTGATTTTATGACAGCAAATTGGGCACATTTACCCTATGATTTTATTGGTAAGGTTTCTAACCGAATTGTTAATGAGATTCCACTTGTTAGCAGAGTTGTCTATGACTGTACTGGCAAGCCTCCTGCGACAATTGAGTGGGAATAATGATTGTAATAGTTGGGTTTAACAAAAAGTATTCCAAACAGTTTTTTATGTTAAATAAAGCATGGATTGAAGAGTCATGGCATTTGGAAGATTCTGATAAAAAAGATCTACTTAATCCTGATAAAATTTTTGAAGATGGTGGACAGGTTTTCTTTGCTTTGGAAAATAAAATTGCAATAGGTACTGTAGCAATGATAAAGAGTTCAGATGACAAGTTTGAGTTAGCTAAAATGACCGTCCAAGAGGATTTTAGAGGAAAGGGAATAGCAAATATGCTTATGGATGAGTGTTTAAAATTTGCAAAGCAAAATAATTCTAGAGAAATTTTTTTAATATCAAATGATTCATTAAGCATAGCTAGGAACCTTTATGATAAATATGGCTTTAAAGAAGTGAAATTAGATTCTCAAAAATATGATAGAGGGAATGTTAAAATGAGTCTTAAAATAACAAATTAATTATTTAGTGGTTTGGTGTATATTTAAGTATGTGTGGTATAGTAGCATATAAGGGACATAAAAACTGTTATCCAATACTTTTAGATGGATTGCATAAACTTGAGTATAGAGGATACGATTCTGCTGGAGTTGCTTGCCTTGCTGAAAATGGTAAAATTACAGTTACTAAAAGAAGTGGAAAAGTAAAGCAGCTTGAAGATGGATTAAAAAAAAATAATTTAATTGAAAATTGTAATGGTTCAGGCATTGCTCACACTAGATGGGCAACTCATGGAAAGCCAAATCAAGTAAATGCCCATCCTCATAAAGACCAATCTGGAAATATTGTATTAGTTCATAATGGAATTATTGAAAATTATGATCCGATTAAAAAATTTTTAAGATCCAAGAAAGTTAAATTTAAATCCGAAACTGATACTGAAGTTTTAGTTCAATTAATTGGATATTTTTTTAATCAAGGAAAATTAAATTTTGAGCAATCAGTCAGAGCTGCATTGCAGAGGGTTGATGGAGCGTATGGAATTGTAGTCTTAAATAAAAAAGAACCTGATGTAATGATTGCAGCTAGGAAAGGAAGTCCTCTAGTCCTTGGTATTAAAGACAAGGAATTTTTTATCGGAAGTGATATTTCTCCTATTATTAAACACACACAGCAAATTATATATCTTGAAGACGCTCAAATGACTATTATTGATGGAGATGAATTCAAGATAACTTCTATTGATGAGGATTTAAGCCTACCAAAAAAAGTTGAAAAAATTGATTTTAAAATTGATGATTACGATAAAGGAGAGTTTAAATACTTTATGCATAAAGAAATTCATGAGCAGGTTGATACTATTCGAAATACTGTTACTGGAAGGACAAAGAAAGGTAATATTATACTTCATGGGTTGTTGGATTATTGGCATGAAATAAAACAAGCAGACAAAATTTTTATTACAGCTTGTGGTACATCATGGCATGCAGGCTTAATCGGAAAAAATTTGATTGAAAGATTTGCTAAGGTTCCTGTGCATGTAGAATATGCTTCAGAATTCAGATATAATAAAACCTTAGTTGATAATAAAAGTGTTGTAATTGCTATCTCACAATCAGGTGAGACTGCTGATACTCTTGCTGCAATTAAGAAAGCTAATGATTGTGGGGCAATAACAGTTGGAATTTGTAATGTTCCAGGAAGTTCAGTTTCTAGAGAAACTAATTGCGGTATTTTTACAAGATGTGGACACGAGGTAGGAGTTGCTTCTACAAAAGCTTTTACAGCACAAATTAGTATACTTTATTTATATGCTTTAAAATTAGCTGATTCAAATGATTCTATGTCAAAAAAAACTATTAAAGAACACTTAGACTTCGGTGAAGGGTTAAAAAAAATTAAACATGTTCTTAATAAAGAAAATGAAATCAAAAAAATTGCTCTCAAGTACAAAAATGCTAATGATTTTTTGTATCTTGGAAGAGGTCTGAACTTTCCTGTTGCTCTTGAAGGAGCACTAAAATTAAAAGAGATATCATACATTCATGCTGAAGGATATCCTGCAGCGGAGATGAAGCATGGTCCAATAGCTTTAGTTGACAAAGATATGCCTAATGTTTTTATAGTTCCGAAAGATAAGACATATGAAAAGATCATTTCAAATATTGAGGAAATAAAATCAAGAAAAGGTAAAATTATTATTATTACAGATTCTAAAGATAAAATTTTAAAAGATCTTGCCAATGATTTGATATATGTGCCAAAAACAAATCATTATATGTTTTGTGTGTTTGCAACAATCGTCCTCCAATTATTTGCTTATTATATTGCAGTAGGTAAAAAATTAAACGTCGATAGACCTCGCAATCTTGCCAAATCAGTTACTGTGGAATAGAATATGAACAATAGAATTCCACCTCCAATAGTCACTTTTATTTGTGGTATAACAATTTATTATTCAAAATCCTTCTTTAATAAATTTTTGAGTTACAGTAATAATAGAATAAGTATATTTCTTTTAATCTTAGGACTGTTTGTTTTCATTTCAGCTGTTAGATCTTTTAGAAAACAAAAGACAACGGTTAATCCTTTAGCACCAAAACAAGCATCTTCTTTAGTTGTTTCAGGAATATTTGAGTATTCAAGAAATCCAATGTACCTTGGAATGTTAATTGTTTTACTATCTATATCTTTTAAGTTTAATCTAGTTGGAGGAATTGTTATATCTTTATTCTTCACTTTATTTATAACAAGATTTCAAATTTTGCCGGAAGAAGAGGCAATGAATGAATTATTTGGAGATAAATTTATTGAATATTCTAATAAAACTAGAAGATGGATTTAAAATTAACAGGGTAATTTAATGAATTTATATCTAGCGCTT
This sequence comes from uncultured Fidelibacterota bacterium, assembly GCA_902538565.1. Taxonomy (GTDB): domain Bacteria; phylum Fidelibacterota; class Marinisomatia; order Marinisomatales; family Marinisomataceae; genus Marinisoma. The sequence goes on along the minus strand of CACBFQ010000001.1, from coordinate 189,729 downwards.
ATTTTAGCAATTCTATTTGAGGTAACAGGAACAATGTTACTACCAATAACAAAAGAATTTTCAAAATTAATTCCAACTAGTTTGGTTATAATTTTTTATTCAGTCTCTTTTTATTTTCTATCAGTTGCAGTTGTCAAGTTACCTTTAACAATTGTCTATGCTTCTTGGACAGGATTAGGTGTAGTTTCTGTAGCTATTTTGAGTTATTACTTTTATAAACAACCTTTAAATCTTATAACAATAATAGGATTATTTATGATTGTTATTGGTGTTATCTTGGTAAATGTGTTTAAAACTGATTAAATAAGCTTATATTTAATTATTATGAAATTATTAGTTAATATTATTTTATTTGGAAGCTTATTTGCTCAATCAATTGATAGTGAATTACATGAACAATTTATTGAATCGCTTGTAGATGATTTAAATAGTCAAAGAAATAACTCTGTTATTAAAAGAATTGATGAAAGTATGATTATTGAAACTGATTATGCAAATCATGCCAAGATTTTAAAACTCAAAGCTTATTATAATCTAAAAGATTTTGATTCTGCACTTAATGTCGCAAAATCAATGAATCCACTCAATTATTCACCTAATCTTAAAACATCTTTTTATTTAACTATGGGAGATATTTATTCCTCCAAAGGTTATTACGATCATGCTTTTAAAAATTACATAGATGCAAGGAGATCAAACATTGATTCGCGTTATAAAAGAGTCATCAATAAAAGATTAGTTAAAATTATCCCACTAAATCTAGATTTTGAAAATTTGGAATTAATGGAAATCATTGAAGATAATAAAAGTAATTTAAATATCATTCTTTTAGCACAATCTTTTTCGTTGGTTTATAGAAATTCACAAGAAATCTCAAACAAATTTGATGAAATTGACCAAAGCAGTTTAGATAGAGAGTTTAGATCGAATTACAATTTCTTAAAAAGAAATATTGATTCTAAAACATCTTTTTCGAAAAAAGTTGGAGTTGTACTTCCCTTGGAAGGAGAAGGCCTTGAAATTACTAATGCATTTTTAAAAGGATTATTAGAAGCAAATCAAAGTTCTCAGTCTAATGATAAAATTCAATTTATTGTTATTGATAACTACAAAGATCCAATCTTAACCGTCGAAGCATTTAAAAATCTTGTTAATAAACATAACGTAAGTGCGATAATTGGACCATTTTTAGATAAGAATTTAATTGCAGGAGCAAGTTCAGTTTCTTCTACAAAAATTCCAATTTTTGCTCCATTTTCATCATTAGACAATCTTTTTAATGTTAATAAAAATATATATTTATTAAACTCATCTGTTGATTTTAGAAATCAGCTATTGGTAAATCATTATCTAGATAATTCTGAAATAAAAAATATTGCTGTTATAGCGCCGAAAACAAATCTAGGCATAAAAGAAGTTGATTCTTTTTTAATAGCTTTAGATAAGCTAAATAAAGAGCCAGTATATATTGGTTGGTATGAAGAAAACTCTACAATTGACCTTCGTCCAAATTTTAATGAATTAAGAGAGGTCGCATGGGAGATTGAAACCCGTGATGAGTATCAAGAATTTTTAGGTGTTGAGATTGATGTTCTTGACTCTATGTTTGAAGTAGATAATGATGAAGTCTATGATATGTTTAATTTAAAACAAGAAGAGTCAATCGATTCCACAAAAGTGATTTTAGAAACCATTGATGGATTGTTTTATCCAGTGAGTTCAAATGCTTTAGAGTTTGTTGCTTCTCAAGTGTCATTATCTAATCTTGAAACCCAGCTTTTAGGAAATGAAAATTGGCTTAATCTAGACTTACTTAAACAAGAAAGTGTTTCACCGCATATTTCAGATATGTTGTTTGCATCAAATTATATTCCAAAATATTTGAATAATAGTGAATATGATTATGATCCATCTTTAAATAATATATTCCATTTTGGAATGGATTTTTCAAACTTTTTAATTAATTCGAGTTTTAATAAATCAAACTTTGATTTTCGTTCTTCATCAAATTTTGAAGGAATTACAAGGAATTTTGATTTTTCTAATTCCAAATCAAACCAAGGTTCTAAGGTGGTTAGATTTTCAAACAGAAAAATCTATAATTCTAGATAAAATTATGATTTTTGATTTTTCAGATAAAATCAATCAATATGGATTAAAAGTAATTTTTTCAAATGCTGAAGAGAGCAACATCTTAACGAAAAAAGCTATTGTTTCTATGTCGCAAATCCATTCTACAAATATAGAATTAGTAAATGATAAAAAATTAGTATATAGCAACGTAGATGGAATTTTCTCATGCAAAAAAAATTATGCTTTACAAGTTAAAACAGCTGATTGTTTACCTATTTTTTTTATTCATGAACATAAAAATATTTTTGGAGTAATTCATGCAGGTTGGAAAGGTCTTAAAAATGGTATTATTTCAAAATCTACTAAGTTATTAAGTAGTCACATTAATGATCTTAACGAAATTACGGCTTTTATTGGACCATCAATTTCACAAAAAAATTATGAGGTGCAAAATGAATTTATTGACTATTTTGATAATGAGTTCTTTGAAAATATTGATGATAAATTTTTTTGTAATTTAAAAGGTGTTGCAAGCTCTCAATTACAAAAGCTTGGAATTGAAAATGTTATTGATTGCAATCAATGTACTTATGAAAATGAAAATTACCATTCTTATCGACGCAATAAGACTTCAAAAAGAATGATTGGTTTAATTTATTATGAATGAATTAATTAACTATATTATTTTAGGAATGATTCAGGGATTAACTGAATTTTTTCCTGTTAGCAGTTCTGGTCATCTAGTATTATTCCAAGATTTCTTGAAAATTAAAAATGAAGGTGCTTCTGCTGAAATTATTGCTCATTTTGGGACCTTATTCAGCATACTTTTATTTTATAAGGCTTCTTTCTTTTCTTCAAAAAACGAAAATGATTTTTTTAACTCAGCCACTATTAAGTTGTTAGTAATATCTACTATTCCAGCTATTATCTTTGGCCTTATATTTGATTTTGAGCAATTTTTTAATTACGAATTTGTCCAATACTCTTTGTTAGCAAACGGAGCTTTAATAATACTAATGAGCTTATTAAAAAATTCATTCTCATTTAATTTTAATTTAAAATCTGCTTTACTTTTAGGTATATTTCAATCTATTGCAATTCTTCCTGGAATTTCCAGATCTGGAATGGTAATAAGCTCAGCTTTGATGTTAGGACTTAATAAAGAAAAATCTATTCAATACTGTTTCTTTATGGTTATACCAGTTATTATTCTCTCAATTTTTTATGAATTATTATTTTCTTCTGGATTTGATGCTATAAACTTGCTGGATGCATTAGGATTATTTTTATCATCATTCATTTTTGGATACCTGAGTTTAAACTTTTTAGTAGCATTTCTGAAAAAATTTGATTTCTGGTGGTTTGGATTGTATTGTATAATTGTGAGCATTATAACGTGATTGAAGTAATATTTATTATTTATCTTTTGTTGATTATTTGTGTTGGAATTCTTTCAAATAAATTTGTCTCTTCACAACTAGATTTTTTACTAGCTGGAAGAAGGCTCGGACCATGGGTAACTGCCTTTTCAGAAAGAGCTTCAGGAGAGTCAGCATGGCTTCTTCTTGGACTTCCTGGCGCTGCAATTGCTATTGGATATGGAGAAATTTGGGCAGTAATAGGTATAACGATTGGTATTATATCCTCTTGGTTTTTAATTGCAGAACGCTTAAGAGATGAAACAGAAAAATTTGACTCCTTAACAATTCCAGATTTCCTTGAGAAAAAATTCAATGATTCTTCTGGATTAATCAGGATTATTTCAGCTTTAATCATTGGAATATTTTTTACTTTTTATGTTTCAGCGCAGTTTCATGGTTCAGGAAAAATTTTAAACACTATATTTGGTATTGAGCCTTTGTATGGAATAACTCTAAGTGCTATAATCATTATCATATATACAATTTTGGGCGGTTTATTAGCAGTAGCTTGGACCGATTTGATTCAAGGTGTGCTAATGATAGGAACTTTAGTTGTTTTGCCAATTGTTGGTCTTTTTGAGCTACTTTCTTTTGATCAAAGTTTATCTCAATTATTGAAGTTTGATTCGATAGAAAGAAATTCAGTTTTTTCAGGACTTACCGGTTTTGGAGCTATATCAGTTGCATTAGGTGGAATGAGTTGGGGTCTAGGGTATTTTGGTCAACCGCATTTACTTATTAGATACATGGCTATAAAGTCTGTTAATGATATTAAAAAAGCTAAATGGATTGCAGCTCTTTGGGCTATTCCTGGAATTTCAGGTGCATTTATGATTGGAATTGTAGCATTAGGCTATTTTGGTGAAGAGTTTTTTATCGGTAAAGATCCTGAAATTGCAATGCCATTATTAGCGCAAACGCTATTACCTGCATGGATTGCTGGGTTACTTATTTCTGGCGCAGTTGCAGCCATGATGTCCACCGCAGACTCCCAATTATTAGTATCTACATCTGCGATTAGCGAAGATTTAAAGTTGAACAAAGTGATTAAAACAAGAAAATCAAATAAATTAACTAGCACCAGATACATCACAATTATTCTTGGGTTATTCGCTTATGCGACCGCTATGTATTCCGAAGTTTCAGGAGATACAATTTTTGGAATTGTTAGTTTTGCATGGAGCGGATTAGGTTCTTCATTTGGACCGGTAGTTATTTTGTCTTTGTGGTGGAAAAAGACAACCAGGGAAGGTATTATCGCCGGTCTTCTAACTGGGTCAATTGTAACAATGATTTGGGGAAGTAGTGAGTTTTTAAAATTGATTATTACTGAAAGATTAACAAGCTTTGTATTAGCATTTATTGTAGTTATAGTAGTTAGTAAATTGACTTACAAAAAAAAAGAAAAAAATTCCAATAGAGATTCAGGTGCGCAAATTCAATCTGGTAGCTATGGAATATCTTAATTGAAAAAATATGATTAAAGCTTTACAATTTCTCTCCGATAAAAATCAATCTTTCAGTAATAACTATCTACTAGTTGGGGATAATGATTTTTTATATCTATTTATAAAGAATCAAATAGTTAAAAAATTGCAAAAAAAGGATGAAACATTTGTGTTTGACTGTGCAGATAAAAGCGATTCCTTAGATCAATTGATTAATGTGCTTGGATCTCAAGATTTATTTTCAAGCGATAAGCTCATAATTATCAAAAATATAAATAAGCTAAATAAGAAAAATTCAGAACTTCTTCTTAAAAGTTTTGATTCAGATAGTTCAGACCAAATCATCTTTATAGACAATAATTTTTTATCATATGATTATAAATCTAAATCAAACACTATTAAAAGTTCCGTTACTAAAGAATTTGCAAAAATAATGGATGTCATTGATATTTCTACTCCTTTCGAGAGTGAAATGAAATATTGGATACATTTATTTGCACATGAATTAAATCTGAAAGTTTCAGATAAATATACTCAAAAAATTATTGAAATTTTTGGAAACAACTTCTCAGAAATTTTTAATGAGATGTCTAAATCAAGTTTAGTATCAAGCAACGAAAAAGATCTTCTAAATGCTCTTGAAAAATCAAGCATCATTCATAAAGAAAAGCAGTTGTGGGAATTAAATTATGCAATATGCGATAGAAGAGTTGATGCAATTTTCGAGAATGGTTTATCAATCATGAAACAATACGGTCTTTCATATTTGATTAATTCTATGTTCACTTTATTAGAGGCAATTTTTATTACCAAAAAAAATAATGGAACTTTAATTGAATCATCAAGTAGAAGTATTAGAGGTAATTTATTAAAAAGAATAAGCCCAGCAACAAATAACTATTCACTTGATGAGCTGGAGCATGCGATTAATATTTTTGCTCAAACTGAAATTAAATTAAAAACACAGAAAATAATTGATGAGACAGAATTTACAAACATTATCAACGGAGCTTTCCGAAATGAATGATAAATTTAAATATTCTGATGAAAAGTTAATTTTAAGATTTCAAGAAGGAGATATTAACGCATATAACGAGCTTGTTAAAAGATACAAAGATAGGCTATTAAACTTTGTATTAAGATATTTTAATAATGTCGAGCAGGCAGAAGATGTAGTGCAAGATACATTAATTAAATTATACACTCATGCAAGCTATTATAAGAATGTTGCAAAATTTTCAACTTGGATTTTTACAATCGCAAAAAATAATGCGTTAACAGAATTAAGAAAAAATAAAAGGAAGAAGACCGATTCCTTATGGACTGATGATGGACAGGTTATCGATATTAATTCTAAAGAAGAATCTTTGGATTCTAAAGTCCAAAATGAAATTGCAATTGATCAATTAAACAAATTTTTAGATGAGATTCCCGAAAATTTTAGAATGGCTGTAGTCTTAAGAGATTTTCAGGAACTTTCCTATGAAGAAATAAGTAAAATACTGGAAATACCGATTGGTACGATCAAATCTAGAATAAATAGAGGTCGTATTCAGTTGGCTGAAAAAATGAAACATTTTAAGGAGTAGTTATGGATTATAATAAATTTGAGGATAGAATATCTGACTGGATTGAAAATTCAATGGATATTAAAGAACGCAAGGAGTTTGAAAAATATCTTGCCGAAAATCCTGAACATAAGAAAAAAGTCGATGATGTTCGAAATGCAATGAATATTATGAAAACTGCTCTTTCTTTAAAAACTTCCGATAGTTTCGATAAAAAACTTCAAGATCGTATTAATGCATTAAATGATAACCAAAATGTTAGTAGTGGAATTATGGGATTCTCAAGACAAAACTTTGTTTATCTTACACTGTCTATGCTTTGTATTTTCATGCTCTCAGCTTATTTAATTCAACCTTCTCAATCAAACTATTTTATAGCGGACGAAGAATCAGTAACGCAAGAAAATATATCTGAAGAAGAGGATACTGAAATTAAAGATGTTGAGCTGTTAAATGATGTTAATGGATCATTTGTAAGCGATAAAGATTAATTTTCATAGAATTGTAAATGTCCAATCTCGGATGTAATTTGCATAGTTATGAAAATGAAATACTCAATAATTACAATTTCTACAATTTTTTTAGCAAATTGCGCTTCAACATCATTAGAATTACCCAAATCAAACACTGAAGAATCTAAAAAAGAAGAAAAAACTATAGAGTCAATTGATCCTTTCGGTGGTGTTCAATTTTTCATGGACGGAATGATGTTTTTTGAACAGGGTGATTATGCAAGAGCAATTTTAGAGTTTCAGGACGCTATTGATGCTGGTTCAAATTCTGCAGAAGTCTTATTTAATATGTCCGAAGCATACTGGATGTTGCAAAAGTTTGAAAAAAGTATTGTATTTGCCAATCAGGCAATTGCAATGGATGAAAATGCATTAGATTATAAGATTTCATTAGGAAAAAAGTTTATTGCCTTAAATGATTATGAATCTTCTTTGTTGATTTTTAATCAAATAATTGAAATCGATCCTAATAATGCTGATGTGCTGTTTATAATTGGAGATTTAAAAGCTGAGTTAAATGATATTGATGGAGCATTGCTTTACTATCAAGAAGCCTATAACAAGAATAATGACTTAATTTTGGCTTTGGAGGTCGCAGCAGAATTAGCATATAATTCAAATCATAGAGACTTATCAAAGATATTTAAAAAACTCCTTTTAGCAGACCCTTCTAATTCAGAATACATGAGAGGTTTTCTTGAATCGAATAATAGTGGAAATATTGAAGAGTTGCTAGAGCTATTAAATCTAGGTTCTATTAAAGCAAATCCATTTTATAATAATCTATATAATCAAATAGCACTGGAATATCTAAGAATTGGAAGATTAGATTCTGCAGAAGAATTTTTGCAAAAGTCCTTATCAAAAAAGGATAATGATAGGTTTGCTCTATATTACTTGTCATTGGTATACAGAGATTTAGGTAGAAATGACTTAGCATTAGAAGTATCGAAGAAGCATACTTCTTATTATCCTAATGATAAGGAAGGATATATTAATTCATCTATTGCATTAATAAGTTTACAAAATTTCTCTGAGGCAATAGATGAACTTAATCTAGCGGTATCAATATTTCCGAACGACTTTGAAGTAAATTATTTTTTGGGATTAGCAAATTATTCTGCAAGAAATTTTAATGAAGCAGAACAATTCTACAGTAAGTCATTATTAATTGATCAAAAATCTGTAGCAGCTATGCATGGCTTAGCAATGACATATGATCAAATTGAAAAATGGGATAAATCTGACGAGTTGTACACAAAATTAATTGCTTTGAATGACAGAGATGCACAAGCGTACAATAATTTTGCTTACAGCCTAGTTGAAAGAGATGAAGATTTAGAATATGCTTTGACTCTCGCTGAAAAAGCTATACAAATAAGCCCAGATGTATCAGCTTACTTAGATACAATTGGATGGATTTATTACAAATTATCTGAATTTGAAAAAGCGAAAGATTTTATTGCTCAAGCATTAATATATGATGATTCAAGCGCGGTAATTCTTGAGCACTATGGAGATGTATTAATAAGTGTAGAAGAAATAGATGAAGCACTTATTTTTTATAACAAAGCATTGTTGTTAGATGAAGATAACGAACAGCTACAAACAAAGATTTCTTCATATGAATCTCAATAAAAAACTTATAATTGTCGTATTTGCAGTTATTTTTGCTTCATGCTCCACCAATAATAACATTCAAGTAATAGATTCTGAAAATATTAAAATTGAAGAATTAGAAAAAATTTTTAATAGAGTTATTGGTAATGGTGTATTACAGGGAAAAGGAAAATCAAATTTTTCTTCACCATTTATTTTTGAATCTTCTGGAAATAATTCAATTATCGTGTTCAAAGATTTTTTGGGAAGAAGACAGTATATGATTGAAGTAAATAATGATTCAATTAGATATTTAAATGTCCGCAAAAAAGTTGAAATCTCCCAAGAGGAGTTTAATAGATTTTTTCCTTTATCAAATCAATTGAATTCAAATTTCTACAAAAGTATTCTTTGGGGAGATACTGAAGCTTTAAATAATGTCGATATTCAATTGAGAAATTCATATGTCATTACAACTAAGTTGATTTCAATTGATGGTAGTAATTATCTGAACGAGATTGTATTTTTACTTAATAATGATAAACAGAACTATACGTTAAAATTTAATAGAAGAAATTTTGAATAATGAAAAGCTTATCTATACTTATACCAATATATAATGAGGAAGAATCTCTTCAAGCATTATTTGACGAGTTGAAATTCAGTTTTGAGAATAATCAATCAATTGAAATTATTTTTATTAATGATGGTTCGTCAGATATTTCCCAAAAAGTGATTGAAAATGAAATTGCAAATCATTCTACATGGAAGCTCATTAACCTTTATAGAAACTATGGAAAGTCTGTAGCACTTCAATCCGGCATTGATATTGCTTCAAATGAATTAATAGCTACATTAGATGGTGATCTTCAAGATGATCCAAAAGAACTTATCAATCTTGTTCGTGAATTGAATGAAGATGACGTAATTGTAGGATGGAAGAAAGATAGATTGGATCCTTTAGAGAAGAAAATTGCATCAAAAATATTTAATTTTTTTATAAAACTTTTTAGTGGACTAAAAATTAAAGATTCAAACTCCGGAATTAAGGTTTTAAAAAAAGAAGTGGCCAAGTCTTTAAATCTTTATGGAGGTAGACATAGATATATCCCTTTATTAGCTCATCAAAAAGGGTTTAATGTAAAGGAAATACCTGTAAATCATCGAGAGCGTAAATTTGGGAAATCAAAATATGGAGTTGAAAGATATAAACATGGTTTTTTTGATTTTATGACAATCTTATTTCTTGGAAAGTATATGGACAGGCCCTTGCATTTTTTTGGAATGGTTGGATTTTTATCAATATTATTTGGGTTAATAGCGGAGATATATGTTCTTTATTGTAAGTATGTTTTGCTACACTCATTTCAACAGCACATAGCTATGATAATTTTTGGGAGCTTGTTAATAATTACTGGTGTGCAATTATTTACTTTTGGATTAATTGGTGAAATAATTGTAAATAAAAATCACAAAACAAAAAATTTCATTAAAGAAGTAATTGAATAATAATTTAAAAATTGTTTCTATTGGTCCTTATTCTCCTTTTAGAGGGGGTATTTCAGATTTTAATCATCATTTAGTTACTCAATTAAAAAATAGTCATGATGTAACCATTTTAAATTTCAAAAAATTATATCCTAAAATTTTTTTTCCAGGCAAGTCCCAATATAAAAACAATGCATCAAATAATAATTCATCGTTAAGAATTTTAAATCCATTGAATATTTTTTCTTGGAGAAAAGCAATTAAGAAAATCAATGAATTAAATATAGATATCGTCATTTTTTCATATTGGCACCCTTTTTTTTCTATTATGTATTCATATATTGCTAAAAGAATAAATACAAAAAAAGTCTACTTCTTAATTCATAATGCTAAATCTCATCAAAATTTTCCATTTCAAAAATTTTTTCTAAAAAAAATGCTCAAAGAAGGAACTCATCTAGTAGTTATGAATCAAAATGAAATGAAAAGAATCAAAAGATATAATTTAAAAGCTAAAATAATTAAATCATTTCATCCAATATACGAAATTGATTACAAAGTTGATGATCGAGAAAGATTTAAAAATAATCTTGGGTTAAAATCTGACCCAACTATACTATTTTTCGGTCTCATCAGACCTTATAAAGGTCTAGATATATTAATTAATGCCGTAAATCGTCTTAAAATAAAGATACCAAATTTGAAAGTATTTATAGTTGGTGAACCGTATACTGATTTGAGTAATTATTTGAATAAAATAAAAGAGTATGGACTTGAAAGTTCATTTATTATTCATCCTAACTTTGTAAGCAAGGAAGATTTAAGCAAATATTTCCTTAGCTCAGACTTAATCGTTCTTCCATATAAGCAAGCAACACAAAGTGGAATCCTATCGCTTTCTATGAACTTTAATTTGCCTGCCATTGTATCATCTAAAGGAGGGCTTAAAGATTATATTGTTGAAAAAGAAACTGGATACATTGTAGATCCAAATGAAGATGAAGTTGCGTTATCAATTCATTCGTTTTTTAATAATAATATGTATGATATAATGACTAAAAATATATCTAATCATAAAAAGAATTTTTCTTGGGAAGAATTTGAAAGAACATTACAGCTTTATGATTGAAATTTCAGAATCCTATAAAGTTCACATTGTTATTCTAACGTGGAATAATAGTAAAATTTTAAAAAGATGTTTAGAATCAATTGAAAATGTTGATCATAAAAATTTTACCATTTCTGTAATTGATAATAATTCATCAGATGATTCATTAAAAATGATTTCTCAAAATTTTCCGAATGTTCAAACGATAAAAAATAGTAAAAACTTTAAATTTGGCAGAGGATATAACGAAGGTTTAAAGAAAATAAATGTAGAAGATAATGATTTTATCATCCTCTTAAACGACGATACAATTGTTAGCAGAAATTTTATTGACGAATTAATTAATCCTTTAGTGAAAGATCAAAAAGCAATTATTTCAACACCAAAAATATTATACTCATCAAATATCAATAAAATTTGGTATGCCGGGGGGATTGTAGATTTATGGAGAGGTTTAATTTATCATATTGGAATAAGAGATTTTGATGGACCAAAATATTCATTCATAGATGAAACACATTATGCTACTGGTTGTTGCATGTGCTTAAGGTTTGAAGATTTAAGAAAACTTAATTTCTTTGACGAAACATTTGATATGTACTGTGAAGATGTTGATTTATCGTTAAAAGCTCGTCAACTTAATAGAAATATAATTTATGCTCCAAAATCTGTAATTCTTCATAATGTTTCTCAATCTTTAGGAGAACATTCTTCAAAGAAAAATTTTATGAAGATAAAAAATCAATTTAAACTCTTTTGGAAGCATGCGACAGGAATCCAATTAATTTCTATATCTATTTGTTGGATATTATTTCATTTACCATTTCAATTTATAAGATGGTTATATTTAAGAAATAAATGAGTAGCAAACCATCCAATCAGAAAACAATTCTAAGTGAAGCATTTATTTCATTCTCAGGAATGACATTAGGTTCAGTTTTCAGATATATATTTTCAATAGTAATGGCAAGATTTCTTGGCGCACATATGTTAGGTATTTATTCTTTAGGAAATGCTGTTACAAGAATTGCAGAAATATTTGCATTAATGGGACTAGACAACGGTGTTTTAAGATTTGTAAGTAGGGATACGGAAAATTCTGAGAACGTTAATAATTCTATTTATTCATCTTTAAAAGCTGGACTATTATCTAGTATTGTAATTTCTATTATTTTATTTTTATCTGCTGATTTCATTGTCAATAATCTGCTCAACGAAGAAGAATTTTTAATAACTGTTATAAAAGTGTTTGCGATAAGTCTTCCTTTTTCCGTTTTAACTCTAATATCTTCTTTTGCTACCCAAGCATTTAAAATTTTAAAATATAAAATCTTTGTAAATCAAATTGTAAATCCTCTTATGCTCTTGATTGGATTTTTAGCATCATACTACTTGCTCGGGACAAAACTATCTATTTTGATACCAACAGTAACTTCTGCTGTTATTGGTTTAATCTTCATCGTAAAATTTTTGAGAAATTTTGCACAAATTAGTCTTAAGAATATTATTAATTCTAAAGTAGATGAAGAAATTTTAAGATTTTCCATACCATTAATGTTTGTTTCAGCGATTGGTATTATAATGCATTGGGTTGATATAGTGATGTTAGGAGTTTTATCTAGTGCTATTGATGTTGGAATGTATCATCCTATAGATCGAACAGCTGGATTAGTTAGAATGATTTTATTTGCTTTTGCTGGAATTTTTGCACCAATATTTTCAGAACATTATTTCAATAAAAATTTTCCAGAAATGAAAGAATCTTATCAGTCTTCCTCAAAGTATATTTTAATGTTTTCTTTGCCAGTATTTATATTTTTATTTGTTTTTGCAAGCCCAATGTTATTGCTATTTGGTTCAGAATTTGATAATGCTTTTGCGTTAAAAATTCTATTAACTGGAATTTTTATTCAAACAATTTTTGGTTTAGGTTCATCAACACTTTCTATGAGCGGAAATACTTCAATTAATTTAATTAATGTTTCAATCGCCCTGATTTTGAATATTTCATTGAATTATATTTTAATCCCTTTATATGGTATAGTAGGCGCAGCTTTATCAACGGCGATAGCTTTATTTATTCTGAGTATATTAAGATTTATTGAAAATATAGTTTTAATGAAATTGAATTTGTTTTCGATAAAGCTTATCAAGCCGATTGTATCTGGTATAATTACATTTTTAATCTACTCTTATGCCAAAAATATTTTTTCAAACCTATTTAGTTTAGATAATATATTAGGTTTAATAGTTTACCTGTTAGTTCATTTTGCTTTGGTTTTGTTGACTTATTTCCTTATTTATTTTTTAATGGGTTTTGATGAGGAGGATAAAGAACTAATTAACTCATTTAAAACAAAATTGATTTAAAATGTATCTTTCTATTATAATTCTCATTTATTCTATTTTCGTTTTATTTTTTTTTAATGATGTTATAATCTTTGAAAATACATTTGCCTCCGGTGACTCCTTTAATCCTTATGCCATACATCATATTCTTGATCAGATAAGATTAGCTTCATCAGAGTGGCCGCAATGGCAACCATGGATTTTTTCTGGAATGCCAACCTTAGAAGCATTTACTTATGTCAATCTACTATATCTGCCAAGCTACTTTTTAGATTTGCTAGGTGTTTCAGACTTAAATATTCAATTTATTCATCTAGTTTTTTCTGCAGTAAGTATGTTTTATTTGGTTCAAAAGCTTATTCAAAATAAGAAAATTGCATTTATTTCAGGATTGCTTTGGATGTTAAATCCTTTTTTAATCACTATGATTGTTTATGGGCATGGAAGTCAGATGATGACAGCTGCTTTTTTTCCAATTACATTATTTTTGCTTTTAAGATTGAAAGATGAACAATCAATTTTCAATATGCTTTTATTTGCTTTGTTTCTAGGCTTGCAATTACAAAGAGCGCATGTCCAAATAGCTTATTATAGTTGTATGTTGCTGGGATCTTTCTTCATTTATACTTTTTACCAAAATAGAAATAAAAAATATGCTACTTTATTTTTTTCAGGAATTATTATTGCATTCTTAATTGCTTCACATATTTACTTACCATCCTTGGATTACCGTGAAATGTCAATTAGATCTAGCAATATGGGTAGTTTTGCTTATGCAACAAATTGGTCTATGCACCCTAAGGAATTATTGACATACCTCATGCCTAATTTCTTTGGATTCGGAGGTTCAACTTATACGGGTTTTATGCCTTTTACTGATTTCCCAAATTATGTTGGATTGCCCGTACTATTATTTGCTTTTTTGTCATTTAGAAAGTTAAACAGTATGAGATTATTTTTTTGGACGATATTAGTAATTTCAATTCTACTCTCTTTTGGAAAGTATTTCGAAATCTTTTACCGATTCTTCTATAATTATTTACCTTTTTTTAGCAGTTTTAGAGTTCCAAGCATGATACTCATTGTATCAAATTTTTGCATGTATATCTTATGCGCTTATGGCTTAAAAGATACTCTTGAAATAATTAAGAATAAATTTCCTCAAATTCAGACACAGACCATTTTTTATATATTTTTGATACTTTCCTTAATTGATATATATAGGATTGATAGTAGAATTATCAATCCAAGACAAGATTCAGGCCAACAAAACCAAATTACAACTATTGAAAGCTTTGAGTCAGTATTTAATGAGGACGAAACAATAATCTTTCTAAAAGAAAACCTCGGTTTAAATAGAATTTACCCTGCAGGTTCTTTGTTTACTGACCCAAAATTTAAATATCATGGTATTGAATCAGTTGGAGGATATCATCCAGCAAAATTTGGTCATTATTCTGAATTGCTAAAGAACACAAATAACTTACTTTCAATACCAGTATTACAATTTTTAAATGTAAAATATTTTATTAGTCCTGTTGAAATTTCTCATCCCAAACTAATACTAAAAAAAGAGTCCGTTTTTCAATCAGTTAATGGAAGAAAGAAAGTTTATATTTATAATTTAGATCAAAGTAATCCAAGAGCTTGGTTTGTAAAAGATGTGATTAAAGAAGATCAAAATTTATACAATTATTTGAATGCATCTGCATTTAATCCATCAAAAACTGCGATAGTAGATAAACTAGATGATTCAAGATATAAAATTGGTAAAATTCTTAATATTGATTGGGACGTGGAAACAATCATTATTGATTATGAAGCAAATGAAAAAGGGCTATTAGTACTAAGTGAAATTTATTATCCTGCTAGATGGAAAGCCTATATTGATGACTCTGAAGTAGAGGTTTTTAGAGCAAACAGTGTTTTAAGAGCAGTAGAAGTGAAAGCTGGAACAAATAAGATAATTTTTGAATATGATAATGATTTATTTAACATTTTACATACAGTTTCAAATCTTATTGTGCTTTTCATGTGTTTTTATCTTTTTAAGCCTAAAGTTATGGCCTTGTTAAAGAACTTCAGGTAAACTAATTTTAGTCCATGAATCAAAAAATAATAATGCAACAAAGCGAAGCATCTTTTCTAGATATTTTTCTTTCCCAATTACCAATTTTCCTAATTTTTTTAGTGTTATACTATTTTATTCTAAGACCTAATTCTAAAAAACAAGAATCAGTAAAATTAATGCAAGAAAATTTAGCAAAAGGAGATAGAGTAGTGACTATTGGAGGAATTCATGGAAAAGTTACTGTGGTAAAAAGTGAAACTGTAATTATAAAAATATCTAATGAAAATGAAATGACTGTTGACAGAGTTGCAATTGCAAAAGTTAAAAATTCCTCAAAATAATTTATGGCAGTTCAAAAAGTAGTTACATATGGTCATTCTGCTCTTAGAGCAATATCAAAAAATATAACAGACTTTTCAAACATAAGAAGTTTAATTGATGATTTATTCGATACAATGTATGAGTTTGATGGTATTGGACTAGCAGCAAACCAAATTGGAATAAATAAGCGCATATTTGTAGTAGATATATCTCATACAGATGAATGTGAATCTCCTTTAGTATTTATCAATGGAAAAATAATTAGTAGTGAAGGATCTTGTGTTGATTCTGAAGGATGTCTTTCATTGCCTGAAATTAGAATCAATGTAGAGCGCTATGATTCAATAACATATGAGTATTTAGATCACAACCTTGAAAAACATACAAAGGTTTTTAGCGGCTTTTTAGCCACAGTTATTCAACATGAAAATGATCATCTCGATGGAAAATTAATAACTGATTATGCTACTCCTGCAGATCTTTTAAAATACGATAAGGCGCTTAAATTAATTAAATCAAGCAATGTCAAATAAAGATATAAATATAATTTTTTTTGGTAATACTGATTTTTCAAACCCAACTCTTCTAGCTTGTAATAACAGTTTTAATCTTAAAGCAGTTGTTACAAATAAATCAAAAAAAATGGGTCGAGGACAAAAAATTCTTGATACACCTGTGATGACTTTAGCCAAGGAAGAGAATTTAAAAATTATAGAAGGTGTAGATTTGAATGATGCAAGTTTAATTGATCAACTTAAAGATTTAAATCCTGATTTTTTTGTAGTAGTTGCGTATAGAATTCTTCCAGAGTCTTTACTGGGTATACCTAAATATGGATCCATTAATATTCATTCTTCATTACTACCAAAATATAGAGGAGCCGCACCAATTCAACATGCATTATTAAATCAAGAAGATTCAACAGGAGTCTCCACTTTTTTGATAGAACCGAAAGTTGATACTGGAAAAATAATTGATCAATTAAAAATTGAAATAACAAAAAATGATAATTATGGTTCTTTATCTAAAAAACTAAGTGAAGCTGGAGCAGATCTTATTGAATCTTCAATTAATAAATGTTTGCACTATTCTTCAGAATTAATCGAACAAGATAATAGTATAGCTACTTTAGCACCTAAAATTTCAAAGGATGATTTAAAAATTAATTGGAATGATAAGTCAGATATAATACTGGCTAAAGTGAGGGCTTTCTCGCCAACGCCTGGTGCTTTTACTACTATTAATGGCAAAAGATTAAAAATCTTCAAAGCTGAGTCAATTAATAATGATAATAATCACAAAATTGGTTCTATATGTCGTGTAGATAAAAATTTTTTCGACGTTCAGTGTGGTCAAAATGCATTAAGGCTTCATAGTGTACAATTAGAGGGTAAAAAAGCAATGGATTCAAAAGATTTCATTGTAGGTTATCAAGATTTAGGTTCAAATATTCTTATATGAAAAATCTATTTAAAAATTTATCAATTTTTTTTATTACTGGAGTAATAGTATTAATGATATTTAATTTTATTCTAATGCCATTATATATTAATGCACGAAATATAGTAGTAATTCCAGATTTAGAGGGCTTAACATTGGATGAAGCAAATCAGTTGTCAAAATCCGAAGGTATCGAGGTTGTAATAGCTGATACAATTTTTACAAATGACTTAAATCCAAATATAGTAATTGAACAATTTCCAACATCTGGTAAAGAAGTAAAGCTTGGAAGATCAATCAAAGTTAAAATTACTCAATTTAATCAAAAAATTATTGTTCCATCTCTTTTAGGTAAAACATTAAGAGCTGCAGAAATCGAATTGGATCAAAACGGTATTGAGTTGGACTCAATTTATTATTCGTTCAGTTCAAAATATCCTAAAGGTATAGTTTCTTGGCAAAGTCCAACAGAAAACGATAGCATAAGAAAAGGATTTGGTGTTCGAATTGAAGTCAGTAATGGATTAGCACCTAATGATTTAGTAGATGTTCCTGATTTTCAAGGAATTTTTCTTAGTGAAGCACTTAAAATCATTGAGGAAAGAGGTTTCTTCGAAGGAAAAATTCAATATGTTGAAAACAAAAAGTTTTTACCAAATACAGTATTAAATCAAAGTCCAAAGGAAGGAACTAAGGTTTTTCAAGGTTCAAAAATTAACTTAGTAATAGCAAAATGATTCGAAGTTTTTTTTTAGTTTCTTTTTTTTTAATGTCATGCAATAATGATTCTTCAGAAATAGCAATATCTAAGGATATTGATTTTAATATTATGGTAAATGACTACAAATTAGTTGATTCTGATTCTTTACAAGTAAAGCTGAGCTATCATAATCCTGATTTAAGAAATATTGAGATTCATTGGTCAACTAATGATATAATAAATGGAAAATTTGATTTTGGTTCGGACTCATTGAATACTCATGTAAGAAATATTCCTGTAAGTATTGATGCTGATTCAGTATTAATTGATTTAAAGCAAGACGGCTTATCTATTAATAGCTTCCCTATAAAAGTTGAGCCTAGAAATCAGCAAAGAGTAATTATACTTAATGACAATGAAAGTAGTTTTGCTAGTTTGTTGGATAATAACCGGTTATTTCAATATGATATAGTTAAAACTGAAAGTTTTAAAAAGTATGATTTTTCTGGATATGATATTTTAATAGTTGAAGGTATAAAAGATTTTTCTGATAACTTAATTAGAGAGATTCAAAAATTTATGTTAGGGAAAAAACCCATTTTATATTTTATAGACAATGTCGATAGTGAATATTTATCTAAAACTCTCGATTATCCAAAAGTTAAAGCATTAAGAGGTACATCAAAAAATCAGTTCTTTAAATTTGAAGAAGAATATCCAGTTAAATATTTATCAAATAATAGCAAAGCATTTCAAGTATATAGATTTTATGAACTAAAAGATTATAACTCCGATGAAGCTTTTTTTAATATTTCAACCAATGATCCGCTTGTAATCAAAAAAAATATTTTAGGTTCAAATGTAGTATTCTTAGCTACCAAAATAGATGGAGAATGGACAAATAATATTTTTAATGAATTTATTTACGATATTTTCATAGAACTTGTTTTCAATCAAATTGTAGTAAATGAATCGTAAGATTGAAAAAGCGATAGTTGTTGCTCCAAGAATATGGAAAAGCAGTAAGAATTATCATAACAGTGTTGAGGAAATTTCATTACTCATATCTACTCTTGGTGTAAAAGTAAAAGGAGTAGTTGAACAAAAAATTAACACTATAAATCCTGCGTATTTCATTGGAAGTGGAAAAGCAAAACAAGTAATTGAGCAGGCTAAAATGCTTGGGGTAGATTATATAATTTTTGATGAAGACTTAAGTCCTGTTCAAACTAAAAATTTTCAAAAATTAAATAAAGACATTAAGCTTTTAGATAGGCCTGGCGTAATACTTGAAATATTTTTTAGAAATGCAAAATCAAAAGAATCTAAGACACAAGTCGAACTAGCTAGATTGCAATACCAATTACCCAGGTTGACCAGATTATGGACACACCTAGAAAGGCAGATGGGAGGATTTGGAACAAGGGCAGGTGCTGGTGAAACACAGATTGAGGTTGATAGAAGAATCATTCGAAAAAAGATTTCTTTGCTAAAGAAAAAACTTAAGAGTATAGATTCCGAAAGACAGGTACAAAGTAAAAAGAGAAAGTCATTTTTTAGAACATCATTTGTTGGATACACAAATGTAGGAAAATCATCTTTAATGAAATCAGTCACTAAAAGTGATGTATTAATCAGAAATCAGTTATTTGCAACTTTGGACACTACTGTTAGAAGATTATTTATTGTTGATAATAATTATGTTCTTTTAAGTGATACAGTTGGTTTCATTAGAAATCTTCCTGATAATTTAATCGCTAGTTTCAAATCTACGCTTCAAGAGGTGGTTGATTCAAATTTATTATTAATCGTTCTTGATGCAAATTCACAAGATTTGTTCAACGAAATAGAAACAATCAAAAGTGTTTTAAAGGAGATAAATGCTAATGAAATTGATTATAAATATGTTTTCAATAAGATTGATTTGGTAGATCCTGAAAAAATTTCTTATTTAAAGCAATCATTTCCTGATAGTTTAATGGTTTCTGCCAAAAGGTCGTTACAGATTTCAGATATAAAAGATACAGTTGCAGAAAAATATGAAGAATGGGTTAGCGCTCTAAAGAATCCATCACACTAGCAACTGTTGCATCTCCAGTGACATTTGTAGCAGTTCTAATCATATCAAGAATTCTATCCACACCCAGAATAAGCGCAATACCTTCACTTGGTACATTAATAGCTTCTAAAATAATAATCAGCATGATGATTCCTGCTCCTGGAACAGCTGCAGTTCCTATGGAAGCTAAAACAGCGGTAGCCACAATCGTGAATTGGTTAGCTAATGTTAAATCCATGCCGACTGCCTGCGCAATGAAGACTGCTGCTACTCCTTGATACAATGCAGTTCCGTCCATATTAATTGTTGCTCCTAGAGGCAACACAAATGATGAAATTTCCTCCGAAATTCCAAGATCCTTTTCACAACGCTTCATAGTTACTGGTAAGGTTGCTCCACTTGAACTTGTTGAAAATCCTAAAAGCTGTACAGGTGCCATAGATTTAAGAAAATGTTTTATATCCATGGTTGTAAAAATCTTTAGTAGTGTCATGTAGGTTATTCCCATATGAACAAAAAGACCAAGAATCACAACACCCATATAAAAAACTAAAGCAGAAAGAATTTCACTTATTTGAGAAATATCACCAGAAACAGAACTAATTGTTTTAGCGATCAAAGCAAATACTCCAAAAGGAGCAAAATACATTATCATTTCAACTAGTTTAATAATCATTTGATTTATGCCTTCTAAAAACTCTAAAACTGGTCTTGAGTATTTTCTGTCAATTCCAATTAGAGCAATTCCAAATATCAATGAAATGAAAACTACTTGAAGCATATTTCTATTATTGGATGCAGCAGAAAAAATATTACCAGGAACCATATCTACTAGCGGTTGAAGAGGTCCTCTATTTTGTTGAATTGATGCTGCAGCTTCTTGTTTATCTGCTGCAGTATTAAAGTATTCACTTGATAAACTTTCTTGATAGCTTTCTGGAATGGCATTTCCAGGCTCAAGCAAATTAACTAATATGAGCCCAATACTAACTGCTACTGCAGTTGTTGAAATGTAGAGCGCAATAGTCTTCCAACCAATTCTTGATAATTTTCTTGTATCAGACAATGATGCAACTCCAGTAATTAATGAAGAAAC
This sequence comes from uncultured Fidelibacterota bacterium, assembly GCA_902538565.1. GTDB lineage: Bacteria > Fidelibacterota > Marinisomatia > Marinisomatales > Marinisomataceae > Marinisoma. Next base: position 168,473 of record CACBFQ010000001.1, on the reverse strand, counting down.
AACCAATGGAACTGCAATTAATTTTAAAAGATTAAGAAATATTGTTCCAAAAGGGGAAATGAAGTCTGATGTAAAACCATTCCAGCCATTTACTGCACTTAAAATACCGTAAATAGCTCCTAAAACTAATCCAATAATTATTTTCCAATGTAATTGCATTTGTAAAAATAATATATGTATTATGTGTAAACTATTACAATGATTTATTATCTAATTATATCAATTTATCTTATTGCATTACTTTGGATCGGTTTTAGTAAATCAGATTCCATAAAGAATCAGGAAGATTTTTCAGTTGCAGGTAGATCATTATCACCATGGATATTAGTTGGAACCATGGCAGCAACTTGGATGGGAACTGGTTCAGTCCTTGGTAATGCAGGAAAAACATTTGAAATTGGTGTAGCTGGCTTTTTACTACCTATTGGAGGAATGCTTGGTGTTTTAGCACTTACAAAAATTGCAGGAAAAGCAAGAGCATCTGAAAAATTAACAGTACCGGAAATTATTGGATCACGTTTTGGTGATGTTGCAATGATTTTATCTGTAGTTGCTCTCTTAACAGCTTATTTAGTGATTGTAAGTTACCAGTTTAATGCTGGTGGAGCAGTTATTTATACTATTTTTCATGACAACTTAGGTTCAAACCTATCTTTAGATCAGGCAACTATTATTGCAGCATTATTTATTGTTGCGTATACAGTATTAGCTGGACTATTGAGTGTTGCTTATACAGATGTAGCTAATGGTATTTTGATGATTACTTGTTTCATTATAGCATTACCAATTCTATTTTTTCAAGCCGGTGGATTTGAAGGGATGGCAATGAGTTTTGAGAATAAGGGTATGCCAAACAATATGTCTTTATTTGGTGTTTTATCTTATAGGGATGTAATTAATTTTACATTACCTTCATTTTTATTGATTCTCGGAGATGCGAATATGTATCAAAGATTTTTCGCAAGCGAATCCGTTAAATCAGCACAGAAGGCAACTTTCCTTTTATTTTTTGCTGTAGTTATTTTAGAATCTTTAATTATTGCAAATGCTTGGATTAGTTCAAGTATGATTACGGATATTGCAAAAGAATCACATGTATTAATCTATGCTGCATACAATTTCCTTCCACCTATCGTAGGTGCAATTATGCTTGCTACAATTATTGGTATAATAATTTCGACAGCAGACTCCTTTTTATTGGTCCCTACAACTATTTTAATCAATGATATTTACTTAAAGTATTCAAATAAAAAATATTCAGATAAAATGATTGTTACTCTCAGCAGAATTTTAGTATTAGCTTTAGGATTCTTTTCTTATTGGGTTTCAAGAATGTTTGCCGCTGATACAACTATCTTTGAAAAAGCACTATATGCATTTACAATTTATGGAACTGCAATTACTCCAACTCTATTAGCTGCATTCTTTTGGGATAAAGCAACAAAGTATGGTGCTATTTGCTCAATACTCTCAGGTATAGTTGCTACAGTATATTTTGGAAATCAGTGGAGTTTAGATGAGGCTGTTATACCGGCACTCGCAATTTCATCAACTTCTTTAGTTCTAATAAGTTATTTGAAAAAATAATTATTCTACTATTATTTCGAATGGCGGACTAAAGATAGAACTTTCAACACCTTCATCAAAAGATCTTCTGTAATATTCAAATGACTTCCCAGTACTTTGCCAATTTTCTTCGAATGATATTATCTTTATGCTATTATCCTTTGTATCTGCAGTGCCAGATAAAACATGACCTGTAATATATCTTATTCTATCTCGTTTTTGTGCCCAGCTTAAATAGACTCTTTTTAACATTTTAGCATATCCATTGGACTTATATTTTTCCATTATAACAAAAGCATAAGTATACAGGGTGTTGTGCTTTCCATAATTTTCATCATTCAACGCCCAAGGCTCCATGGTAAGCTCTTCTAAGGGGATTCCAATAATGTATCCAATAATTTCGTTTTGATATCTTGCAATAAAAGGAAGAGATTTTTCAGTATTAAAGTATTTTTCAATTGAAGCTTTTGTGAAAACTGCTTGCTTACCGTATTCTTTAGCAAGGTGTAATGATATTTCAATCAGTTTTGGATAATCAGCTTTACCGATCTTCTCAATTTTTTCTATTTGGAAAACATTTGTTGAAGCAATAATTCTAGTTTCTGACTGTCCAATAGATGTTTCCATATTCCAATATTAAAAATTTTTAAATCTAGTATGAAGCCATTTGTTTGCTAAGATAGAATATCTTAACTTTCTTCGTGCTTTCATTCATCGATAAACTAAAAACAAACATATATGATAAAAATTCAAATCTTTGTGTTGGAATTGATATTGATAAAAAATATTTCAAAGATAATGTATCCTTAGATGAAATGATGGATTATTCGATGATGGTTGTAGATGCTACTAGCGATCTTGCAGCAGCATATAAACCAAACCTTGCTTTTTTTGAAGAATGGGGTTCAAAGGGATATTACTGGCTCGAAAATTTAATGAAACATATTGGTAATGATCATATTGTTATAGCCGATGCAAAAAGAGGGGATATAGGAAATACTGGCTTACATTATGCTAATGCATTTTTTAATCATTTTAATTGCGATGCTATAACTGTAAGTCCTTATATGGGAAAAGAATCAATTGAACCGTTTATTTCAAATGCATCTAAGGGTGCTTATGTATTATGTAGAACATCAAATAAATCTTCAACCTTTATACAAGAAGATATTTTTTCAAAAGTAATTTCTTTATGTGAAGCATTAAATAATCAGCAAAATATTGGTCTTGTAGTAGGCGCAACTAATTATGATGCACTAATGGAAGTTAGAAATTCAACAGATTTACCTTTTTTAATTCCTGGGATTGGAGCACAAGGAGGAGATTTGCAAAGCGTTCTTAGAATTAATGAGAAGAGTATGGATACGACCTTAATAAATGTATCTAGAGGAATTATTTTCTCTGGAAATAAAGATCACGATTCAATTCGTAATTCTGCTAAACAGTATTTAAATCAACTAAGAGGGTTAAATGGATAAAGATTTCATAAAAATTTTTGAAGAAACCCAAGCACTTATGCATGGCCACTTTATTTTATCATCTGGTCTTCATAGTGATACATACTTTCAATGTGCAAAAGTTTTACAGTATCCAAAGTATTTGTCTATGTTTGGAGAAATATTATCTAATCATTTTTCAGATCTAGATATTGATAAAGTTATTTCACCTGCAATTGGTGGTATTGTTTTAGGTGCAGAAGTTGGAAGACAACTAAATAAAAAGACAATTTTTTCTGAACGATCAGAAGGAACGATGAAATTAAGAAGAGGATTTAATATCAATGAAAATGAAAAAATTTTAGTCATTGAGGATGTGCTTAGTACTGGAGGTTCAATAAAAGAGGTCATTGAACTTATTTCTCAATATAAAGGCAACGTGGTTGGAGTTGGAGTGATTGTTGATAGAAGCCTTTCTCCGGTATTCATTCATGATAATTTTTATTCTATTACTTCCCAAAAAGCTAAAATTTTTGACAAAAATAATATTCCAATTAAACTTCAAGGAATACCTGCTATAAAACCCGGAAGCAATGTATAAGGGTTTAAAAATTGGACTAGCATTAGGTGGTGGTGGAGCAAGAGGTGCATGCCATATTGGAGTATTGAAAGTTCTTGAAGCAAATGGTATTGTCCCTGATATCGTTGCAGGAACAAGCGCTGGTTCAATGGTTGGTGCAATGTATGCATCTTATCATAATGCAAAAATGGTAGAAAAAAAATATCTTGAGAGAGTTGAAAGTGAAAATTTTAATGATTTGGGATTTAGATATATTGCAAACTCAGAAGAAGATGAATCTATTTTTTCGCAAGTTTTCAAGCAAATTAAAAATCAATATGTTTTAATGGTGAGTTCAAATAGAAAATCTATTATCAAGAATGAAAGAATTAAAAAAGCTGCAGAATTACTTTTTGATGCTAAACAATTTAGTGATTTAAAAATTCCATTAATTGTTTCAGCAACTGATTTAATTTCTGGAAATTCAATAATTTATAAGTCAGGAAGTTTAATAGATGCAATTGTACAAAGTTCATCAATTCCAGGATTTGTGGAGCCAACATATAAAGATAATAGAATGTTGGTTGATGGTAATGTAGCATTACCAACACCTGTAACTCCTCTAAAAAATGAATGTGACTTTATAATTGCGATAAATATTACCAGAGGTATGGAAGATCAACCTGAACCATCAAATATAGTGGAAATATCTTCGAGAGTTAGAGATGTATCGGTTGCTCACTTGAACTCTTATCTGCTCAATGAAGCAGATTTTGTAATAAAACCAAAACATGATAACTTGCATTGGTCAGCATTTGATAAAACAGATAAATTTATTCAAGCTGGTGAATTTGCTGCAGAAAGTGCTATTAATAATCTTCTTGAAGAACTTGAAAATATTGTGAATACACCCAAAAAAACAAAAAAAGAAACTTTTTGGACAAGAATTAAGAAAAGATTATTTTCATAGCCCAATATGAAAAAGTTTTTTTTAACATTATCATTTTTAAATATTCTTTGGGCTCAGTTTAGCGACCCAGCCCAATTTACTGTAAATATTGACGATGTGAATCAAGGTGAAGTTGCTATTATTGATGTAAACGCTGAACTTGATTTTACGTGGAGGATTTACGCAGTATATGACGTGCCTGAAGGCCCATCCTCAACAAAATTTATTATCGAATCAGATATTGTTAATAAGTCTGGAAGAGTCATTGAGCCAAAACCAATAGAAAAATTTGATGAAGGGTTTGGGAATATTACTAAATATCATGAAGGTACTCCTCAATTTAGTATTCCATTAGAATTAAAAGATGATTTGCCAAATGGTACCTACAATGTAGATGTAATTATTGACTACCAGGTTTGTAATAATAGCTTATGTTATCCGCCAAACCAAATTACTAAAACAGCAACCTTTGATATCAAATCAGGTCCCATAAGATCTGATTCTATTTTTGAAAATTTTGATTTTGATAAAGACTCTATATTAGCTATTGCTGATAATAATATAAGTTCATTTCTTGTTCTTGCTATGAGTATGGGCTTCCTTGCTCTTTTAACTCCATGTGTTTTCCCTATGATTCCAATTACCATTTCATTTTTTATGCATAGAAGTGAGAATACTAATTCTTCTCCAGTAAAAAGTGCTACTGTTTATATGTTAGGCATTGTTCTAACATTTACTTTTTTAGGAATGATGTTAGCAATATTATTAGGAGCATCTGGTGCAAATCAGCTTGCTGCAAATCCAATAGTAAATATGTTTATTGCATTCTTATTCATTTATTTTGCAATGTCTTTATTTGGATTCTATGAAATTGAGATACCTGAATCATTAAGAAGACTTTCACTTCAAAAAGAAAATTCAGAAGGCTATGTCGGTATTTTATTTATGGCTTTAACTTTTACCTTAACTTCATTTACCTGTACAGTTCAATTTATGGGATTAATATTGGTTGCTGCCTCACAAGGAGAATGGTTTTGGCCAATAATTGGGATGTTGATTTTTAGTTTAGCGTTTGCTTCTCCATTTTTCTTTTTAGCCCTCTTTCCACATTATTTAACAAAATTACCACAGTCTGGTGGTTGGCTAAATTCTGTAAAAGTAGTAATGGGTTTCTTAGAACTTGCAGCTGCTTTCAAATTCATCAGCAATACCGACTTGGTTTGGAATTGGAATATTTTTACATATGAAGTTGTTTTGTATTTATGGGCATTAATAATGCTATTAACCGGCTTATATATTTTTGGATTAATAAAGTTTAAAAATGATTCGCCTGTTACTTTTTCAATTCAAAGATCATTGTTTGCTCTTGCTTTCATTTTCTTTGGAACTTATCTAGCAGCTGGAAATCATGGTTATGATATTAATGGTAATATTAAATCATATTTACCTCCCAAAAAATATCAATCCAATCTTGTTTGGAATAATAATCTAGATGATGCATTTATAATTGCTGCAGAGCAGAATAAAAATATCTTTATTGATTTTACAGGCGTTACATGTACAAACTGTAGATGGATGGAAACAAATATATTTAGCATTAATTCAGTTGAAGAACTAATGTCCGAATATGTCCTTGTTAGTTTATATACCGATGCAGGAGAAGGTTATTTAGAGAAAAGAGAGTACCAAATTAATCGATTTGAAACTGCTGCTCTGCCTTATTATGTAATTTTAGACAATAATGATAAGGTATTATCAGAGTTTCCTGGTCTTACAAGAAACGTTGAAGAGTTTAAGGACTTTTTAAAAACAGGATTAAATAATTAAGGAACTTTATGATGATTAAATCATTTCAGATAAATATGATGAAAAAACTAACATTTATTTTATTATTTGTTTCAACTTCATTTGCGCAATCAAAAGCATATGAATTTTTTAATTCTTTTGCCGACATTGCAGAAGAAGTAAACGAATCAGTTGTAACTATTACTACAACAAACACCGTTCAATTGGACAGAGATGTTCAAAACTTTTATAGATATTGGGGTAGAGAGATTCCAGATGAGTATGAAAGTAAATCTCTTGGTTCAGGTGTTATTGTAGATGGTGAAAATTCATATATAGTCACTAATCATCATGTTATTTTTGATGAAAGATCTCAAAAACCTGTTGAAGAAATTAAAGTTCAATTACTTGATAAACGTATTTTTGAGGCTACTGTTATTGGATTAGATAAAGCTACCGATTTAGCTGTACTTCAAATAGAAGCAGATGATATTAAAGCTGTTGATTTAGGAGATTCTGAAGCAGTAAGAGTAGGAGAATGGGTAATAGCTATTGGAAGCCCTTTTTCTGCATCATTGAGTCATACTGTTACTGCTGGAATTGTTAGTGCATTAGGTAGAAATGATGTAATGAATAATTTAAATACTTATCAAAACTTCATTCAAACAGATGCAGCAATAAATCCTGGAAATAGTGGAGGAGCTCTTTTAAATATGAATGGTGAGTTAATTGGTATTAATGCTGCTATTGCTTCAGGAGGTGGAAGAGCTAATGCTGGTATTGGCTTTGCGATTCCTTCAACGATGGTTAAAAAAGTAATGAATGATCTTATTACTAAAGGATATGTTGTTAGATCTTTCTTAGGAATTTACATGCAAGATATTAATGAAGATTTATATGAGACATTGGAACTTCAAACTCGAAATGGAGCGATTGTAAGTGACATTGTTAAAGGCAGTCCAGCTTCAAAATCTGATTTAGTAGAAGGAGATGTGATTGTTTCTTTCGAAGGTAAAGAAATCAGTAATGGTTCTGAACTTAAAAACCTTGTATCCAGTACTGATCCAGGTTCAAGAGTCAAGCTTGGTATATACAGAGATAATAAAAAGAAAAATATATATGTTACTCTTGAAGAAAGAGAAGATACAGTGGCTGCTACTACAAATGTTAATTATGAATTCGGATTATTATTGGAAAATCCGAGCGAAGATTTAATTAATAAATACAAATTAAATGAAAAAAATCCTTCAAATATTCAAGGAGTAATTGTTACTGGAGTTGAAGATAATAGTCCAGCAGAAGAAGCAGGGCTTCAAGAAGGAGACATTATCACACGTGTTGGACGTAAAAAGATTTACAGTACAAAAGATTTTCTTTCTGAAATGTCAAAGTTTGACGATGAATCAAAAGTACTATTTCTTGTCAAACGTGGTTCTTCATCAAGATTTATTACTATTACAAGATAATTTCTATACAATTGCAATAATTCCCCTTTTCTTATAAGTTCATAGTTAATTATGAGAATAAAGAAAGAAAATCCAAAAGTTGATTTTGTTAAAAATGAACATGAAATACTCGATTATTGGTCCAAAAATAAAACCTTTGAAAAACTAGTCGAAAAAAACTCCAACGGTCCAAAATGGAGCTTTCTTGATGGACCTATCACTGCGAATAATCCTATGGGCGTTCATCATGCTTGGGGAAGAACGTTGAAAGATCTTTATCAAAGATATAAATCAATGAATGGACATCAATTGAGATATCAAAATGGTTTCGACTGCCAAGGTCTTTGGGTAGAAATTGAAGTGGAAAAAGAGCTTGGAATTAAATCAAAGAAAGAAGTTGAAGATCTTGGTATAGAGAAGTTTGTAAATCTTTGTAAAGAGCGTGTAGAGAAATTTTCTGAAGTTCAAAAGAATCAATCTATTAGACTAGGATATTGGATGGATTGGGATAATTCTTATTTCACCATGTCCGAAGAAAACAATTATGCAATTTGGGCTTTTCTAAAAAAATTACATGAAGATGGTAAAATCTATAGAGGGACCGATGTAGTTCCTTGGTCTGGAAGGTCTGGCACTTCCTATTCACAGATGGAGATTATTGAAGGAAGAAAACTTACAGTGCATAAAGGTGTTTTTGTAAAGTTTCCTTTAAAAGATAAAGAAAATGAAAATATTTTAATTTGGACAACGACCCCTTGGACTCTTTCATCTAATATTGCCGTTGCGGTAAACAAAAAAATAAATTATGCAAAAATAAAGGCTTATGACGGATCAATATATTTTGTATCTGAGACAAATTTAAAGTATCAAAGATTAAACAAAGAATTTGCTGAAAAGAAAAATTGGGTGGATGGTGTACCGAAGCTCAAAACCTTAGATCAAATTTTTAAAGAACGTGGTGGATATGAAATTTTAGAAGTCATTAAAGGTGAAAAATTAATTGGTTTAACATATCAAGGACCATTTGATCATTTAGAACCTCAAAGCTCTAAAGGGGGTTATCCAATTCATGATACAAGCAATTTGAAAGATAAATCAGCTATAGATTGTCATATCATTATTGATGGTGGAAAAGATTCTGAAGGTAACGATATGGTTGTTGAGGGTGAAGGAACAGGATTTGTCCACATGGCTGGCGGATGTGGTGCTATCGATAATAAAATATGTAAAAGAGAAGGTTTTGTTGAAATTTCACCAATTGATAATCAAGCAAATTTCATTCAAGGTTTTGATTTTATGTCTGGTTTAAGTGTTACAGATCCTGAAACTGCTCAAAAAATTATTTCCAATTTAAAAGAAAGAGATCTTCTTCTATATGTTGAAGATTATCCTCATATATATCCGCACTGTTGGAGATCTGGAGACGAACTAGTATTTAAACAGGTTGACGAATGGTATATCAATATGGATTGGAGAAATAAAATTAAATCTGTTGTAGATGAAATTAATTGGATTCCAAAGTGGGGAAGAGATAGAGAGCATGATTGGTTAGACAATATGGGAGATTGGATGATTTCAAAGAAGAGATTCTGGGGATTAGCCTTGCCGATTTGGACATTTGAGGATGGAACATTTCATGTTGTTGGTTCTAAAGAAGAACTGAAGGAATTAGCTGTTGAAGGATGGGAAAAATTTGATGGAAATACTCCACATAGACCTTGGGTTGATTATGTTAAAATTAAACATCCTAAATCTGGACTTATTGGAACTAGAATTGAAGATGTAGGAAATCCTTGGCTAGATGCTGGAATTGTCCCTTTTTCTACAATGAAGTATTTTGAAGATAAAAGCTGTTGGGAAGAATGGTTTCCAGCTGATTTTATTACAGAATGTTTTCCTGGGCAGTTTAGAAACTGGTTTTACTCATTATTAGCAATGTCATCTTTCCTTGAAGGCAAAGCACCGTTTAAAACTTTACTCGGACATGCGTTAGTAAAAGATGAAAAAGGTGATGAAATGCATAAATCTGCAGGTAATGCTATCTGGTTTGATGATGCAGCTGAAAAGATGGGTGTTGATGTAATGAGATGGATGTATTCGAAACAAAATGTAGAAAACAACTTACTTTTTGGATATGATAAAGCTGACGAAGTCAGAAAAAAGTTGATTAGTCTATGGAATATTTATTCGTTTTTCTGTACCTATGCAAGTCTTGATAAGTTTTCTCCACATTCACAAAAAATAAATCCTAAAGATTTAACTTTATTAGATAATTGGATTATTTCAAAATCGCAGCAATTAAATGCTAGCGCAAAATTGAATTATGAAAATTTTGAAGTAGATAAGCTATTAAAAAATGTAGAAACCTTCTTAGATGATTTATCAAATTGGTACATAAGAAGAAATAGAAGAAGATTTTGGAAAAGTGAGAATGATTCTGACAAATATATAGCTTATCAGACTCTTTATGATGTGATTTTGGATTTAATTAAAGTCTTATCGCCTGTTCTTCCGTTTGTAACAGAAAGAATGTACTTGAATATAACTTCTACGGATAAAAATGAGAACAAAGACAGCATCCACTTATCAGATTTTCCTAAATGCGATGATGATAAAATCAATCATGAATTAATTGAGAAAGTTGACTCATTAAAAAAAGTAATTGAGTCTGGAAGAGCAGTAAGAAAAAAAGCTAATATAAAAGTTAGGCAACCGCTCCAAAGCATAAGAGTTTTTCTGAATAACAATGAAATAACTTCATTTATTAAAGATCAAGAAGAGATAATCTTAGATGAGTTAAATATTAAAGAAGTACTATTTTTTGATGAAGTCAAAGAGTTTGGAACTTTGACTTTGAAGCCAAATTTTAAGAATATGAAAATGAAGTTTGGAGATGAAATGCAGGATGCTATGAAATCATTAAGAAATCTTGATCCTGTAAAAGTCACAAAAAACGTTTTGAATGGATTGGCAATTCCGGAGAACGAACATGAATTGACAAAAGATGATCTGATTATAGATTTAAAAGCAAATGATGGAAGCGAATCTTTCTTAGGAAATGATTTAATTGTATCATTAGATACAACTATTAGCGATGATTTAAGATTAGAAGGGGTTTTGAGAGATTTAATAAGGCAAATACAGTTGATGAGAAAAGAAGCAAATTTTGAGATTGATGACAGAATTATTATCTCTGCTAATTTTTCTGATGAGTTAAAAAATATTATTGAAGAAAATAAAGAATATTTTATGAATGAGGTATTATGTAAGGATATTGTAGCAAATTTGGAAAATTCTGACTATAATTCTTCTTTCAAGTATAAAAATAATGAAATTGAAATTTCTTTAAAAAAACTATAAGAGAAAAAATTGGCTAAACAGAAAACAAAATATACTAAAGTAGAATTAAAAAAATTTGAAGCTAACATTTTAGCAAAAATGGCTGAGGTTAATCAGAGTATTGAGGGTGTAAGATCTACTACAAAACCAACAAATTCTGTTTTTATTCAAGAAAGATCTGAAGACTTTAATGAAGGTACTGAAGCTCATGAAGTTGAAAAGAATTTTCTTTTAATGTCTCGTGAATCAGACTATTTAGTCAATCTACAAAAAGCACTTCAAAGAATTAAAGATGGTACATATGGAATATGTGAAATTTCAACTAAAACTCCTGAGAAGTGTGAAAGTCCAGATTGTCCTTTAATCTCAAAAGAGAGACTTATGGAAGTTCCAAACGCCACTAAAGGTGTTTTCTGTAAAGAAAAGAAAAAATTAAATCTTATATGATGAAATATTTATCAGTTTTGATTGTTGTCATAGATCAACTTTCAAAATTTGTTGTTCATAATACAATGAATCTCTACGATTCTTTTTCTGTAATACCTTATTTACTCAATTTTACTTATATCCGTAATGAAGGTATTGCTTTTGGGATTTATTTTGAGGGAGCAGAATTACTATTTATCATTTTGCCAATTATTATAACAATCTATCTTATTTACTTATTAAATAATGATGATTTTCAAGATAAGTATTCTCAAATCGCCCTTTATTTGATTATTGCAGGTGCTATTGGAAATATCATTGATAGAATTTTCAGAGGATATGTTATTGATTTTATTGATTTTCACCTAAATGGCATGCATTGGTATGTATTTAATGTTGCTGATTCCTCAGTCACAATAGGATTGATATTTTTATTGTATAGTTCTATACTTGTAAATAAATAATATTATGACAATATCTGTTTCATCATCAGATGAATTAATTCGTTTAGATACTTTTTTATCTTCAAGATTAATTCAATTTTCAAGAAGTAAAATTCAAAAACTTATTTCTGAGGGGAGTATCACTGTTAACGATAAAACTGTTAAAAAAAACCTCAAACTTTCTTATGGGGATATCATAAAAGTTGATACATCTAAATTTGAGTCTCTTGAAGTACCTGAACTTAAAAAATGGGATTGTCCATTAGAAGTTATCTTCGAGGATGATGATTTTGCTATTATCAATAAACCATTTGGAGTCATTTCACATCCAGCTTCAAATAATAAAGATCAGACATTAGTCAATATTCTATTAAATCAATTTGAAGATAAGTTATCAAGTCATCCTGACCCATTAAGGCCAGGAATTGTACACAGGCTTGATAAAGATACAACTGGAGTAATGATAATACCTTTTAATGAATATGCTCATTGGAAAATAGCTGATCAGTTTAAAAATAGAACAATACAAAAAGAGTATATTGCCTTAACGTGGGGTGAATGGGTAGATGATAAAGGTATTATTGAAAATAAGTTATCGCGAAGCAAAAAGAATCCTTTAAAATATAAATCTTCAATGGAAGGAAGGGTAGCTACATCAAAATTTAAGTTAATTAATAAGGGTAAATACTTTTCAGCAATTAATTTTTTTCCTAAAACTGGAAGAACGCATCAGATAAGAATTCACTGCAGTGAAAAAGGTTATCCAATAATAGGAGATGAACTTTACGGCGGAGGTTGGAAAAAATTAAATGAATATCTCCCGGAGGTAAGAAAAAAAATAAATAATAATATTAGTATTCAAAATGGACATTATCTTCATGCTTCAAGTATATCTTTTTTACACCCAAGGAAAGAAAAAAAAATACTTTTTAAAGCTCAACCATCTAAAGAATTTAGTAACCTATTCGAAATGATTAAAAATGAAGAAATTTGATATAGTCAAAAAAGAGTTTTTAGATTTTCTCAAATTTGATAAAGGGTACTCTGAAAGAACCATTGAAAATTATGATAGGGATATTTCAAAATTTGAAGTATATATCACTGAATTTTCCATCAATTATAAGAAATTATCCAAAGAAAATATTTTTGATTTTCATTCTGATTTAAGTGCAACTATAGGACCTAGATCTTTTTCAAGAATATTATCTTCTTTACGTACATTTTATAAATATTTATTTTCGCAAAGCTTAATAAGCGATATAGTATTAAATAGTATTCAAACATATCCTTCACCAAAATTCAAAAAATCTATACCATCATTTTTATCACAAGAAAAAATTCATGATGTTTTAAATAAAATTGATAAATCTAAAAAAGATAATTTTTTAAAAATTAGAGATAAGGCTATAATAATGCTTTTTTTCACATCAGGACTAAGACTTGAAGAAATGACTAGCTTAAATCTCAAAGATATTGATTTAGATAATAATTCAGTAAAAGTACTGGGTAAAGGAGGGAAAGAAAGATTTTCTAATTTTGATGATTTTACTAAAAAATTGATAGTTAAATATTTAGATAAAATTGGAAAATATCCTTTGTCAAAATCAATCATAGATAATAACTTGTTCGTCGATAAAGATAATAAATCTTTAACAAGAAACAATATTCAATACATAGTGGCAAGCAACTTAAAAGGATTATCATTGAGCGCATTTGGCCCTCATACTTTGAGGCATTCGTTTGCAACTCATTTACTTAATAAGGGAGTTGGTATAAGCGCAATTCAGTCATTACTTGGGCATTCAAAGCTATCATCAACACAAATTTATACACATGTTAGTCTTGAAAAACTTCAAGATACTATCGACAAAGCTCACCCAAGAGGTAAGAAATGATTAAAAACCAAAATTTCAAAAGAAATTCAAATGTTGATGATTTAATCAATAATGCTGTTAATAATAATGAAGGCGTAATTGGTCTTAATGGTGCTTTAATGGTGGATACTGGTGAGTTTTCAGGAAGAATTCCTAATGATAAGTTTATTGTTGATGAAGACTCTTCAACTGAAAAAATCTGGTGGGGAGAAGTTAATCAAAAGCTATCTGAAGAAAATTTTGACTATCTTCTAAATAAAGTTTTAGAAACTTATGAAAATTTACCATCAAGTTATTATGTTTTCGATGGATTTGCTGGAGATGATGCAGACAATTCATTAAATGTTAGAATGATAACTAAGAAAGCCTGGCAATCACTATTTGTAAATAATATGTTTATACGTCCAACAAAGGAAGAATTGAATGATTTTAATCCTGATTTTACAATTATTAATGCCTATGATGTAAAAGAAGAAAATTGGAAAGATTACGGACTTAATTCAGAAAATTTCATTGTTTTTAATATTAAGAAAAAGATTGCAATTATTGGTGGTACAGAATATGCTGGAGAAATGAAAAAAGGAATTTTTTCAATGATGCATTATTACTTACCATTGAAAAATGTTCTATCTATGCATTGCTCTGCAAACGTATCTGCTGCTCAAGATCAGACAACCGTCTTTTTCGGTCTTTCAGGTACAGGAAAAACAACGCTTAGTACCAATGCAAATCGCCCTTTAATTGGAGATGATGAACACGGATGGTCAGATAATGGGATATTTAATTTTGAAGGTGGATGTTATGCAAAGGCTATTAATCTTGATAAAGATAAAGAGCCAGAAATTTATAATACAATTAAGCACGGAACTCTTTTAGAAAATGTTGTTTATGATTTAGAAACTAAACAAGTTGATTTTGATGATAATGCTAAGAGTGAAAATTCTAGAATTTGCTACCCAATTAATTTTGTAGAGAATTCTTTAGGCTCTAAAGGCTTAAAAAGTGCTGGTCCTCATCCAAATTCAATTATATTTCTTACTTGTGATGCATATGGTATAATGCCACCATTAGCTAGGATGACAAAAAAACAAGCTATGTATCACTTCATAAGCGGATATACAGCTAAAATGGCTGGAACCGAGATAGGTATTACAGAGCCAGTTGCTGCGTTTTCTCCATGTTACGGAGGACCCTTTTTAACATTGCATCCTTTAAGGTATGCTGAACTATTGGAGCAAAAACTAAATGATTACGATTCTTCAGTTTATTTAGTCAATACTGGATGGTCAGGGTCAAGTGCAATAAGCGGATCTTCAAGAATAGATTTAAAACTAACAAAGCATATTATCAATTTAATTACTGATGGTAGCTTAGACTTTAGTAAATCAGTATTTGATAAGTTTTTCAACTTAGAAATACCACTAAACGTTGATGGTCTAGAAAATGAATTTTTGGTACCTCATCATAGTTGGGATAATATTGAAGAATATTTTTCAACTGGTAATATGCTTACAAGACTTTTCAATAACAATTTTGAAAAATTTAAAATTCAAGATTCAGATATTCTAGCAGCCGGTCCTAAACTGATTTAAATGCTTAAATCAAATTAAACTATACTATTTGAAATGTACATTTTACAAATGTAAATTGGTTTTTATTTTAAAAAAGGAACTAAAATGGCAACTTTAATCTTAAGAGAAACACATATCGCCTTAGAGGAAGAAATTAAGTCACTTGAAAAGCTTAAAAGAGAAACTTCTGAAAAAATTAGTGAAGCAGCTGATCATGGAGATTTAAAAGAAAATGCTGAATACCATGCAGCCAGAGAAAAACAAAGCTTAATAGTTTATAAAATTCAACTCATGCAATCTCATGCTCCTTTTAGAATAATTGAACATAGCGATATTAATAATGATCAAGCTGGATTCGGGAATAAAGTTTCTATTCATGAGGAAGGTAAAGATAAGCCAGAAGATTACTATATTTTAGGTCCAATTGAAGAGGAGTTAGACTTGTATCCATTTATTGTTACGTATCATTCTCCTTTTGGAAGGTCAGTTGCTGGTAAAAAAGTTGGAGAAGACTTTACACTTGAAATCAGAGGGGAAGACGTAAAGTTTACCGTTACTTCAATTGATAAAATTGAATCAAAAAAATAATTTTATTTTCTAGCGTTAAGCATAAGATAAATTCCTATACTAATAAATACAAAGTTAGACATCCAAGCTCCAAAAAATGGTGAAAGGACACCTCCATAAGCTAAAGATTGACCAAATTTTAAAAGAATTACATATGAAAAAATTGTAGCCAAGCTTAATCCTCCGCCAAAAGCTAAAGTAGTATTTGAGCGATAAACCGAAAGAGGAATTCCGCAAAATATTACAATAATTGAAATAAAGGAATATGCAATTTTGTAATTTAGGTCAACTTCCCATTTGAGAGTATTTACGCCATTATCCTTCAAAGATTGTATTTGATTTTTTAATTCTGAATATGATACTTCTTCTGAAGAGCTTGCTGTATTTATTATATCGCTTGGTGAAAAATTTAAAGTAATTAATGAGTCATTTTTTGAAATAATTACATTTTTTTCTAAACCATCTTTATCGAAATCTCTTACTGAAAAATCTTTTAGATTCCATTGATTTAATTCAACATTCCAAATTGCTTTTTTTGAATCAATTCTTTTTAAAAGCATTCCATCTTCTACTTCAAGAAAATTCAAATTTACAGCGACATTGTTATTACTATTAAACCTCTCTAATGCTACTAAGTCTTTTTGGTTCTTTTGAAAATAAACATTTTCAAATACACTTTTATTTTTTGCTTTACTTTTATTTTTTGACATATATGTACTTTTTATTTCATTCTTAGTCTTGTTATTATCTATTACTATCGAATTATCGAAATAAAAAGATCCAACGCTTAATAGTAATCCAAGCAATAGTACTGGCGAAGAAAGTCTGTACAGACTTAGTCCTGACGACTTAAATACTAGCCATTCTTTTCTCTGTATCATCATTCCATATGTAAATACAGAAGAAACAAGACATGATACAGGAATAGTTACGCTGATCATCGATGGAAGCGATGCCTTATAATATTCGATTAAGATATTTGCTGAGACTCCGTTATCAATAAAACGGTTTAAATTTTCAAAGACATCCACAATCAATGAAATCAAAGTAAAGAAGATAGAAACTATAATAAAAGTTGTTAAAAATTCTCTGAGAATATATAAGTCAATTTTTTTCATTATATTGTAAATTACTTAATCATGGATACAATTAATAATTTTTTTGCAGAGTTATCAAATTTCTTATGGGGAAATTTTGGAGTAGCAAATTTAGTTATTGGAGGAGGAGTCTTCTTCCTAATTTATTCTAGGCTAACTCCATTTAGATATTTTAAACATGCATTTGAGATTTTACTTGGTAAACATGATGATCCAGATGACGAAGGCCAAATTTCACACTTTCAAGCGCTTTCTACAGCTCTATCAAGCACTGTTGGTATTGGAAACATAGCTGGAGTAGCTGTAGCGATATCATTGGGAGGTCCCGGAGCATTATTTTGGATGTGGATTAGTGCTATTGTTGGAATGGCAACAAAATTCTTTACCTGCTCCTTAGGTATAATGTACAGAGGTTATGATTCAGATAATGTTTTGCAGGGAGGACCAATGTATGTTATTGAACAAGGAATGGGGAAAAAATTTAAATTTCTATCTTATTGGTTCAGCATTGCTGGATTGGTGGGATGTTTGTCATTACTTCAAGCTAATCAATTGACTCAAATTATGTCAGACTATGTAGTAAAATCATTCAATGTTGAACAATCATTTAATTTAAATTTAATGATTGGGATAATCATCGCTATCCTAGTATCCTCAGTAATTTTCGGCGGTTTGAGCAGAATAGCTGAAGTTGCATCTAAAATAGTACCATTCATGGTAATTGTTTATTTATTGTCCGGTTTATTTATTGTTTTATCAAATGCTTCTTCAATTCCCGCTATTTTTTCAAATATTTTTACAAGCGCATTTAATGGAAGCTCGGTTGCTGGCGGTTTTGCTGGAACTGCAATAGTTATTAGTCAAGGTTTTAGAAGAGCTGCATTTTCAAATGAGGCTGGAATGGGAACAGAGGTTATGGCTATCGGAGCATCTAAAAATAATCAGCCAATCAAATCTGGTCTTGTTGCAATGATTGGACCGTTAATTGATACAATTATAGTTTGCACAATTACTGGATTAGTTATTTTGCTTTCAAGTGAATGGATAGAGGGAACATATTCTGGAGTGTCTTTGACTCAAAAATCTTTCTCAAATTATCTTGGTTTAGCTGGAGACTATATTCTTATTTTTTCTGTAGCAACATTTACTTTATCTACAATGTTTGGATATTCTTATTATGGCTGCAAATGTGCATCATATCTATTTGGTGCTAATTCAAAGTTTTATTATAGAATATTTTATGTTTTAACATTAGTCTTAGGCTCTGTTTTATCACTAGATCTAGCAGTTAATATAGTAGACGCAATGTTTGCCTTAATGGCTTTTCCTACGATGATTTCAGCATTATATTTAGCACCTAATATAAAAAAAGAAGCAAACAGATACTTTGCTTCAAGAAAGAATAATTAATGAAAAATATATTTATTTTTGATATGGATGGAACTTTAACTCCCTCGAGAAGAGAAATGACAAAAGATTTTGAAGTGTTTTATAGTAATTGGGCTAAAAATCATACTTTTTTCTTAGTGAGTGGGAGTAATCTTGAGAAGATTAAAGAGCAGGTCCCTGAATACATATTAAATTTATCGGAAGGAGTTTTTACTTGCGGAGGAAATCAACTTTGGCTAAATGGAGAGCTTTCCTATAATCATGAATTTAAACCAGAAAACGATTTACTACACTTCCTTGAAGAACAATTAAAAGAAAGCCCTTATGCTGTAAGAGCAGGTAATCATATTGAAGATAGAGGTTCCATGCTCAATTTCAGCGTTGTAGGTAGAGATTGTTCATTAGAACAAAGATTACATTATTTTAAATATGATTGTGAATCAAACGAAAGAAATAATATTGCTGAAGAGATAATGGCTAAATGGGATAATCTTGATGCAGTAATCGGTGGTCAAATATCCATTGATATTACTCCAAGAGGTATGAATAAATCTCAAGTATTAGGTGAGGTGAAAAAGTTTTTCCCAAATGAAAAATATATTTTTATTGGTGATAGAACTATGAAAGGTGGTAACGATTATCCATTAGCAAAGATTATGCATAATCAAAAAAATTGTCTTGTTTTTCAAGTTGGAGCACCTTCAGCTGAAGATGGATATAAAGACACTCAAAGGATTTTAGAAGAATTAGATAATAATGAATAAACTAAATGATTTAAAAAATGATTTTCTAGATGAATTTTCTAAAATTCAAGATTTCGAAGGTCCATCTTATCTCTATGATCCCATAAAATATTTTGTAAAATCACCAGGAAAACGTTTAAGACCAGTTGTGGTATTATTTCTTGGAGAACTTTTTAAAAATTCTAAAGAAGATTCTATGCACGGAGCACTTGGTGTTGAGCTTCTTCATAATTTCACTCTTGTTCATGATGATATTATGGATGAGGATGATTTAAGACATAATGTAGCCACTATACACACAAAATGGGATAATGCACATGCTGTTCTTTCTGGAGATGGCTTAGGAGCGCTTGGACCACTGTTTATTGGAAAAATTAAAAAAAACACTTTAGCTATTTTAATAAGATATAATGAAGTCATTTTAGAAATATGTGAAGGTCAAGCTTATGACATGGAGTTTGAAAATAAGGAAGTTGTAAGTGTATCTGATTATTTATTAATGAGTGCAAAAAAAACAGGCTCATTGTTTGAATTATGTTTTGAAATTGCTTCTCTTATCAGCGATAAATATGAAAAAAATCTTAATGAATTAAAAAAACTTGGAAGAAACTTGGGAGTGATTTTTCAAATTCAGGATGATATTCTTGAGCTTGAAACAGACAGCGAAAATATGGGTAAGGGTACTTTTTCAGACATAGAAAGAAATAAGAAAACAATTTTAACATGCTTTGCTATGGAAAAAAACTTAAGCGAATGGAAAAAGTTAATTGAATCTACTAATCACGAAAATATTTCAAGTAAGAAAAAATCAATTTATGATTTTTTTATTGAAAATAATCTAAAGGAAGAATCTGATAAGCTTTTAGCAGATTATATAAGTCAATGTAATGATATAATTAATGAACTTCCTAATGAGATTCAGGGTGGTTTAAATGAGTTAATTAGCTATATTGTTAAGAGAAATAAATGATTGAGCACATTCAAAACTTTCCAAAACATATCCAAAATTCTTTAAAAAATATTAAAGAAGATAATTTAAATTTTGAAGAGGTGGGTAAAGTAGTAATTGCTGGCATGGGAGGTTCTGCTATTGCTGGACTAATTTTAAAAGATTTATTTCCTGAAATGGAAATAGTTGTTGAAAGAAATTATTTTCCTAATACTCCAATAGATGAATACACCTTAGTCATTATATGTTCTTATTCAGGCAATACTGAAGAAACTTTATCCTACTACGATTACGCTGTAAGATTAACTGAGCACGCATTGGTTGTTACAACTGGGGGAGAGTTGCTTAAAAAAGCTAAGTCTGATGATATTAAATTTCATTTATTGCCTAAAGGATATCCACCTAGATCAGCTTTAGGATTTTCATTAACATTTCTTATATCTCTGTTTGATAAGGAAGGAGTTTCTAACATAGATTTTGATTGCCTTGAATCATTTGCAGAAGAATCATCTACTCAAAACTCTGAAGTATATGCTTTAGCAAAAAAAATTCATAAGACTATGCCAATAATTGTTTCTGAAGAAGACCTCTCATCAATTGGATTTCGTTTGAAATGTCAATTAAATGAAAATAGTAAGATGTTATCATATAACATTACAATCCCAGAAATGAATCATAATGAAATTATAGGTTGGGAAAATAATAATATAGATAAAAAATCTTTTTCGATGATTTGGATTCATATAGGCTGGCCAAAAAATCTTGAGAGAATGAAAATCACAAATGAAATTTTATCAAAAAAAGTCTCCCATGTTGCTCATTTATCAGTACCTGATAAGGTGCCAAAAAATCTTACATCATTATTTTTCTTAATAAACTATATTGATTGGCTTAGTTACTGGTGTGGTGTTCTAAATGATGTTGATATTGATGCTGTGAAATCAATTGATTTACTTAAGAAGAAAATTTCTTAAAAATCACAACTGAGTTATGTCCACCAAAACCAAATGAATTACTCATTGAGATATTTATATCCTTTTTAAATGCTTCATTTGGAGTATAGTCTAGGTCGCATTCAGGGTCAGGATTAATGTAATTGATGGTTGGTGGAATAATACCATTATTTAGAGTATTTATACATGTAATAGCTTCAATGGCTCCAGCAGCTCCCAGCAGATGGCCTGTCATAGACTTTGTTGAGCTTATAGATACATTTTTAGCATACTTGCCAAAAACCTTTTTAATGGCTTGAGTTTCCAGCATATCGTTAAAATATGTTGATGTGCCGTGAGCATTAATATATTCCACTTCAGATGTATCAATTTCAGCATCATTTAGTGCCATAGTTATTGCGTTTGATGCACCAGTACTTTCATTGTCAGGTTGAGTGATATGAAAAGCATCATTCGTTATTCCATATCCGATAATTTCTCCAATGATATTAGCATCACGTTTCTTTGCTTCATCATAATCTTCTAACATTAACATTCCTGAACCTTCGGATAAAATAAATCCGTTCCTATGCTTATCGAATGGTTTTGAAGCACCTTGAGGATTTTCATTATTTTTTGATAAGGCTTTCATATTAGCAAATCCTGAAAGAGTAAGAGGGGTTATACCTCCTTCAGCTCCACCACAAAGAATAGCTTTGGAGTATCCATTGGATATTAATCTGTATGCCATCCCAATTGCATCTGTAGCAGAAGAACAGGCAGTAGACATTGAAAAGTTTAAACCATGCAAATTATGTTTGATAGCAATTTGTCCTCCAGCGATGTTTGGAATCATTTTTGGAACATAAAATGGTGATACGCCACGTTGACCTTTTTTAATTAGTTTTTGATGTTCTTCTTCAAGTGTATGCATGCCTCCAACACCTGTACCAACAATAACTCCAGCATCAGAGGATTTATAATTAGAATTTTGAAGTGCTTGTTCAGCTGCTATTAAACCAAACATTGTAAACCTATCAAGCTTACGAGCCTCCTTAGCTTCAAAGAAATTATTTGGATCAAAATCTTTAACTTCTCCAGCAATTTTTATTGAAAAGTTTTCAGTATCAAAGCTTGAGATATGATCAATACCAGATTTCCCTTTAATTAAGTTTTCCCATAAAGATTGAGAATTATGGCCTAATGGAGAAATAGATCCTTCTCCAGTGATAACTACTCTTTTTTTCAAAATTATTTTGCGTGGTTGTTGATGTATTCTAGCGCAGCACCTACAGTTGTAATTTTTTCTGCATCCTCATCAGGAATTTCTAAATCAAATTCTTCTTCAAACTCCATAATAAGCTCTACAGTATCTAATGAGTCTGCTCCTAGGTCATCAAGAAAACTTGCCTCAGGCACAACTCTTGATTCTTCAACACTAAGTTTGTCTACGATAATATTTGTTACTTTTTCATTTAATGACATAATTAATATCTCCTTATTAATTTAATGACATTCCACCGTCAATATAAAATGTTTGTCCTGTAATATAACTGGCTTCATCGGAACATAAAAATAAAATCATTTGTCCAATATCTTTTGGTTTTCCAAGTTTTTTCAAAGGAATTCTATCTAAATATCCCTGTTTCACAGTATCAGAAAGGTGAGAAGTCATATCAGTTTCAATTAATCCTGGTGCAATACAATTTACTGTAATGTTTCTACGACCAACTTCTTTTGCTAGTGACTTAGTTAATGCCAACAGTCCACCTTTTGATGCAGCATAATTTCCTTGTCCTTTATTACCGTCAGTTCCTGAAATAGAAGAAATATTAATAATTCTTCCATTCTTGTTCTTTACCATATCTTTTAAGACTGTCTTTGTTAAATGAAAAGGACCATTAA
Organism: uncultured Fidelibacterota bacterium; assembly: GCA_902538565.1. Taxonomy (GTDB): domain Bacteria; phylum Fidelibacterota; class Marinisomatia; order Marinisomatales; family Marinisomataceae; genus Marinisoma. The sequence continues at coordinate 145,498 of CACBFQ010000001.1, read as the reverse complement.
GATTAACATTCATTACTTGATTCCATTCTTCAGATTTCATTCTTAGTAGAATATTATCCATATGAATACCAGCATTATTAACTAGAACATCTGCATAACCAAATTTTGAAATAACGAATTCATATAGTTTTTCAATTGATTTTTCATCAGAGATATCACAACAGAAAGGATGTATATTTTTTATGTCTCTGACAGAATCTAAAGATTTTTCACTCGTAGCGACTGCTACAACATTAAAATTATTTTGAGCAAGAATAAGAGAAATTTCTTTTCCAATTCCTCTTGATCCTCCAGTTACAATTGCTGTTTTTGATGAAAAGTTAAGCATAAAACAATTTTATAAGTTTTCAATACTATTATAGGTTGAAATTGTTAATGAATCATCAATTTTTTTGATAATATTACTCAAAACTTTTTTTGGGCCAATTTCTACAAATTCGTTTGATAATTTGCCTAGTGATTTAATACTTTTTGACCATTGAACTGGACTATCTATTTGTTCAATTAGAGCATGTTTGATTTCTTCTATACTTCTATTTGGTTTTGCATTAAAATTTGAAACAATAGGGGAAGATACTTCATTAAACTTTGAAATATTTATTATATCAGTTAGCTTGTTTTTTGCTTCAGACATTAGTTCGGAATGAAATGCTCCGCTAACACTTAATGGTATTACTTTTGCACCAATAGTTTTTAGATTTTCCGATGCTAAATCAATTGATTCCTCACTTCCAGAAATAACGATTTGTGAGTCAGAGTTGATATTTGCAATTTGACAATCAACTGTATTACAAATACTTTCTATTTTATCAATTGATGCTCCAATAACAGCACTCATTTTACCTGGATTATTTAACTCACAATCATGCATAGCTTTTGCACGAATATTTACAATCTGTAAACCAGTTTCAAAATCAAAAAAATTATTTGCGTACAATGCACTGAACTCACCGAGGCTATGTCCAGCTACAGCAACACATTCTTTTTGGTCTTTAATTAAATCAAAAATTATTGTGGAGTGTATAAAAATAGCTGGTTGAGCATATTGTGTTTGTCTTAATACATTTTCTTCAGCAGAAAACATAATTTCTGAAATATCGTATCCTAAAATCTTATTAGATAGTTCAATTCTATCTTTTGCAAGTTGGAATGTATTATAAAGATTTAAGCTCATTCCAGGTCGGTGAGAACCTTGCCCTGAAAAAATGAAACAATTCTTCATTAGTTTTGATCTACAGGTTTTCCTTTATAATAAAGAATGCCATCATGATAATATGCATGATGAGGTAGATGTTCTACTCCTGTATTCTTACATTTTACTGTATGAACCAAAGTGGACTTATAATGAGTCCTTCTCTTTTTAGAACGTGTTTTTGACTGTCTTTTTTTTGGTAACATTTTATTCCTTAACCAGGTGGCAATATAAACAAATTAATCTTTCTTGTGAAATATTTTTTATAATTCAGTTTTGTCAATCCAGCAATTATATCCAAGCTCAACTTTAATATTTTCAGCTAATTTAACAGCATCATCTCTGGTGGAAAAATTTCCATATCTAACTCGATATTTATATTCTGAATTAGCATCATTTTTTTGAATGAAAGCATCAATATCTGAAGCATTCAATGCCTGAACAACCTCCATTGCTTCATCAAAAGTTTTTTTAACAGCAATTTGGATTGTATAGTAAAATTCATTATCAATATTCATAGAAGAAGTTTTAGATATTTCTTCTTTGTTTTCTTCAATAACATAATCAAGCCAACTTTCTGTTTGTGCTTGAGAAAATAATGTTGAACTAAAAAATAATATTATTAAAAATCTCAACATAAACTTAGAAAAAGAAGTTTATTTCAATTTCTGCATTTTCATTACTATCTGAGCCATGAGTAGCATTCATTGAAATATCTGTTCCATATTTTGCTCTTATTGTACCTGGTTCAGCTTCTAATGGATTTGTTGCACCCATCAAATTTCTCCATTCTAAAACTGCATTAGCTTTTTCAAGTTTCATAATATGAGTTTCGCTTGAAGTCATAAATTCCACAAGTTCTTCAAAAAATGGTTTATCTTTATGTATAGAGTAAAAACCTTCAGCTTGTTCAACGCTTAGATGAAGTGTTTTTTCTTCAGCGATTATAAAGCCGTTATCCATTATATCTTTTCTAATTTCATCTTTAAATCCTTTTTGCATAGCATCCGGTTTAATTAGGGCAAGTGTATTATTCATTATTCCTCTATTAGTTTTAACATTGTTTCTCCGATTTCAGATACTGTTTTTGCAACTGAAACCCCACATTTTTTTAGAATTTTAATTTTAGCATCTGCTGTTTCAGATCCTTCAGAAATAATTGCTCCAGCATGACCCATTCTTTTTCCTTTAGGGGCAGTTTGGCCTGCAATAAACGATACAACTGGTTTATTAAAATTGCTTTTGATCCATTCGGCTGCTTCATTTTCCATGCTACCGCCAATTTCACCAATCATTACAACACCTTTAGTTTCTTCATCATCAGCAAAATGTTTCAATATATCTATCATACTTGATCCAATAATTGGATCTCCTCCAATTCCAACAGCGGTAGTCATTCCTAAACCAACATTAACAATTTGGTCAATTGCCTCATAAGTCAAGGTCCCTGAACGAGAAAGAATACCAATAGAACCTTTTTTGCAAATAAAACCGGGAGTAATTCCAATTTTTGATTCTTCAGCTGTTATTAAGCCAGGACAGTTAGGACCAATAAGTGTTGAAGAAGAATTATCAAGTGCACTCTTAACTTTTTTCATATCTCGAACAGGTATTCCTTCAGATATACAAACAATTAAACCAATATTTTGATTTATTGCTTCAAGAATTGCATTTGCAGCAAATCTAGGGGGAACAAAAATTACCGTGGCATCAATTGAAAACTCTTTTTTTGCTTCTTCGATGCTATTAAAAACTGGTAAGTTGTTTTCTGTAGCAGTTTGACCACCTTTTCCAGGAGTTACTCCACAAACAACGTTAGAACCATAGTCTAGCATTTGCTGTGCATGAAATAGTCCTTCAGATCCAGTAATTCCCTGAACTAGAATAGAAGTTTTTTTATTTAATAGTATTGACATTACGATACCAATCCAACTGCTTTTTTAGCAGCTTCATCTATTGTTTCAGCGCTTATAAGTTCTATATCTGATTCATCTAAAATTTGTTTTGCCAGTTTTGCATTAGTCCCTTGGAGTCTAACGACAACACCAACATTTAAATTTAATTCTTTTACAGCTTGAATGACTCCATTAGCTACTCTGTCACATCTAACGATACCACCAAAAATATTAATCAAAACTGATTTTACGTTTGGGTCAGAGAGAATAATTTTAAAGCCATTTTTAATTGTATCAACATTAGCCGCACCTCCAACATCTAAAAAATTAGCTGGTTCGCCGCCATGATGTTTTACTATATCCATCGTCGCCATAGCAAGGCCAGCTCCATTAACCATGCAGCCAACATTTCCATCAAGCTTAATATAATTTAATCCATATTCTGAAGCTTTTAGTTCTAAAGGGTCTTCTTCAAAAGTGTCATGAAATTTTGCAATTTTTTCTTGTCTAAATAGTGCATTGGAATCAATATCAACTTTCGCATCTAGTGCAATAATTTTTTGATCTTCGGTGATTACAAGAGGATTGATTTCTAATAAATTGCAATCTGAATTTGAATAGCAATTATAAATATTCTTAAAAATTTCAAAAGCATCATTAAATGAATTAAGACTTAATGCATTTATAATTGTATTAATTGCATCATCAAGAGGGTAGGTATCATTATTTACCCAAGCCTTAACAATTTTTTCAGGAGTTTGCTCTGCTACTTCTTCAATATCAACTCCGCCTTCTGTCGATACTATGAAGACATCAGCATTTTTTGCTCGATCAAACATTAATGCAAAATAAAACTCTTTTTCAATATCTAGTGCTTCTGTAATTAATATTTGATTTACAACTTTACCTTCTTCGCCAGTTTGATGAGTGATTAAATTCATGCCTAGAATTTTATTAGCAGATTCAATAGCTGATTCTGTTGACGGACAAAATTTCACTCCACCACCTTTACCACGACCTCCAGCATGAATTTGCGCTTTAACTACAACAGCATCTGAGTTGAATTCATTTTGAACTTTATCTATTGTTTTTTCAATCGCATTTGAAGAATAAACAACATGACCTCTTTGTATTGGCACATTGTAATCAGATAAAAGTTCTTTAGCTTGGAATTCGTGAATTTTCATCTATTCTTCATCCATAAATGGATATCTATAGTTATGAGGAGGTTCAAAAGTTTCTTTGATTGTTCTTGGGGATGTCCATCTTAATAAGTTAAGCATAGAGCCGCCTTTATCATTTGTACCAGATGCTCTGCTTCCTCCAAATGGCTGTTGTCCAACAACAGCACCGGTAGGTTTATCATTAATATAGAAATTTCCAGCTGAAAATCTCAATTTGGATCTTACTTCTTCAACGATATTTCTATCCTCTGAAAACACACAGCCTGTAAGAGCGTAGGGAGATGTATTATCAATCAATTCTAATGTTTCATTCCAATTTTCATTTTCATATACAAAAATGGTAAGTACTGGACCAAATATTTCTTCCTCAAGAGTTTTAAAGTGTGGATCGGTGGTTAAAATGACCGTTGGTTCCACAAAATAACCCTTAGATTTATCATATACGCCTCCGCAAAGAACTTCACAATCGTTACTCTCTTTAGCATAATCTAAGTAAGAGGCAATTTTATCAAAGGCTATTTCATCAATTACAGCATTAACAAAATTCTTAAAATCTTCAGGTGGTCCAACATCTATTGTTTTGATTTCATTTAATAGTTTTTCTTTTATCTCGCTCCATTTTGATTTTGGTAGATACGCTCTTGACATCGCAGAACATTTTTGTCCTTGATATTCAAAAGCTCCTCTAACCATTGCTGTTACTAGACCCTGTATATCAGCTGATTCATGTGCAATGCAAAAATCTTTACCACCTGTCTCACCAACAATTTTTGGATAATTTCTGTAAGTATCTAAGTTATCAGAAACTTTTTTCCAAAGATGTTTAAAAGTTTTCGTAGATCCAGTGAAATGCACTCCAGCTAATTCTTTATGACCTAATACTTGATCACCTATGCTTGGTCCGTCACCTGGAATAAAATTAATAACCCCGTCTGGAAGACCCGCTTCTTTATATAATTCCATGATGTAGTAAGCTGAATAAACAGCGCTTGGTGCCGGCTTCCAAAGGACTGTATTTCCGACAATAGCAGGAGAGATGGCTAGATTACCTCCAATGCTAAAGAAATTAAATGGAGCAATAGCAAAAACAAAACCTTCCAGTGGTCTGAATTCCAATTCATTTTTCATTCCGTCAGGAGATATAGGAGTAAAAGAGTTTTGCATTGTATAGGCAAATTCGATATTAAAGTTTAAAAAATCGATTAATTCACATGATGCATCAACTTCAGCTTGAAAAACACTTTTACCAATATCTAGCATTGCTGCAGCATTAATTTTATACCTATATGGACCTGCAATTAAGTCTGCAACTTTTTTAAAAATTTTTGCTCTTTCTTCTAAAGATGTATTAGACCATGTTTTCCAAGCTTCTAATGAAGAATCAATAGCCATTTGAATTTCTTCAGGACCTGCTTCATGATAATGACCTAGAATATGTCCATGTTCTTGAGGTTTTGTACATGGTTTTGTATTACCTGTTCTTATCTCTTTTCCATTAATGATAATAGGAATATCTTTTTGTCTACTTGATTGTCTTTCAATTTCTTCTAAAAGTAATTTTCTATGTTCTGAGCCAGGCTCAAAATCTATAATTTGTTCGTTAATTGCTTTAAAATTTTTGTCCATAATTTATCCTTTGTTTTTTAGTGCCTAATATTAGACAAAATATTTTTCATTTCAGAATAATTCTTTGCCAAAACGAATTTTCTTCGAAAAGAAGATGCACCTTTGAATCCTTTAAAGTACCAAGCAAAATGTTTCTTCATATTATTGGCACCTACGATTTCTCCATGAATTTGTATAAGAAGCTCTAAATGTTTTTTACATATCTCTAATCTCTCTTCTATACTTATATCTTCAAAATCTTCATTAAGCATATATTTTCTTACTTCAGCAAAAAACCATGGATTTCCTAAAGCGGCTCTGCCAATCATGATGCCATCGCAGTGTGTATGGCTAAACATTTCATTTATATCATCAATATTTTTTACATCTCCATTACCTATGACAGGTATACTTACATTTTCTTTTAATTCTTTTATTAAATCCCAATTTGCATTTCCTTTATACATTTGAACAGTTGTTCTAGGATGAAGAGTAATTGCTTTAACTCCAACTTTTTCCAGATTTATACCAGCTTGAGTACTTACAATATTTTCTGAATTCCAACCTGCTCTCATTTTTACTGTAACTGGTATCTTGTCTACCGCTTTTACCACAGCTTCTGAGATATCTTCCATTAAGCATAAATCTTTTAAAGCAGCAGATCCAGCACCTTTTTTTGTCACTTTTGGTACGGGACATCCATAATTTATATCAATTAAGTCTGGTTTAAATTTTTCATAGACTAATTTAGCAGCATTTTCCATTATTTCTGGTGTATCGCCAAAAATTTGAATACCTATTGGCCTTTCAAATTCTGAAAATTTGATCATATTCAATGTTTTTTCATTTTTCCTAATGATACCATGAGCTGAAACAAATTCTGAGTAAACTACTCCAGCTCCAAATTCTTTTGCGATTACTCTAAATGCATAGTCTGTAACACCTGCCATAGGTGCAAGAAAAAATGGGAAATCAAGTTTTAGGTTTCCAATTTGAATTTTTTTATTTATATCAAACATATAGTTTTTGTTTGTTCACTACGATTATTGGTTTAAATTTCCCCTGTTTGATTTGAACTTAAACATAAAAGGTTAAAATATGTCAAGAGTTTGTGAAGTAACAGGTAAAAAAGTGATGTATGGCAATAATGTAAGTCATGCTAATAATAAAACTAGAAGAAGATTTGATATAAATCTTCAGAAAAAGACTTTTTGGGTGGAAACACTCAATAAGAAAGTTACGCTCAAAGTCTCTGCTAAGGGTTTAAAAATTATTGATAAGAAAGGTATTGATTCAGTAATTAAAGATTTAATGGCAGAAGGCAGAAAATTTTAATCTTTTAATTTCTTACTTAATTCAGCAATAACCACTTCGTGACTTACTTTTCCCTTAGTTTCTTTATTGACTTGACCAATAAAAAAACCGATTAATTTTTCTTCACCGTTCTTATATCTTAATACTTCATTTTGACAGCTAGAAAGTACATTGTCAATAATTTCTGTAATATTAATATCAGAAGAATCGAAATCACCGCTTTTTAAAATTTCACTGATATTTTTACCGGTTTCAAATAATGCTCTCAAAATCTCTTTACCTGAATTTTGGGTAATTTTATTTTGTGTTATTTCATCAATTAATATTTTTAAATCTTTTGCTTCAACTTTAGATGAATCAAAGGCTATATTTATCTCATTAAAAAGCCTAAATAATTCTGTAGAAACCCAAGCACTTGCTTTTTTGGGCGAAACATCTAGACTAACAACTTCTTCAAAGTATTTTGCAATATCTTTTGAAGATGAAAGAATCATACACTCATTTAAAGATAAATTGTATTCATTCATCCATTTTTTTTCATAATCAAAAGGAAGTATAGGGAGTGATGATTTAATTTCTTCAATAAATGACTTTTCTAAACTTACTGGTGGTAAATCTGGATCTGGAAAGTATCTATAATCATCAGCATTTTCTTTAATTCTCATAATCTCGGCAACGTTTTTATCATTATTCCAAGTTAAAGTAGCTTGTTGAACTTCTTTCCCATCATTCAAAATCTTGTTTTGACGAATGATTTCAGATTCAATTGCCTTTTGAACGTTTCTAAAAGAGTTGATATTTTTGATTTCTGTTTTAACTCCAAATTTTCCACTACCTTTTTTTGATAGAGAAATATTAGCATCACATCTGAGTTTTCCTTTCTCCATTTCTGCATTTGAAATATTTATATAATTAACTATTTGTTTAATGCGTTGCATGAAAATCTTGGCTTGTTCAGGATGAACTATCACAGGTTCTGTAACAATCTCAATTAATGCTGCTCCGCTTCTATTATAATCAACATTACTTTTTTTGCTGTCATTATTATGAAAAGATTTTCCAGCATCTTCCTCTAAATGTGCTCTCGTTAAATCAATTTTGAACTCTTTCTCATTCCACCAAATTGGAACTGAACCTCCTGAAATAATTGGTTGATCAAACTGGGATATTTGGTATCCTTTAGGTAGGTCAGGATAAAAGTAATGTTTTCTGGCAAACGTAAAGTTTTTACTTATTTTTCCGTTTACCGCTTTTCCAAACATTATCGCTGACTCAATTGCTGATTGATTTATATTTGGAAGAGCTCCTGGGAGTCCCAATGAGGTTGGGCAGGTTAAACTATTTGGTGACTTATCATATTCATATTGGCATTTGCTGAACATTTTGGAATTACAGTCTAATTGGACATGTATTTCTAGACCAATTATAAAATCCCAATTTTTATTTATATCATTTATGTTCAATGTGATTTATTAGCAATTAAGTTAAGAGCTGAACCCGCTTTGAACCATTCAATCTGATTCTTTGAAAAGGTATGTAGCGTTTCAATAATCTGAGATGAACCATCTGGTTTATTCAAGCTCAATTTAAGGTTAGTTTTATTATCAAAATCTTTAAGATTGATAGTAGATATTGTATCATTGGCTTCAATTTTATCATAATCACTTTTATCTTTGAAAATTAATGGTAAAATACCTTGCTTTTTCAAGTTGGTTTGAGCAATTCTTGCAAAACTTTTTGCAATGATAATTTTACAACCCATAAATCTAGGCTCCATTGCTGCATGCTCTCTACTTGAACCTTCTCCGTAATTCTCATCAGCTACAGCAATCCAATCAATATTATTTTCTTTATAAGTTTTAGCAACTTCATAAATATTATCAGTTTTATCGTTAATTAAATCTATTGCTTCACCATTTGTTTTTGTAAAAGCATTAAGAGCTCCAGAATACATATTTTGGGAAATGTTTTCGAGATGGCCTCTATATTTTAACCAAGGGCCAGCAGGAGAGACATGGTCAGTTGTACATTTTCCTTCTGCTTTTAATAAAATTTTTAAATTATTCATCTCTTCCTTATTCCATTCCATAAATGGTTCTAATACCTGCAACCTATCACTTTCTTCTTTAATAACAATCTCAGTATTTGGACGAAGTTCAGCTTTTAGAAAGTCATCACTTCCAATTTTTTCAAATCCCATTTCAGGTAACTCCGAACCTAAAGGAGATTCAAAGCTAAAACTACTTCCATCATTAAGAGTTAGTTTATCTTTTGAAGGATTAAAACTTAATTTACCTGATATTGCTAGCGCAGTAACAATCTCTGGGCTGGCTACAAATGATTCTGTTGCCGCATTTCCATCGTTTCTTTTTGCAAAATTTCTGTTAAAGGAGGTAATAATTGTATTTTTTTCCCCTTCACTAATATCAGATCTTTTCCATTGACCAATACATGGTCCACAAGCATTTGCTAAAACTTTTCCACCAAGCTCTTCAAAGATTTTGGTATATCCATCTCGTTCCATTGTGGCTTTAATTTGATTGGATCCAGGAGTAATATAAAATTCTGACTTTGCTTTTAATCCCGCATCAAGAGCTTGTTTAGCTACATGAGCAGCTTTTTCAATATCTTCGTAAGAAGAATTTGTACAACTTCCAATCAATCCAACCTTTAAATCATCATCATAATTATTATCTTTAACTGCATCTGGCATATCCGAAATTTCTCTTGATAAGTCAGGGCTGTAGGGTCCAACAATATGTGGTTCTAATTCTGATAAATTAATTTCTATGACTTCATCATAGTATTTTTCAGGATTTTCATGAACGTCATCATCTGCTTTAAGATGATTTTTAATTTCATCTGCTAAATCAGCAATATCTTTTCTATTGGTTGCTTCCAAGTATTCATACATTTTTTTATCATATGGAAAAATAGATGTTGTTGCTCCAACTTCAGCTCCCATATTTGTTATGGTTGCCTTTCCGGTACAGCTAATCGTTTCTGTTCCTTCGCCAAAGTATTCAATTATTTTTCCAGTTCCACCTTTTACTGTAAGGATACCAGCAAGTTTAAGAATAATATCTTTTGGAGATGCCCAATCACTTAGTTGACCAGTAAGTTTGACTCCAATCATACCTGGCCAGTTAACTTCCCACGGAGAGTTAGTCATCACATCAACAGCATCTGCTCCTCCAACTCCAATCGCAACCATTCCTAGTCCGCCGGCATTTGGAGTATGAGAATCAGTTCCAATCATCATAGTTCCGGGTACTGCATAATTTTCTAAAATGGTTTGATGAATAATTCCTGCACCAGGTTTCCAAAAACCTATGCCATATTTTGCACAAACAGATTTTAAAAAGTCATACACTTCTTTGTTTGTTAACAGAGCATTGTCAAGATCATCGTCAGCTCCTTTAATAGCAGTGATTAAATGATCGCAATGAACAGTGGTTGGAACTGCTGTCGTCTGCATTCCTGCGTTGATAAATTGTAATAAAGCCATTTGAGCGGTCGCATCTTGCATTGCCACACGATCTGGACTTAAGGTGCAAAATGTTTTAGTTCTTTCAGGAATTGATTGTAAATCCTCGGATAGATGTGAAAAAAGAATTTTTTCCGTATATGTTAGAGGCCTATTGAAAAAACTTTTTGCATTAATAATTTTTGAAAGATAATTGTTATAAATTTGCTTAATTAGATCTGTATGATTCATATTTACTCTTTATTGTTATAAATTTAGTCAAAAAAAAACGATTTTATGGGTATAATATTAGCATCTAGTTCTCCAAGACGAAAGAAAATTCTAGAAAAGTTAGGATACAATTTTTCTATTAAAGTTCCTGATATTGATGAGGAAAATATTAATAAATTGAATCCCATTGATTATGTAATAGATGTTTCGATGAGAAAAGGATTAAAAGTGCATCAACAGTATGAAAATGATTTTGTTCTTTCAGGAGATACAATAGTAGAGCTTCAAAATAAAATCATCGGCAAACCTTCTTCACATCAGGATGCTTTTGAGGTTTTATCTTTATTATCAGGTAGGTCACATTATGTAATCAGTGCTTTATCTTTAACTTATAATGACAACCAAATCACTATTTTTGATAGTACAAAAGTTTGTTTTAAAACATTAAAGAAAGATAAAATTGAAAATTATATAAATAATTTTAATGTTTTAGATAAAGCTGGTTCATATAATATTGAAGATGCTGAGGAATATTTCATTAAAAATATTGACGGATGTTATAATAATATTGTAGGTTTCCCAGAAGAAAAATTTTTAAGAAGTGAAATAAAACAAATTCTTGATTCAAAATGATTTTTTACAATAAATATAAAAAGTTCAGAATCGAAAATAACATCGATTTGAAAGATATTTCAAAAAGAACCAAAATTGATTTGAAATATTTACAGGCATTAGAAAGAGGCAAGTTTGCAGAAATTCCTCCAGTCTATGTCAAATTATTTTTCAAAGCATACATTAATGAAATTGGAGTAGATATTAATGAGTCATTGTCTGAGCTTGATAGTTTTTTAAACCAAAAGCCAAATAGTAAAACATTAAAATTTATACCTGATGAACGAAATGAGAGTTCTAGTTTTTTTAGCAAAATTAATAGCGAAAATTTATTTAATTCATCCGTTTTTATTGGAATTGCATCCTTTCTTTTAATTCTTCTGTTAAGTTTTTCTTTAAACTCAAATAGTCAAATTTCCCAAAAAGATCTTGAAGATGAATTAAGAATTACAAAATCTGATTTAATTGAATTCTATTCTTTGAGAAGTGAAGAAGTTCTTTCAATTGAGAGCATATCTAATCCAGTAACAATAAGATTTAAATCAAGTATTGAAAATTATATCCATTTTTACGATGATTTTTCAGGAAAAGAATTTTTTATATTTGAGGATTCTCTTAACAGTAAATCTAATACGTTCACGGAACAATGGGATGGTCAAGAAAGAGCATTTTTAATTGCAAATACAGTCGATTATGAACTGATTTTATTTTCTGAAAACTCATATGAGGATTTTTCAAAAAATATAATTAATGATTTCCCTGTAGAAGTAATCTTAAAGTCAGATCCTTATACAATTACTATCAAAAAATATTTACCAAAAAATTAATTTTAATTTTTTTGCATTTATCAACAATTTTCATTGACATAAACTCTCTCAATATTGTAACATATGTGGTTAATAGTGGGTTAATTTCCCTTATTTTGTTATGAGTAGCCAATATACATTTACAGGACAGTTTACGTTTTCTATTGATTCTAAAAATAGAATCAATATCCCTGCTCCATTGAGAAAACAGTTTTTAACTAAGGATAAGAAGACGCTTGTTGTTACAAGAGGTATCGACCAATGCGTATGGATTTATCCGATTAGTGAATGGAATTTTATTCAAAATGAGTTAAAGCAACTTTCTTCTTTGTCAAAAACAAACCGAATTTTTTTAAGAAATCATCTTAGACATGCAAATATCTTAAAGTTTGACTCACAAGGTAGATTTGTTTTACCTCAAAGTTTAATTGATTATTCTGCAATCAAAAAAGATGTTACAATAATTGGCGTATTAAATAAAATTGAAATTTGGAATCCAAATTTACTTCGAAAAATAGATCAATCTGATGAGATTGATGACCAGTCATACGAAGAACTTTCAGAAAGAGTAAATATCTGATGGTTCCTACTTCATCAACTCAATACAGACATATTCCTGTGATGTTGATGGAGTCATTAGAAAATTTAAAAATCAAAAAAAATGGCATTTATGTTGATGGTACACTTGGGCTTGGAGGTCATTCTGAAATTATTCTTCAACATATTGATTCAGGTCTACTTATTGGTATTGATAGAGATAAAGATTCAATTTCTGTTTCCAAGAAAAGGTTGTCTTCAAACAATAATTTCAAGGTTTTTAATGATAGTTATCAAAACTTAAATATCATACTAGAAGAACTAAATATCCAAGCTGTTGATGGTATTCTTCTAGATTTAGGACTTTCTTCATATCAATTGGAAGATAATATGAGGGGATTTTCACATAAATATGAATCTTCGTTAGATATGCGATTTGATAAAAACTCTGCTGATAATACTGCAGAGGATATAATTCAAAGAAATGAGCTGGAAGAGCTGACTAGAATTTTTAAAGAATATGGTGAAGAGAGACATGCTTATAAGATTGCAAAAAAAATCAAAGATTTAAAAGGTGAAATTAGCGTACTGTCAATTACATCTATTGTTGATAAAGTTACACCTTATAAATACCGAATTAAAACATATTCGAGAATATTTCAAGCTTTAAGAATAGCTGCTAATAATGAATTAGATCATCTAAGTAGATTTTTAGATGATTTTATAAATCTACTAAATCCTGGAGGGAGAATAGTGATTATTAGTTATCACTCTGTTGAAGATAGAATTGTAAAACATAAACTCAAAGAGTTGAAGCATAAGAAAAAGATAGAATTGATTTATAAAAAACCTCTTATTCCTTCAAAAGAAGAGGTGAGCATTAATAAAAGATCGCGAAGTGCAAAAATGAGAGTTGGAGAAAAAATTGGCTAAGAAAAAAAGATTAAGTAAAGCTGAAAAGCAAAAAAGAGAAAACTTAAAATGGGTATTTATGTTTGTCATTCTTGTTCTGACAATTACTGTTTATTTAGCAGCATTTATAGAGTTAGATAAAACTCAAGCAAGCATTGATTTCAACAAAAAAACATTAGTAAAACTAAATGAGGATTTAACAATCAAAAGAAATTCTATTGAAAGGATGAAGAGAGCAGATATTATTTCAAAAAGAGCAAAAGAAATTGGATTAGTATCAAGTAATCCAGAAACAATTACAATAAAAATTAATGACTAAAAACTATATCAAATTTAAAAATAGAATAATATTTATTCATATAGCAATAATGCTTATTTGGATTGGTTTTGGTGTAAGACTTTTCAATATTCAGGTCATTAATAGACTTAATAGCCCACAAGGAATTAAGGTTGAATCTATAAATGGATTTAGGGGAAATTTTTACGACGTTAATGGTAAAAACCTTACACAAAATTTGACTTTTTATAGAATAGGTGTCCATATTAAAAAGATTTCAAATACGAAAAATCTAATTGATGAATTATCATCTTGTACTGGTACTGATAGAGAAGTTTATATTGCGAAAATAAATAGCGGGCGGGATTATGTTGAGCTTGAAAAGAAAACAAATAAAAATTGTCAACAGCTTCAAAAGAAATACCCAAATGCATTAATAATTAAAAAAAGTTTTAAAAGATATTACCCTGAAGACAATTTAGTATCTCAAATAGTTGGTTTTACAAATATTGATGATAAAGGAATTTCGGGTTTAGAAGCAAAGTATAATAAATTCCTAGAGCCAGTAAGTGGATCTAAGTTGTCAAAGCGCAACGGTTTAGGAGACAGAATTTCAGACCCAACCTTGCCAACTGAAGAAGCTAAAAATGGTGCTGACATAGTTTTAACAATTAATAAAGAGTATCAGGCAATTTTAAGAGATGAATTAATTCTTCAAATGAAAAAAGTAGGTGCTAAAGCATCAATGGGATTAATTCTAAATCCTCAAACAGGTGCAATATTATCAATGGTAAATCTACCAGATTATGACCCAAACTCTCCAAATGATTTTGATATTGAATTACAAAAAAATAAGATTGTTACTGATTTAATTGAGCCTGGATCTACATTTAAAATTGTAACAATGGCTGCAGCTTTAGAAAGTAATATAGATTTGAATGATGAGTATAATGTTGAAGGTCCTTATAATTTTCATAATATAAAAATGATTGAAGATTCTGAGCCTCATTCTGTATTGAATGTTAAGGAGATACTAGCATTTTCAAGCAACATAGGAACCATCAAAATTGCAGAACAGTTAGGAAAGAAAAGTATTTATGATCAGGCAAGAGAGTTTGGATTTGGAGTAAAAACTGGTTTTGATTCTTCAACCGAACCTGCTGGAATTTTTAGAGAGCCTTCAAAATGGAGTCTATCCTCAATGCACAGTATACCTATCGGGTATGAGGTTTCAGCAACCCCATTACAAATTGCTATGTCATATGCAGCAATTGCCAACGGTGGGTTTATGTTAAAACCTTATGTAGTAGAAAAAATTGAGAAACACGATGATACTATTATTAAGAATCAGAGAAATACAAAAAAAAGAGTGCTATCTCAATCAAATGCTGAAAAATTAAGTTTAATGTTATCTCATACTGTTGAAAATGGAAGTGGAAAGCTTGCTAATGTAGCTGGTTGGAATGTTGCTGGAAAAACTGGTACATCTAAAAAATTGATAGATGGACAATATTCAGAAAAAGAATTTATATCAAGTTTTGTGGGTTTTTTTCCTGCAGAAAATCCTCAATTATTGTGTTTAATAATTCTTGATAGCCCTGATGCCTCCAGAAATTTACACTGGGGTTCTATGTCCTCGGCTCCAGTATTTAAATCTGTAATGGATAGAGTAATAAATATTGATAAATCAATCACAATTTCAAGATCTAATAAAGAAAAACTTAAAAACGAACCAATCTTAATTCAAAAAAACCTTGAAAGAAAAATTGAATACGTAGAAATGCCAAACTTAATTGGCAAAACAGTTCGTGATGCATTTTCAGAATTAAAAAGAGCTGGAATTAAACCCCAAATTAGTGGAAGAGGATTAATTGTTAGCCAAAGTATAGAAGCTGGCACAAAAATAGAAAAAAAATCAATCTGTATATTAAAAGCAGAGTTAAAAGAATAAGGAGATAATTATGTTATTTGAATTTGACGAATTTTCAACGCAAAAAGCTAGGATTAAGGTCCTAGGAGTTGGTGGAGCAGGAGGTAATGCAATAAATAGAATGATTACGTCTGGTATGGAAGGTGTAGAGTTTATTGCAATCAATACAGATGCACAAGATTTAGATAGTAACCCTGCTGAAACTAAAATTCAAATTGGAAAAGATTTAACAAAAGGATTGGGTGCTGGAGCAAAGCCTGAAATTGGAAGGAAAGCAATAATGCATGATAAGGAGGCTGTTTCATCAATTGTTGCTGGATCAGACCTTGTATTTGTTACTGCAGGAATGGGTGGTGGAACAGGAACTGGAGCAGCTCCAGTCGTAGCAAAAATTTGTAAAGAACTTGGTATATTGACAGTATGTATCGTTACTCTGCCGTTTAATTTTGAAGGTCCAAAAAAAATGTCAGCTGCTATGAAAGGAATTTCAACAATGAGGAACTTTTGTGATACATTGATTGTAATACCAAATGAAAAACTACTTTCCGTGATTGATTATAATACTACCTTAGAAGAGGGATTTGCAGAATCAGATTCAGTGCTATTACAAGCTGCGCAAAGTATTTCAGATCTCATTAATAAGCAAGGAAATGTAAATATTGATTTTGCTGATGTGGAAACCGTTATGAGTGGAATGGGAGATGCTGTGATGGGAACTGGAACTGCAACAGGTGAAGAAAGGGCTGTATTAGCTGCACAGCAGGCAATTTGTAGCCCGCTTTTAGATAATCAGTCAATTAAGGGAGCAAAAGCGGCCCTGGTAAATGTTACTGGAAATAAAAAAATGACCATGCGTGAAGTTGATGCAGCAACAAAGCTTATTTACGAAGAAGCAGGTCAAGAAGTTCATTTAATTTTCGGATGCGTAGTCGATGAAAATATGGACGATAAATTAAAAGTGACTGTGATTGCAACAGGATTTAATCGAACACCAATAGAAGATATTGAATATAAAAAAGAAATTCAAAAAAATGAATTTCACAAAAATACTAACGACTTAATGGAAACGTCTAATACAACATTATATAATCAAAAAAATGAAAACTCATTAAATGATGAAAATTTTGATGATGAAAATGATGGCCCAACTTTAGTCTTTGATGATTTTGATCAAAGTGCTGATTTAGATGTTCCAGCTTATATAAGAAAACAAAATCGATGAAGTTTGAGGAAAAAAATATAGGAATTTTAGGATTAGGTAAAAGTGGATATTGGTCTGCTAAATTAGCTAAAAGTTTGAAAAATAATGTTTTTGTATCGGATTCAAATACAAACGTTAATGAAATGTTTGTTGATGATTTAAAAATGTTAGGTATTGATGTTGAGATCGGCATTCATTCTAATCAAATTTTGGAATCTGATTTAATAATTAAATCACCTGGAGTTCCAAATGATTTAGAAATAATGAATAAAATTAATTCCAAAAAAATTCCAGTTATTAGTGAAATAGAATTTGCTGGAAACTATTCTAAAGCAAAAAATATTTGTATTACTGGTACAAACGGTAAAACAACTACAGTTTCTCTTTTAACAGAAATGCTTAGTAAAGAAAAGAAGGTTCTAAAGTCTGGAAATATTGGTATTCCATTCTCAAAAATTGTTCTCGAAAATAAATTGTACGATAACAATGATATTGATTATTGTATTTTAGAATTATCCAGTTTTCAACTGGAACATTGCTCAAAACTTAAAAAAGAAATTTCAGTCATTTTAAACATATCGTTAGATCATATGGATAGATACGACTCATTTGAAGAGTATTTTGAAACTAAGATAAAGATTTTTGATAATGCAAAATATTGTTTGTTTAATCATGATGATAAATTTTTAAATGAAAGAATTAAAAGTAATGATAAAAACATAATTCCATTTTCTGTTATAAAAGAAAAAGGATACTTCTACTATGATAGAAATAAAATTCTTTCAAATGAACACAGTATGTCAATCGATGTAGATGATATTTCATTAAAGGGTACTCATAATATATCAAATATTATTATTGCTGCTGAAATAGCAAGAAGAGTTGGAATTGATCATAAGAATATTCGAAGCGCAGTAAGGGAATTTGAAGGACTGGAGCATAGATTTGAACACTTCATTTCATATAACGGAATTGATTTTATTAATGATTCAAAATCAACAAATATTGATTCAGCAAAAAAAGCACTTGAATCTATTTCAGGAAAAGTAATCTTAATACTAGGGGGTATTCCAAAAGAAGATGACTTTAGCGATATATCATTATTTAAAAAGAGTATTTTAAAAATTATAGTTTATGGTGAAGCTTCACATAAAATTTATAATTCTCTTCCAAGGGATATCAGTGTTGAAAGAATAGAAAAATTTGAAGATGCGATTCGGTTTGCAATAGAAAATGCTGTAGAAAATAGTGTCGTATTGCTTTCGCCTGCTTGTGCAAGCTTTGATCAATTTGATAATTATAAAGAAAGAGGTAAAAAGTTTAAAAATATTGTAGAAAGGTTTTATGCATGAATATTAAAGAGCAAGGTCAAGACAGGGTATTATTCATAGCAGTGATTGCATTGATATCTTTTGGGTTATTTATGCTTTTTAGTGCAAGCTGGGTTAAGTCATTAGAAATTACTGGAGGAGATTCGAGAACATATTTTTTAGTTAGTCAGATGATTAAACTTATACCAGCCTTTTTCATCTTCGTTTTATTAACTAAGATTAATTATAGAAAATTACAGTTTTTATCTCCTTATTTATTATTTTCTTCATTTCTTTTACTTGTATATACACAGTTTCAGGGCTGTTCAGGGGATTCTTGTAGATGGCTATCAATTGGTCCTATTTCTTTTCAAACATCTGATGTAGCAAGATTCTCTATGATACTTTTTTTAGCCAGTTATATTGATAATAACCATAAACAAATGAAGCAATTTGTTAAAGGTATTTTTTATCCAATGTTAGCTATAATACCAGTGGCTTCAATGATTATTATTCAACCAGATAATTCTACAACTTTAATTTTTTTAACAATTGCTTTTGCAATGTTATTTGTTGGTGGAGCCTCTTTTATTCAATTGGCAACAATAGGAGTTTTTTCTATAGGTGCTATTGGAATTTTCATTTTAAATGAGAAAAACTATGCATTAGGTAGAATTTTATCTTTCATAGATTCTTCAGGTTCATCAACTTCGATTGGATATCAATCAAATCAGGCCTTGATTGGCCTTAAGCAGGGTGGATTGTCAGGAATGGGTATTGGAGAAAGCATTCAAAAATATTCTTACTTACCTGAAACCCATACAGATTTTATTTTTGCGATTATTGGAGAAGAATTAGGTTTTATTGCAGGTAGTATTTTAATGCTAGTTTATTACATTATTTTTTATAGAGCTGTGCAAATCTCTAAAAAATCAAATGATATTTTTGGAATAATGTTGTCCATTGGTTTTGGTTTGAGTATAACGATTTATGCTTTTATAAATATTGGCGTTGTGATAGGAGTTATTCCAGTTACAGGAGTTCCTTTACCATTTATTAGTTACGGAGGATCTTCATTGATCATCAATTTAATGATGATTGCTATATTGCTAAATATCAGTAAAGCACAAAGAAAGCTTAATGTTAAAAGATGGAGATTAAGAGTAAATGCCTAAAATGAATATTCTATTATGCGGAGGAGGAACAGGAGGGCATTATTATCCATTAATGGCTATTAAACAAGATCTTCATTCAAAGTCAGATTTTCGTTTTTCTTTTATTGGAGCAAAAAAGGGCATTGAAAAATCAAAGATTCATAGCGAAAGTATTGCTTTTAAGCTTATTAGCATTTCTGGTCTAAATAGAAAATTTTCAATTAAATCATTATTTCAAAATACTATAGTTGGAATAAACATTATGATTGGATTTTTTAGTGTATTAATCTTTTTCATACAACAAAAACCTAATTTGGTTATTTCCACCGGTGGATATTCATCCTTTCTGCCTTTGCAAGTGGCAAAAATGCTTAATATTCCTTACGTGTTACATGAACAAAATTCTTATCCGGGAGTTGTGACAAAATTTTTTAGTAAAAATGCAAAAGCAGTTTTCTTAGGATTCAAAGATGCTGAAAAATATTTAAATGAAACAAATACTATTTTTTCAGGAAATCCAGTTCTTCTACATAAAAGTAAGAGAATAAATATAAATATGAATAATGATTTAAGGACTTTATTGGTTTTTGGTGGAAGTCAAGGATCTCAATTTTTGAACCAAAAAATTAAGATAGCTTTGGAAAATGATAAATTAGATTTCATTAACGTAGTATGGATAGTTGGAAAAAATAACTATGAATCTCTAAAACATTTAAATAGAAAAAATATAATCATCTATGATTACTGTAATGAAATGTCCTCTTTGTACCAAAATGTTGACTTGGTATTATCAAGATCTGGTGCAATGACCATTGCTGAATTAATAAAATTTGAAAAGCCTTCAATATTAGTTCCATTTAAATTTTCATCGGAAAATCATCAGCATTTTAATGCAAAATTCCTTCAAGATAATTTTTGTTCAAAATTAATAAAAGAAGATGATTTCAATGATGAGACTTTTGTATCAACTTTAAAAAATTTATCTCAAGATGATAGAATTTTAGGTTCAATGAAAAGCAATTTTAAGAATGTTAATGTTCCAGATACTTTGTCAATTATTTCTAACTTTATTATGGAAAAGAAATATGCTTTATAGTATCAAAAAAGTACATCTTATTGGAATAGGTGGAATTGGAATGAGCGGAATAGCAGAGCTGCTAAAAAATAAGGAATTTGTGGTTTCAGGTTCTGATATTGCTGACTCACCAAACGTTCAGAGGCTAATTGATTTGGGAATAAATGTATCTATTGGTCATAATAAAAAAAATATTTCTGATGCTGAGCTTGTAATATACTCTGATGCTATCCCAAAAGATAATGCTGAGTTGATAGAAGCATTAGCAAAAAATATAATAGTTTATTCCAGAGCAAGAATGATTTCGGAAATAGCTAAGCTAAATAATTCTACAGTTGCTATTGCAGGAACTCATGGAAAAACCACTACAACATCAATGGTTGGTACTATTTTAAAAGCTATGAATTTAGATCCCACAATTATTGTTGGTGGGGTTGTAAAGTCTTTAGAATCAAATTCAGTTTTAGGAGGAGGTGACACATTTGTTGTTGAAGCTGATGAATATAATAAAAGCTTGCTACATTTGAGTCCAACAATTGCGGTTATCAACAATATTGATTTTGAACATATTGAATGCTTCAATGATATTGATGATTTAAAAGATACATTTCTTCAATTTGCAAATTCAGTACCTTTCTACGGTACTGTTTGTGCATGTAAAGATTCCAATAATGTTGCATCAATATTATCAAAAATAGATAAACCTATAATCACTTATGGAATCGAAAGTCAGAATGTGGATATTAAGGCAGAAAATTTGCATCAGGAAAACGGTACTATTTCATTTGATGTAAAAGTTAAGGATCAAATATTTTCAGTTAATCTTTCTGTACCAGGTAAATACAATGCCTATAATGCTCTTGCAGCACTTTCAGTTTGTGAAACAATGGGAATTGATTTAGAAAGCGCATGTAAAGCACTTAGTAATTTCAGCGGTGTGAGGAGAAGATTTGATATAAAAGCAAACAAAGATATAATGATTATTGATGACTATGCACATCATCCTGTTGAAGTTCAAAATGTGATAGAAACTGTAAAGAGCAATTGGAATAAAAATTTAAATGTCATATTTCAGCCACATCTTTTTTCAAGAACAAAAGAATTTTATAAGGATTTTGCAAAAGCTTTAATGATGGCAGATAATGTTATGATTACTGAGATTTTTGGCTCTAGAGAAAAAGAGGATAATTCTACTACTTCAGACTTAATAATTAATGAAATGTTAAAATTAAACCATAAGAATGTTTCATATGTTTCCTCAAAAGATATTGTTGAGGAAATAAAGTCTAGAGGAGTTAAGGGAGATATTTTTTTAACGATGGGAGCTGGAAACATTTGGAGATATGCTGAAGAGCTAGGAAAATATTACAATGATTGAAACTGTTATAAACGAAATTAATAATAAGACAGCTTCATTATGCTTAATGAATGAATCTCTTAAAAAACATACTACGTATGGAATAGGTGGTCCAGCAGATTTGATGATTTTTCCTAAAAGCAAGCAGGATTTAATTAAGGTAATTGAAATCATTAATAACAATAAAATCCAATTAACAATTCTTGGTTCAGGTTCAAATGTACTTGTAAGCGATAATGGAATAAGAGGTGCGGTTATTTCTTTAAAAAATTCATTAAAAAAAATAGAAGTTGATAATAATATTCTTTACGCAGAATGTGGTACTATGCTAGGAAAAATTGTTAAACATGCAGTAAAAAATAATTTAATCGGTTTAGAAAATCTGAATGGAGTTCCAGGAACATTGGGTGGAGCTTTGATAATGAATGCTGGAGCTTGGGGAGGAGAAATTTCAGAAAACCTAGTTCATGTTGAAATAATGAATTCAAAAAATGAAATTCAAAAAATTCAAAAGAAAGATTTAAATTTTTCTTACAGACAGTCTTCATTCAATAAAGATGATATATTATTATCAGCAAAATTCAATCTTCAAAAAGCAGATAAAGATGTTATTAAAGAAAACTTTATTGAGGCTCAAAGCGGTAGAAAAAAATCTCAACCTTTGAACAAAAGATCAGCTGGAAGTTTATTTAAAAATCCTAAAAATAATTCAGCTGGAAAGCTTTTGGATGAAGCAGGTTTAAAGGGTTTCAGTTTTGGGGACGCTAAAATATCTGAAAAGCACGCTAATTTTTTTATAAATGACGGAGATGCTTCATCAAGAGACATGCTAATGTTAATAAAAAAAGCACACAAAGAGGTCAAAGATAAATTCAATGTTAATCTTTCACTTGAAGTTAAGCTGATGGGTTTTAATCAAGAAGAAATAGAGGGATTATGTTAAAACAATTTTATAGTTCTATATTGAGCATGACTGCATTTTTATTTTCTCTTATTGCGCTTTGTACATTGTCATTTAATTGGTCAAACTTTAAGAAAATATACGATATAGATGAGATAAATATTTATGGCACCAATTTTTTTGATCAATCAATAATCGAGGAAAAAAGTGACGTTTTAAAGTCATATAATATATTTGATACAGAATTAGGAAATTATAAAAATGAAATGTTAAAATTTGACCATATCATAGATTGCAAAATTTCAAGAAAGTTTCCTTCAACAATTGATATTACAATCTATGAAAGAGAGCCTATAGCGCTAATAAGTAGCGATGAATTAATCATTTTAGATTCAGAGGGTGTGTGTTTACCAGTTGAATATTGCGATTTATCTTTACCGATTTTAAGCAATTTTAAATCAAATCCTGAATTGTATCCAAAAGGATCAACAACTGCATCTACCAATGTATTGAGCTCTATAAACCTTATGAAGTTTACTAAGGATAATCATTCAATGATTTATGATAATATTTCTGAGTTTGTTTTTAATGAAGATAGCGAGTATGAAATAATTTTAAAGAATGGTAGAACTAGAATATTTTTAGGATCTCAAAATCTTAAATTGAAAATAAAATATTTAGAGTCTTTCCAAGAAGCTTTAAAAGAGGAAAAAAAGATTACAGATTATAGATACATTGATTTGAGATTTAACAACCAAGTAATTGTAAAAGAAGCATAATGAGAAACAAAATTCAAGTAGCATTTGACTTAGGGTCGCATAGTATAAAAAGTGCTGTTGGTAGAATTCAGCCAAATGGAAAAATTGAAGTTTTATCTATTGCAGAAATTCAAAGTAAAAGCATTGATTGCGGAGATATCGTAGATAAAGATTTATTACTATCACATCTTGAAATTTTGATAGAAAAAATGGAAAAAGATGCAAAAATCAATATTGATGAGGATGCATGGGTATCAGTTTCTGGACGTGGAGTTAGATCAATAAATTCATCAACAAGAATTCGTTCTAGGGAAAATACAGACTTTGAAATTGATGAAGAAATAAAACAAAAACTACTTAATCAATGCTCTGACGTTCAAGTTTCGTCTGATAGATATGTTTTACATAACATAGAGCAAGGATATTATATAGGAAGTTCTCCATTAATAAGAAACCCTATAGGAATGGTTGGTAAGTCTATTGATGCTAAAGCCCACGTCATCCATGTTCGAAATTTTAATCTTTCTCAATTAGATTACTGTTTTAATGAAGACTTAAGTATTGAACCTTTTCCAGTATTTGATGGATATGCTGCTTCATCATCAAATTTAACACATGATGAGAAAGAATTAGGCGTAATCTTTGTTGACATAGGATCTGATAAAACAAATATTTTGATTTTTAAAGATAATTATTTGATACACTCCAAAGTTATTCCAATCGGATCTAGATTAGTAACAAAAGATTTAGCAGCATATCTTCAGACCTCAATTGCAGAGGCTGAAAGAGTAAAAATTGAACATGTTTCTGCTTTTTCAGATTTTGCAGATGAATCAAAAGTTTTTGAAGTTCAAATTCCAAATGATGATTTAAAGAAAAATGTGAATGAAAAAGAAATTTCAAAAATAGTAGAATTAAGATTTGAAGATGTCATTGACCAAATTGAAGTACAATTAAAAAATATTGGAAAATCAATTACTGACTTTAAGTCAGGAATAAAGCTTTCTGGAGGTGGATCTAAAATTCGAAATCTAGATCTGCTCTTTAAAAAACATTTTGCAGATGTTCCTGTAGATCTTATGAAGATTAAAAATATTGTTTATAAAGAAAATTTTGAGGACAAAAGAGAATATATTACACTTTTTGGCTTATTAGCTTGGCCAATATTTAATGTAGAAGACAAATCCTCTTCTTTAAAAATAAAAGACGTTAGTGGCATTAAAAAAAGTATATCGACACTTTTAAAAGGAATTTTTGAATAATTTTGGTTGGCTACCATAAAAAAAGATCGCTCCTGATTTCATTGAAATTGGGAGCATCTTTTAACCTTTGCTATCTATCTCGGTTCTATTAAATTCTGAATTATGGCAAACTTTTGGGAAGATTTAAAAAAGAACATTACAGAGTGGAGTATTGTAGCTTCAGAAAAAGCTGAGGAATTTACGCACACAAGTAAGTTAAGAATAGATGTACTTCAATTAGAAAGAAAACTATCTAGTCATTATGTAAAGTTAGGCTTATACGTATTTTCCAAAACAAAAGAAAAAAATGTTTTGAACTTTGTTGGAGATAAAAGATATCTTTCTATTGTTGATAGCGTTGAATCTATTAAATCAGAAATTGCAGATATAAAAAAAGAAATAAATCATGAAAATAATTCAGAAAATAAAGAGATAATTGATGATGAATAAAAAAAAGTTCTCTTTTCAATTTCTATCATCTGATAGATTGCACCAAATAAATTTTTCTTTATCAAATTTTTTAATTTTTTCGGGGGTATTTACAGCCGCATTTATCAGTTTGAATTATGCCTTATCTTTAAGGTTTTCGGATGAGTATTATAAGATAAAGTTGGAAGAAACGGATGAGAAATATTCAGAAGTTTCGCAAGAATTGTTGAATAAAATTACACAACTTGAAGAAGAGTTAAGGTTAATCGAAGAAAAAGATTCAGAATTAAGAACTTATGCTACTTTAGAACCATTAAGCGATGATGTTAAAGCTCAAGGTGTTGGAGGTTCACCGGAAAAGGAGATACTCATTGAAGATATTGATGACAGTACTATAATGTTGCTTAAGGACAGAGTAGATTCATTAGCTTTTGCTATAAATATCCAGAAAGATAGCTATGATTCTATTTTTAATAAGATTAAATCAAATGAAACTATGTATAGACACATTCCTTCCATATCTCCTGTTAAAGGATATATAGGTTCAAAATATGGATATAGAACAGACCCAATCGATGGAAAAAGAAGAATGCATTCTGGTCTTGATTTCCCAGTTAATCTAAATACAGATGTTGTGGCAACCGGTGATGGAGTAGTCACAAAAGCACAGTATGATTCAGGATGGGGTAGATATATTAAAATTGATCATGGTTATGGATATGAAACCGTATATGCTCATCTTTGGAAAATTAACGTCAAAAAGGGTCAAAAAGTTAAACGTGGAGATAAAATTGGAAAATCTGGAAATAGCGGAAGAGCTGCTGGATTCCATTTACACTATGAAGTTCACAAGAATAATAAAACAGTAGATCCGCTAAAATATTTTTTTACAGGCTATATTGATTAATGGACTCCTCAATAATTAAAAAATTCGCCTTAGAAACTTATGGCTGCCAAATGAACGTTGCAGATTCAGAACTTGTCGAAGGTATTTTGACAAATCTCGGTCTTGAAAAAACTGCTAATTATGATGAAGCAGATGCAATTTTCTTAAATACATGTGCTATAAGAGAAAATGCTGAAACTAAAGTACATTCAAAGCTTGGTAATCTTCATAAAATAAAACTTAATAAGCCTCACTTGATAATTGGTGTATTAGGTTGTATGGCTCAGAACCTAAAAGATGATTTACTAAAAAATAAACCTTATGTAGACATTATTCTTGGCCCTGATTCTTACAGAAAAATTCCTGATTTAATTAATAGACATGTTAAAGATAATAAGAGTATTGTTGATACAAAGCTTTCAAGATATGAGGTATATGAAAATCTTTTTCCAAGTAGAGGAGATACATTTAATGCCTGGGTTTCGATTATGCGAGGATGTGATAAATTTTGTTCATTTTGTATAGTTCCTTTTACTAGAGGGAGAGAGCGTAGTAGAAGCGTAGAAAGTGTTGTTGAGGAGGTAAAAAAAGCTGTTGATCAAGGCTTTGTTGAAATTACTCTTCTTGGTCAAAATGTCAACTCTTACAATTTTGAAGGTAAATCTTTTTCAGATTTATTATTGGCTGTATCGTATATAAATGGTGTGAAAAGAATTAGGTATACTTCACCACATCCTCAGGACATAAATGTAGAATTACTTGAAGTGATGGCATCAAGAAAAAATATTTGTAATTATGTTCATTTTCCCATGCAATCTGGATCAAACGAAGTGTTAAAGAGGATGAATCGAACTTACACCAGAGAGCATTTTTATGATATGGCAATGAAGATTAGAGAAATCATGCCAAATTGCGGTCTTTCAACAGATATTATTGTTGGTTTTCCAGGCGAAACAGATGAACAGTTCAGAGAAACTTTAGATTTAATGGAAGAAATAAAATTTAATTCTGCATTTACATTTAAATATTCACCAAGACCCTACACAAAAGCTGAACAATTTTCAGATCATATTTCTGAGGACATTAAAAAATCTCGCCTTGATGAAATGTTAATTCTTCAAAGAAAACATACGTTGGAACTTAATCAAAACATGGTAGGAACTTTCCAGCAAGTATTAAT
Source organism: uncultured Fidelibacterota bacterium (assembly GCA_902538565.1). Taxonomy (GTDB): domain Bacteria; phylum Fidelibacterota; class Marinisomatia; order Marinisomatales; family Marinisomataceae; genus Marinisoma. Next base: position 118,045 of record CACBFQ010000001.1, on the reverse strand, counting down.
TGAAAAAGAAAGTAAAAAATCTAATTTGCATTGGGCTGGTAGAACTGATTCCAATGAATGGGTGATAATTGAGAAAAATAATAGTAATATTAAAGATATTGTACCTGTTGAAATATCTGACGCAACAGGTGTAATATTGCACGGTAAAGAGATTACAGGAGCATAATGTTTAGAGTTATTAGAGTTTTATTATTATTAGCTATATTGGCCGGAACTTTCTTGTTGTTTGACAAGAATAGTGAAAGTATAACTATTTACTTTTTTAGAGATAATGGTTACGATATTCCTGGGTATCTTGCGTTTATTGGATTTATTATGATTGGTGTAATTATTGGTTATATAATTTCTCTCAAAACTTTCTTTTCATATAGATCTGAAATTTCAAAGTTAGTTAAATCAAACAAAGAAATTTCAGAAGAGCTTGATGGTCTTAGGAATGTAGCTGTTGGCGAAGAATTTAGTTTTTCCGATAAGGAGTAATTCTTTGGAATTTTCTGCTTTAAGCAATCTGCAAATTTTCATAATCATCGTTGTAGTTTTATCTTTAATAATTTTCTTATTAGTTAGTAATCGATCTAAAAATATTCCTACTGATGCTGAAGCTTTTAATTATGCACTTAAAGCTTTAGTTAACGGAGAAAAGGATAAGGCTTATCATCTTTTAAGAGAAATTATTTCAAAAGATTCAAACAATATTGATGCTTTCTTACTGCTTGGAGATCTTGTAAGAGAAAAAGATGTTAATCAAGCAATAAAAATTCATCAAACTGTGATTCTAAGACCACATATTTCACAATCAAAAAAAATTGAAGCACATACTGCTCTTTCAAAAGATTTTATCAAAAGTGGTAATATTTCTAAAGCTGAAGAAGAGCTAAATAACATATTAAATATGGATTCATCAAATAAATGGGCTTTACTAAAGCTCAAAGATATTGCAACGGAAAATAAAAATTGGAAAGAAGCCTTGAAGCATGAAAAAAAGTTAATGAAAGTAGATATACATCATAAAAAAAATGATGAATCTATGTTGAATTACTACATAGCCATGGATTATAAGTCAAAAGATAAAATCAAAAATTATGTACATTATCTTGAAAAAAGTGCAGCTGCTGAAAATATTTATCCGGAGTCAGCATTAGAACTTGCTAATCATAATAAAGATAATGCAGATAAAGCAATTTCATATTACAAGCTATATGCAAAACATAAGCCACCTCAAAGAACCCTGGCTTATAATAAGATAGAAAATATATTATTTGATAATCAACAGTATGATGAAGTTGAAAATTTGTATAGAGAATTATTAGAAAATAGCTTTGATGGTTTTGCTTTAAATAGATTAGTAGATATTCTTTTAGAAAAAAATGAAGTTGCTGATGCCAATGATTTAGTTGATAGATTTATGAAAAGTAATCATTCATGTCACTCAATTAGATTAAACAAACTAAAATTAGAATCTGAAAGTTTTGAAGTAAAAAAATCTATTTCTTCATTATGTAACGAAATGATTAAAGATGAAATTATTAAATAACCTTTTTTTATTTATCGCAATATCAAGCGGTGTATTTGCTCAAGGCAAAGATTTGGCTCTGGAGTATGAAAGAGCCACCAAACTAACTAATGCAAATGAGGCACTACAAATTTATCAACGCATCATCAATACAAATGAAGACTCGGATTATGTATGGCTTTCAAAGCTTAAGAAAGCTGAAATGTTTTATGCAACTGGTTCCTATATCACATCCTCAAATATATTGAAAGAATTTAATCTAAATGCACCAACTCATCTTTTGAGTCAGTCGTCCAAAGATCTATTATATAAGTCTTTGGATGCAGCAGGGGAATCTGATTCATTAAAAGTTTATCAAAAATTATTATCAACTAATAAAGTCAAAAAAAATACATCAAAAAAATCAACCAATAGAGTGTGGTTCATTCAATTCGGAGCATTTTCTTCAATTGAAAATGCAACAATATTGAAAGATGTACTTTCAGAAGAAAAAATTAATAATATCCAAATTGATCAAGTTTTTAAAAATGGTAAAATGATTTATTATGTGAGAAGCAATCATTTCAGTTCTTATGATAAAGCTCTGAATCACAGCAAGAAACTGAAGAATAAGACTAAATTTACTATCAGTGGTTTCTAGCTATTTTTTAGATACTAAAAATAATCTATGAAGAATTATTGCTATAATGGCAATTCCAACAAAGTCATTAAAAGGAGATGATAAAGATAGATTTGGCCAATAGTTTTTATCAAAGAACAGTGGAACTGCAATAAAAATAGCCATTAATGCTTCACCAGTAATTAATCCTGAAGCTATTAACAATCCATTATTTTTACCTTCTTCAGAAGCAGTTTTACTTGCAATATGGTTTAACATTCCCCCAATAAATATAGGAAGAGTTAGTTCAATAGGAAGATAGATTCCTATTGCTACTGCTAAAATTGGTACTCTGAAATCTGCTTTTCTGTAAGCTTGATATTGGTCAATCAGAATAATAATTATTCCTAAAAATGCTCCAGCATAAATCATTCCCCATTCCAAATTACCTGCAAAAACTCCATTTGCTACATTAGTCATCAAAACAGCTTGAGGGGCTGGTAAGACTGAACTACCAATACCATATGCTTCATGTAGAAGGGTTAAAACTATTCCAAGAGTTAAGGCGGCACTAACAACACCTACCAATTGCATTAATTGTTGTTTCCAAGGTGTTGCTCCAACGATATTTCCTGTCTTTAAATCTTGAAGATTGTCACCTCCAATAGCAGCAGCACAACACACTACAGCACCAATTAGTATTGCAGCTGCAGCTCCTTTTGAAGAATCAATATCAAAGAAGCTTATGATTAAAAGTGAGCTAAATAAAATAGTTGCAATTGTTACTCCTGAGATAGGATTATTAGATGATCCAACTACTCCAGCCATATAGGCTGCAACAGCTGAGAATAAAAAGCCAAAAATAAGCATAACAAATGACAATATAATTGCAGATGTCCATGAACCTATAATTCCAAAGTAAGTAAGAGAGATTGGAACTAGCATTGCTATGATAGCTACGAAAACATAGTTAATTGGTAGATCTCTTTCTTCCAATGAAATATTATCTGAACTCTCTTTAAGTGTTTTTAAGCTAAGTTGAATGCTTTCAATTAGCGGTCTAGCAAGCTGAATAACAGACCAAATACCACCAACAACCATTGCACCAACACCAAGATAACGTATCTTAGCATTCCAGATTACATTGGCACTCTCAAAATAATTGTCTCCTTCAAATCCATATAGATAAGAATAGATAGGTATGGCAACAGCCCATGATATTAATCCTCCTGTAAAGGCAAGAATACCAATATTTCTTCCAACAATATAACCAACGCTAAACAATGAAGGTGACAGGCTTGCTCCCATTCCAAATATTGCTCCTTTAATAGCTATAGCGCCACCCAATGCACTCGACCAAATACTAAAAGCCAACTCTCCAAGCTTGACAAATCCTCCAACAAGAGCGGATATACCAATAATCTTCAAACTTTGTTGAGATTTTTCTGCATTAGTTTCATGACCAGTTTTTAGCACAGCTGCTGTTGCAACACCTTCAGGAAAGCGAAGTTGTGCTTTTAAAATTAACGCTCTTCTCAATGGTACAGTAAATAATGCACCTAAAATTCCACCAACCATAGCAATTTTTGTTACTTCCCAATAGCTAATGGTATCCCAATAACCTATAAGCAAAAGAGCTGGTAATGTAAAAATAACTCCAGCAGCTAATGATTCACCAGCAGATGCTGCCGTTTGTACAATATTGTTTTCTAAGATGTTTGAATTTTTAAAAAGTCTAAGAATCCCCATTGACATAATAGCTGCAGGAATTGATGCTGAAATAGTCATTCCTGCATAAAGACCTAAATATACCATTGCAGATGATAAGATTATAGATAAGAAAATACTCAAAAAAAAGGCTTTGAGAGTTATTTCATTTTTCATAATCTTAACTTAATAAATTTTTAAAGTAAAAATGAAAAAAACTATAATTGCAATAACATTACTTTCTTTTACCTACCTTAGTTTACATGTACATATTCATGAAGATGATCATGCAGATCATGCTTCAAATTATAATACGGTAGAGGAAGGCTGTGATTTTTGCCAGTTTAATAGTGAAAATAATTTTGTAGAAATATCGACTACTTCTGCAAAAATAAACTTTAAAAATATTATTTATAAACAATATGTATCTAATTACATGATGTTTAATATATTTTGTTTCTTAAACAAATCCCCACCACAATAATCTTATTACCACAAGCCGATATCAATTTAATATCGGAGTTTTAACAAATCATTTTAGGAGAAAAAATGAAAAACAATTTTAGTTTAATAATATTAATAAGTTCATTATTTGCACAAAACGTTGTAACCGAATCAGACTCATTGAACCCAATTGAACTTGAAGGTGTTGAAGTATATTCATCTTTAAGACAAGTCAATGAGGGTGATTTAGCAGCTTCTGCTATTATCTTTAATGATGAATTAGAATTCATGCAAGGACAACACTTTAGTGATCTTCTTTACAGAGTTCCTAATTTAAATTATGCTGGTGGTACTTCAAGGCCAAGATTTTTTCAAATTAGAGGGGAAGGTTCAGTAAGTAGATATGCGGACCAAGGACCACCAAGTCCATATGTTGGTTTGGTTCTAGATGGAATGGATATTTCTGAACTAGGAATGATTACACCATTATTTGATATGCAACAAGTTGAAGTTTTAATGGGTGTTCAAACAAGCTTGTTTGGAGCCTCAGCTTCATCAGGTTTAATTAATTTTAAAACTAACGATCCCACGGACGAAAAAGGTGGCTATGTTATGACTCAGTTTGGTTCATATAATACCTACACCAATGGTCTAGTCTATAATTTACCATTCGAAAATGGATGGAAAGTAAGACTAGTTGGACATTCAAATGTTTCAGATGGTTTTAAAGAAAATGTTGCATTAGGTAATTATGCATCTGCTGATAGAAATGAAACATCTTTGAGAGTAAAAATACTCAAAAAAGGTGATTTAATTTCTCAAAAATATACCATAATCAGTTCTGACTTTGATAATGGATATGATAATTGGGCACCAGATAATAATACTGATAACATTACTTATTCCGATAATCCAGGAAAAGATAGTCAAAAGTCACAAATCTTTATTGCTGATTACAAATATGATTTAGGTGAGCAAATTGTTGACTTAAATGTTGGGATGTCCAGCAATGAAACATTACACAGCTATGATTCAGACTGGGGAAATTATAGTTTTTGGTTTGATGAGCCTTATAACTTTAATCCAGACGTAGAGGGTTATCAATACGACTTTTTTGATTCATTTGATAGAGAGATTGACACAAGAACAGTGGATTTACGATTCAGATCTAATGTCGAAAATAATAATAAAGTTGATTATGTTTTTGGTATTTATAACTCAAACTATGAGGAAACAACAGATGCAGCCGGATATGTTTTCGGAGGATCTGCAACTGGACTATCTACTGGTTATGATATCGTATCAAAATCATTGTATGGAGAACTAGCATACAATTTTGAAAATAGTTCAACTTTATCAGTTGGATTTAGGCATGAGGCAAGAGATATTGATTATTTCGATTTTGATAATCCAAGCGCTTCCTTTGAACTTGATGGAGATTGGAACACATCATATAAAATTGCCTATGAGATGCATCCAACAAGTAATCTTCATTGGTATATATACGCTGCTGAAGGTTATCATCCAGCTGGTGTAAATCAGAATCCTTACTTAGATATGGAAGATAAAACTTATGATGATGAAATCTACATTGATGTGACGACAGGTATTAGATGGTATACAGATAACATTAAGTTATCAACTTCATTGTTTTATTTAGAACATGATGGTCACATTTTTGAGACTTCAGAGCAGTTAGATCCATTAAATCCAAATGCTTTTGCATTTTTTAAACAAAATGCTGATTCAGGATATGAGTATGGATCTGAAACAAGCGGTGAATTCAAACTTAATGATAGATTCTCAATGGGATTATCACTTGGCTTGTTGAGTGGTGAAATTGAATTCGGGGACCATGCTGAGCATGGCGATGAGCACGGTGAAGATGATCATGATGAAGATCACGATGAAGATCATGATGAAGATCACGATGAAGATCATGATGACCACGATGAAAATGAAGGACATGCTGAGCATGGAAAAAAAGCTCATGCTCCAAATTGGAATTATAGCTTAACTTTTAACTACAATTTCACAGAAGATGGTTCATTAATGGTAGAAATTGCTGGTAAGGATGCTTTTGTTTTTGATTCAATGCATGATGAGTACGAGTCAGAACCATATCATTTATTGAATGCATACTATTCTCAAACATTTGATAAGGTAAAATTAGGATTTTATGCTAAAAATATTCTAGATGAGTCATATACTGATCGAGGTTTTATTTTTGGATTAGAGCCACCACAATACTCTGAAAAACTATATACATCTTTTGGCCCTCCAAGAGAAATTGGAATGTCATTAACATATAGTTTCTAATGTCTTATTTTTATAATTTAGCGGGTACTATTGCCCGCTAAATTATGAGCTCAACAAAACAAAAAAGATTATTTATTATTGATGGTTATGCCACCTTATATCGAGCGCATTACGCATTAATTAGAAATCCACTTACCAATTCTGCTGGAACTCCTACAAGTGCTATCTTTGGTTTCGCAAATCAAGTTTTTCAATTAATTGAAGAGGAAAAACCAGACTATTTAGTAGCTGCATTTGATTCAAAAGGGAAAAATTTTAGACATGAAATTTTTGAAGAATACAAAGCTAATCGATCTGAAATGCCAGATGAAATACAGACTCAATTACCATACTTATGGAAATTACTTAAAGGTATGAATATCCCTGTTTTAAGAGTAGATGGCGTTGAAGCCGATGATATTATTGGAACTGTTGCTAAGCAATGTGGTGATAGTGATTTACAGTGTAATATTGTAAGCGGTGATAAAGATTTTATGCAATTAATTAATGATTCAACATTTCTATATGCTCCTCAAGCTAGAAAGAGAGAAAAAGAAATATTTGATATTAAAAAAGTTGTAGAAAAATGGGGAGTAGGTCCCGAAAATATCATTGATTTGCTTGGTCTTATGGGAGATAGCTCTGATAATGTTCCAGGTGTCCAAGGAGTTGGTCCAAAAACAGCTATGAAGCTTATTCAAGAGTACGGAAATATTGAAAATATTTATGAGAACATAAATTCTATTAAAAATGAAAAAATGAAAGATAAATTACTATCAGATAAAGATAATGCATTATTAAGTAAACAGCTTGTAACCATTCTTACTGATGTAAACATTGATTATTCTGTTGAAGATTTTGAAATCAAGGAAATGAATACTTTAAAACTTGAGGAAATTTTCAAAGAGTTGGAGTTTTCTGGCTTACTTAAAAAGATTGGATCTACTGAAACTATTGAACAAAAATCTGTAGATAGAAAGAAAGATTATAAAAACATTCTAAATTTAGAAGATTTAATCGGTTTTGTCGAATCGTTAGAGCAGGGCAAATGGTTATCAGTTGATTTAGAAACTACCTCCGTAAATCCTATGGCAGCTGAAATTGTTGGCTTTAGCTTTTCAACAAAGAAAGACACTGGATTTTATGTTCCAATTTTATTTAAGGATAAAAAAGAAAATTTATTTGGGAACAACGATTTAGATGAAGTAATTAGAATATTAAAACCATTTTTAGAAGATGAAAACATTCCAAAAACAGGACAAAATATTAAGTACGACGCTCTTATTATGAAGCGTTTTGGAATTGATCTTAAGGGTATTGAATTTGATACTATGATTGCTGCACATTTATTAAATCCAAACGCTAGGTCATATAAGCTTGATAACCTATCGTTAGCTCATTTGAACTACAAAATGGTACCGATTAAAGACTTAATTGGAGTTGGAAAAAATCAAATTACTATGGATCAAGTTTCTTTAGATGATATCTCTTTTTATGCTGCAGAAGATGCAGATGTTGTTATTGAACTGACCGAAATTTTTATGAAAGACTTAAAAAAACAAAAGTTGTTTAATTATTTTAAGTCCATCGAAATAGATTTATTACCTGTGCTCATAGATATGCAATTCAATGGTATTTTTATTGATAAAGAATACTTAGAAAACAGATCCAATAAGATTGGAAAAAAAATTGAATCATTGGAATTAGAGATAATTAATCTAGCTGGAGAAGAATTTAACCTTAATTCATCGCAACAGCTTGCAGTCATACTTTTTGATAAGTTAAAACTTCCGATGATTAAGAAAAGGTCAACTGCAGAAGCTGTTTTAAGTGAGTTGAAGGATAAACATCCTTTGCCAGAGTTAATTCTTTCATACAGAAAGTTGTATAAGTTAAAAAATACTTATTTGGATCCATTGCCGTCTTATATTATTTCAGATACCCAGAGAGTTCACTCATCTTTCAATCAAACTATGACCGCTACTGGGAGATTGTCTACAAGCAGCCCTAATTTTCAAAACATTCCAATTAGAACGGAAGATGGTAAAGAAATAAGAAAAGCAATTAAAGCTCAATCAAATGAATACCAAATTTTTTCTGCAGACTATTCGCAAGTAGAATTAAGAGTAATGGCGCATCTAAGTGGAGATGAATCATTAATTTCTGCATTAAATAATGGCGAAGATATACATACTTTCACTGCAAAAAATATTTTCAATGTTGATAATGATGATATGGTCCTTCCAGAAATGAGAAGGATTGCTAAAATTGTAAACTTTGGGATAATGTATGGAGCAGGTCCATTTAGATTAAGTCAAGAGCTTGATATTCCATTTGGAGAAGCAAAGCAAATTAAAGATGCATACTTTCAGAAATATCAAGGAATTGAACAATATATTGAAAATTCTAAGCTACAGATTAAAGAAACCAAATCTGTTGAAACTTTATTAGGAAGAAAAAGAGCTGTTTGGGACTCAGACAGTCAAAATAAAATTCGAAGAGATGCGGCTGAGCGAATGGCAATTAATATGCCAATTCAAGGGACTGCTGCAGAAATGATTAAATTGGCCATGATTAAAATTCATCGTCAAATGAATAAAGAAAATTTAAAATCTAAACTTATAATGCAAATTCATGATGAGTTGTTATTAGAAGTCCATCAAGATGAAATTGATTATATTTCAAAAATGGTAATTGAACATATGAGAAATGCAATGAAGCTTGATGTTCCAATTGAAATAGATTTTGGTATTGGTCCTTCATGGTATGAGGCGCATTAATGAGTTATTTAGGTCCAAAAGTTTATATTGATTTACACCAACTGAAAAAAAACTATCAAATAGTTAAGAGTGAAGTTGGAGAGATTCCTATCATGGCTACAGTAAAGGCTAATGCGTATGGGCATGGAGCTGTAGAAGTATCTAAAGCTCTTGAAGAAGAGGGAGTGAGATATTTAGCTGTGTTCACTATTGATGAAGGCATTGAATTGCGAGATGCTGGCATTAAAACGGATATTTTCATCTACGCAAAATTTGATCCATCAAGAATTGATGAAGCTTCAAAGTATAACCTTACTCTCAATATCTCATCATTTGATGATTTGAAAGCGCTAAAAGCACACGTTGGAAATACTGTCAAAGTTCATTTAAAGATTGATACAGGTATGACAAGATTAGGAGTCCCATTTGAAGAAGCTGAAGCATTTTTGCAAGAAGCAAATCAGCTTGATACTATTGAATTGGAGGGATTGTACTCTCATTTTGCCACTGCAGATGAAGGAGACCTTTCCTATGCTAATAGTCAACTCAGTAAATTTTGTGACGTTGTAGAAATTTCTAAAAAATTAGATATGTCCTTTGATTTTGTTCATTGTAGTAACAGTGGAGCTATTTTGAATGTTGAAGATTCCAGATTTAATATGGTTAGAACTGGAATGCTTCTTTATGGAGCTTTTCCATCTGATGAAGTACCTCAAGAGCTTCCAATTAAACCAGTTATGACATTTACGGCTCCTATTGTTGAAATTAGGGACGTTAAAGCTGGTACTCAAATTAGCTATGGTGGGGTTTATAAAACCAAATCAGATACTCGAATAGCTGTTGTACAAGCTGGTTTTGCTGATGGAGTCCCACGTCCTTGGTATATTGATGGTTTTGTAAATTTTCAAAATCAAGATTTTAAAATTACTGGAAGAATTTGTATGGATCAGTTAATGATTGACATAGGATCTGCTGATTTAAACTTAGGGGATGAAGTATTGATTTTTGGAGCAAATGAGCATGGAAATATTGATATTAATCACATTGCAAAAAAAATTGATTCTACTTCTTATGTTTTAGTTACTGCGCTTGGAATTCGTCCTAAAAGAATTTATTAATTCGAGGAGCAAATTAAAACCTAACCAAGGGTAAGAGAAAGGAATTAAGAGGTAATTTTAAACTTTAACTTGCTCCTCATTAATACTTATGTTTTTTTTAAAAAAAAGTTCCTCCTTTTTCTATTTATAGTTATTATACAAACAGATCGCGGGATGGAGCAGCTTGGTAGCTCGTCGGGCTCATAACCCGGAGGTCGTAGGTTCAAATCCTACTCCCGCTACTAACCTCCAAATGAAAAAGGATACAAATAATGAAGTTATACAAATCTTTTTTAATCGTTCTTTCAACACTACTAATTATGAATTGTAATTCCAATAATGATGAACAATTGATGGAAAAAGCTAAAGAATTATCTCAAAAATTTATTATTACTGATGGCCACATTGATACTCCATGGAGAATGCATAAGTGGGGTTATGAAGATATTTCAAAAAGGTCTCCAGGTGACTTTGATTATGTTAGAGCTAAAGAAGGTGGGTTAGATGTTCCTTTTATGGCTATCTATGTTCCTGCAACTTACCAAGTAACTGGTGGTGCTAAAGAAAAAGCAGAAGAATTAATAGCTATTGTTGAAAGAATAGTTTCTGATCATCCAGATAAATTTGAGATTGCTCATAGTCCTGAAGAAGCTGAAAGAATCGTGTCAGAAGGAAAAATAGCATTACCAATGGGTATGGAAAACGGAGCTCCTCTCGAAAGAGATTTATCCAACGTTCAATATTTTCATGACAAAGGCATTAGCTACATTACACTTACGCACTCAGAAGATAACGCAATTTGCGACTCATCATACAATCTTGGAAAACGTACACATAATGGTCTAAGTGCTTACGGAAGAGAAGTTGTGAAAGAAATGAATCGTGTAGGTATTATGGTAGATATTTCACACGTTTCTGATGACGCATTTTATCAAGTTATGGATGTTACTCAAGTTCCAGCAATTGCTTCACACTCATCATGTAGACATTTTACTCCTGATTGGGAAAGAAATATGGATGATGATATGATTAAAAGACTTGCAGAAAACGGTGGAGTTGTTCAAATAAATTTTGCATCATATTTTGTTGATCAAGCATCGAAAGATACCAAAGCTCCAATTGATGCTGATGTTGCAAAGTATATTAAAGATAATAATTTAGATCCAACTGATTATGCTTCTTACGATGAGTATAGAAAAGAGCAATACGATAAAAGATTTTTATATGTTAGCTCTGAAAAAGTTGCTGATCATATTGATCATGTTGTCAATTTAGTTGGTATTGATCATGTAGGTTTTGGTTCTGATTTCGACGGAGTTGGTTATACACTTCCAAAAGATTTAAAAGGCCCAGAAGGTTTTCCAATGGTTATTTTTCATCTTCTAAAAAGAGGATATACGGAAGAGGAAATTGAAAAAATTTGCTATAAGAATGTATGGAGAGTTTGGAAAGCAACTGAAGAGTTCGCCAAACTTAACTAAGTACTTGTCTTAATCTTTCAAAGACTATAGCGCTTACTGCAGTAGCAACATTTAAAGAATTCATATCATGGGACATAGGAATCGTTGCAAGAAAATCTGAATTTTTAAGTACTTGTTTGCTAATACCGCTTCCTTCACCTCCAAAAATCAAGACAGATCTTCCTTTTAGATCAATAGCATACCAATCTTTTGCTTCAATATTATTTTCGAAACTTGTTATCCAAAAGTCATTGTCTTTAAAATGACTAATAGCTTTATTGATATTTGTTACTGAAAATAAAGGCACTTTTGAGAACCCTCCTTGACTGACTTGCGCTACAGCGCTTGTCATTGAAACACTGTTTCGATCCGTAATAACAACTCCGTCAATATTTCCACCAGCACAAATTCTTAAGATTTGTCCTAAGTTGTGAGGATCTTGAACCTGATCAAGAACAACAAAACAAGCAGTTTCATTTTCAAGTATCGGTAGTTCGTGAAAGGTTTTGGCTTGGGCTTTGATATAGATGCCTTGTGCTCTATTATTATCAACATATCTTTTAAAGCTTTCAGAATCAACTTTCTCAATTAGATTTTGTGGTATCTCTGTCAGTACAGTATTCATTTTTTCACTGTTATCTGCAGGAGAATTTCTTTCAATGATTACTTGATTAACATCAATGATTGATGATTTAATAGCATCATGGCATCCATTTATGCCAAAAACTGTTATGCGATGTTTTGTAAAACTATTCATAAAAATTTCTGTAAATTTTATAAACAATTTTAATGATAAAAATTAAAGAATCAGAGTTACATTTTTCCTTTGTTAGATCTAGCGGGCCAGGCGGACAACATGTCAATAAAGTTTCAACAGCTGTTCAATTAAAATATAATATATTTGAATCAGATATTTCTGATGAGATGAGACAGAGATTTATATCTGCCTATGGAAAAAGAATTTCAAAAAATGGATTTATAACAATTATTGCTCAATCTTTTAAATCCCAGAAAAAAAATAAAGATGATGCTATAAATAGATTAGAAAAATTATTTAGCGATATTAAAATACAAGCAAAAAGAATTCCTACGAAACCTTCGAGGAGTTCTAAAGTAAAAAGAGTTGAAACTAAAAAAAGAAGATCACAGGTAAAAAAAAGTAGAATGAAGGTAAGTTTAGATGATTAGGTTGATTTTATCTCTATTATTTTTTGTAAGTCTTTATGGGCAAGATGTCAGTGACAATATTTCTGACAATATTTCTGACAATATTCAACCTTTGCTCGTTGAGGAATTATCTGACTTAGAATTAATGTTAATTGCAAATATCAATACAAATGAAACCCTAGAAACTTTTTTTAGACTAGATGTGATTAATGAGTCAATTAAACTTAATGCTCCAGAATACAACAGATTTGCTCGAAAGAATAATACTGGAATGTTTTTTCCTGTAAATACTTCTACATCGCTTTATCTTGATGCTGGATTACCTGGCTGGGTTGAAGCAAGCAAATATATTTCTAATAATAACGATTCCTATTCAAGTGGTTTTTTTAATTCATCTCTTGATAAGTTCACATATTACAACTCAAGAAAAGGTTTTTTAGATTCTGACAATTATTTTAAAGACCCATGGGATCAAAGATCACTGGATGATTATATTAGATATATTCACATGCCCCCAGTAATCAATCATTCAGAGATAAATACGATTTATGATAGAAATAGATAAAGTATTAAATACTATTCTAAATGAATCTATTGAACTTTCTAAAGTATTAGTTCAGGGTCTTACTAATAATTCCTTAAAAGTAAAAAAAGGATACATTTTTTTTGCTTTTAAAGGAGAGAATAATGATGGAAATGACTTCATTGAAGATGCATTTAAAAACGGAGCTTGCTTAGCGATTACCGATTCTGATAAGTTAGAATCTCAAAAAAATGTAGTTAAAGTTAAAGATGTAAGAGTTGCTGCAGGCATTGCTTGTTCAAATTTTTACAATTATCCTCAAAATAAAGTAAAGTTGATAGGAATTACTGGTACGAATGGCAAAACATCAACATCAACCATTTTAAAAAGCATTTTAGATGCGACGAATGAAAAGACGTTACAGATAGGTACAAGTGGAATAAAGCCTTCTGTTGAGATCATTTCTGGACGAACTACGCCAGATATTTTTGATTTGTATGAAATATTAAATCATGCAGTTAATGAAAATTACAAAAATGTTATATTAGAGGTTTCTTCTCACGCATTATCACAAAGAAGAATTGAAAACATTTTTTTTGATATAACTGCATTTACAAATCTTTCTCTTGATCATTTAGATTATCATAAGACAATGGATGAATATTTTAGTGAAAAACTTAAACTTTTTAATTTAAATAAAGATAATGGTTCTTCTGTTGTAATGATTGATGATGAGTATGGTAAGAGAATTACTGAGTTAAATTCAAATGTCAAATGTATATCACTTAAAACTGAAGATGCTAATTATTTTTGCACATCATATAGCATTAATAGTTTAGGAATAGCAGGTACTTTAGCATGGGACTCCAAAACTCTAGACTTTGAATCAAAGCTTATTGGTTCATTTAATTTAGAAAACCTGATTCTTGCTGCATCTATTGCAATTGAGCTTAACATTTCTAGACAATATATTTTGGAAGGAATTAAAAATTGTGAAAATATAGATGGAAGACTTCATCTGGTTAAAAATAAAAGTAATCAAATGATATTTTTAGATTATGCACATTCACCTGATGCATATAATAAGACATTAAAAGCTCTAAAAGAAAACTTTAGTCGTCCTTTGAAAGTTCTTTTTGGCGCTGGAGGAGGTAGAGATAAGTCTAAAAGACCAAAAATGGCGGAAGTTGTTGAAAAATATTCTACAGAATGTTATCTAGCGCCTGATAATCCTAGATTTGAAGACATTGAATTAATAAATAATGATGTAATTAAAGGATTTTCTAATGAAAATCATCATATTTTCAATGATAGAAAAGAAGCGCTTAAATTTGCATTAAGAAATTTAAAGTCTGATGAAATATTAATTATTTTTGGAAAAGGAATGGAAGAGTATCAAGAAATTAATGGTACAAAACATTTTTATTCTGATAGTAATATTATTAAAGAATTTTATGAGAGTTGATTTAAAGGAAAAAAAACATTTTTTAACAGTTTTTGAAGCTTTTTTTGATCAATCTATGAATAGGCCGATAAATGGAATATCGATAGATAGCAGAAATATCAAAAAAAATGATCTATTTATTGCTATTAAAGGAGAAAACTTTGATGGTAATGATTTTGTTGATCAAGCTTTACAAGATGGTGCAAGTTATACGTTATCATCATATGAAAATGAAAGTAGCCATCATCTTTTAGTTGAGGATTTAAATGTTTTCATAAAAGAGTTATTAATTAACTGGTTAGAGAGTTTTAATGGAAGAATTGTAGGAATCACAGGTTCAAACGGGAAAACCACAACCAAGGATTTGATAGCACACCTTCTCCAATCAAAGTTTAAAGTTGAAAAAACTTTTGGTAATTATAACACCTCAATAAGCGTTCCTTTATCAATTCTTTCTTTTGCACTTGATTCTGAAATATATGTTCTTGAATTAGGAGCAAATAAAGTTGGAGATATAGAATACTTATCCTCAATAGTCAAACCAGACTATGGAGTAATTACAAGTATTGCTGCAGCACATCTTGATGGATTTGGTTCAATAGAAAATATTGAAAAAGAAAAAAAATCTATACTCAACCATTCAGCAAAGAAATTTAACTTCCATGAGAAAAAGCCAAACTCTTTAGCCGTTAATTTTAAAGAAAATAAAAGTAATATTTTTATTAAAAATTTAGAAATTGCTTCTCATGTTGCTAATAATATCTTTAATGATAGTAATTTTCCTGAATTGAATGGGAATTTATTAATTAATTGCTTAGAAAGTTTCAAAATGCCTCCAGGTAGAGGTGACATTTTCTCATTGAATAAGTTTAAAATTATAGATGATTCATACAATGCAAATCCAGAATCTGTTAAAGCGGCATTAGATCATTTGAGTACTTTTAAAGAATGTAGAAAATTTTTTGTTTTTGGAGATATGAAGGAGCTTGGAGATAGTGAAGAGATGTTTCATAAAAAAATAGGTCAATATGCAGTTGAAAAAACAGATATTTTATTTACTGTTGGCAAGTTGGCTAAAAATGCACAATCTAATAGTAATAACTTTGCATTAAGCTTACATTTCAATGATAATCTTTCTTTATTAGAAAAGTTAAATGAACTTTTAACAGACGGAGACATTGTTTTGATTAAGGGGTCCAGAAGTATGCAACTTGATCAATTAATTAATGAATTAAAAAATGTTAAATGAATTATTATTACCACTAAGAGAATATTTTGGTTTCTTAAATCTTTTTGAATACATCACTTTTAGAGCTGGTGCAAGTGCGATTCTTGCTCTATTAATTAGCTTTATATTTGGACCTTTCGTTGTAAAAAAATTAATAAATCTTCAGATAGGTGAATCCATAAGAGATCATGGTCCAGATTCCCATAAAGAAAAACAGGGTACTCCTACTATGGGAGGAGTATTGATTATTCTTTCTACAATTATCCCTACCGTCCTACTAGCTGATTTAAATAATTTATTCATTCAAATAATATGTATTTCAATGGTGTGGATGGGGCTAGTTGGTTTTTATGATGATTATTTGAAAGTTGTCAAGAAAAGAAAAGACGGTTTGAGCGGAAGGTATAAATTGCTAGCTCAAACTATTCTCGGAGTATTCATTTCATATATAATTATAAGTTCAAATGTTTATGGGGACTATACTCTTTTAACTTTTGTTCCTTTTTTAAAAAATGTTTCTATTAACTTCTTTTATCCTATTATTTATGCCGTCTTTATTATTTTAGTTGTTTCAGCTACATCAAATGCAGTAAATCTTACTGATGGTCTCGATGGGCTAGCTGCTGGACTATTAGCTATTTCTGTAAGTGTATTTGGTGTTATTGCATATATTTCTGGAAGAGTTGATTTTACCGACTACCTATATATCGAATATTTACCATTAGCTAGTGAACTAACAATATTTGCCACTGCGTTTTTTGGTGGTTGTCTTGGTTTCTTATGGTTTAATGCAAAGCCTGCTGAGATTTTTATGGGAGATGTAGGATCTTTATCAACCGGAGCTGCTTTGGGAACATTAGCAATTCTTCTTAAGAAAGAAGTATTATTATTAATTGTTGGAGGAGTTTTTGTTATTGAAACCTTATCTGTTATCGTTCAGGTTTTATATTTTAGATATACAAAAAACAAATACGGTACTGGTAAAAAATTCTTTCTAATGGCACCAATTCATCATCATTTTGAGCTAAAGGGATGGCCTGAATCAAGAGTCGTTACAAGATTTTGGATAATAGGAATACTTTTTGCTCTAATGTCTTTGACTACTTTCAAAGTAAGATAACATGAGAAGAAAAACTTTAAGTGTTAAAATAGGTAAGGTCTTTATTGGAAGCGATCATAGCATCAAAACCCAATCTATGACAACAGCATCCACTATGGATACCAATCAAAGTGTTGATGAAGCCATAAGAATCATTCAAGCAGGTGGAAAACTAGTTAGATTTACAGCTCCAAATATTAATGAAGCAAAAAATTTATTAAACATTAAAAATGCTTTGGTTGAAAAAGGTTATGATGATCCACTAGTTGCTGATATTCATTTTACTCCAAATGCTGCATTAGAAGCATCAAAAATTGTGGAAAAAGTAAGAATTAATCCTGGAAATTATGTCGATAAGAAAAAATTTGAAGTAAAAGAATATGATGACGAATCTTATCAAGATGAGCTTTTAAAAATTGAAGAGAAATTTATTCCCTTAATTAATTCTTGTAAAGAAAATGGTGTAGCTATGAGAATTGGTACGAATCATGGATCATTGTCAGATAGAGTAATGAATAGATTTGGTGATACTCCATTAGGTATGGTTGAATCAGCAATGGAGTTTTTAAGGATTTGCAAACAAAATGACTATGATCAAATTGTTTTATCAATGAAATCAAGCAATCCAATTGTAATGATTCATGCATATAGGTTGCTCGTTAAATCCATGGAAAATGAAAATATGCATTATCCTCTTCATTTAGGAGTTACTGAAGCAGGAGATGGACTTGACGGAAGAATAAAATCCGCATTAGGTATAGGAACCCTTCTAACAGAAGGCATAGGAGATACAATTCGAGTATCATTAACTGAAGATCCTGAGTTTGAAATTCCTGCAGCTGAAAAAATTCTCGAAAAAATAGATAGTATTTCTAAAAAAATAAGACTTAAAAATACTGATAAAAGAGCTTTTTCATTTTTTAAAAGAGAAACTGAATCTATTAAAAATATTGGAGAGAAAAATCCGCCCATTGTAATTTCAAACAGTTCAAATGATTTTGAAGGAAATTTTCCAGATTATTTATTTATCGATGATCTTGATAATCTTGACGACTCAAAAAAATATATTATCGAGGGCAAAGATTGGAATAAAAATCTTTCAAAAAATATTTTTCCTTATTTTAATTCTTTAAAAGATTTTAGAAAGTCTGAAGCTGTTTCAAATACTTTAAATTTCATTGAGATTGAATTGTCAAAAATAACTAACACTATTATGCAAACATTCTCAAATAATGTTGTAATAGTTTTAAATGTTGATAATGCAAATAGACATGATTTAATAAGAGCTTTTAATTTTTTCGAAGAAAAACGAATAAAAATTCCAGTTATTTTAAAAGGTAGTTATCAAAGTTCAGACTTTGAGAAAGTTGCAATAGATGCCTCAATCGATATAGGTTCAATTTTGTTGGAAGGGATGGGAAATGGAATATGGATTTTAACAAATGATTTTGATTCAAAGATAAATGAACTTTCATTTTTGATTTTACAAAATACTAGAACCAGAATATTTAAAACTGACTATATATCATGTCCTTCATGTGGAAGAACAAAATTTGATTTACAAGAAACTACAGCTTTAGTTAAAGAACATACAAATCATTTGAAAGGATTAAAAATTTCAGTGATGGGTTGTATTGTCAATGGACCTGGAGAAATGGCAGATGCGGACTATGGTTATGTAGGGTCTGGAGATGGAGTTATATCTCTTTATAAAGGCAAAGAATTAGTTAAAAGAAATATTTCAAGTGAGCAAGCTGTGGATGAATTGATTCAGTTAATTAAAGAAAATGACGATTGGGTCGATCCCAAAAATTAACTTACATTGCTTGAACAATTAAACTTTTATGTGTAAAGTCATTTCATGGGGTTAGAAAACTATATACCAGCAAATTTATTGCTTTGGATAGAACCGATTGTTACAATCTTTTTGGGGATTGTTTTAGGGCTCTTTTTCAAAAAATTTCTTGTTTCTAGGTTAAAATCTCTATCAGAGAAAAACAATTGGCAAAGCGATGACGTAGTTATCAATGCAATTGATTCAGTTATTGTATTTTGGTTCTTTTTGGCTTTTTCTTCAATGGCTATTGGAAATGCAGATCTTCCTGGCCCAGAAGATATCTACCAAAAGATTATATCAGCTTTTTTAATTATTTCTATTAGTTTTACTGCTTCGAAGGTGGTGTTGGGACTGCTTGATATTTGGTCTCAGACAAATAAATCTCTTCCTTCAACAGGTATTTTTAAAGGCTTAACAAATGTTGCAATCTTTTCTATTGGTATATTATTTATTCTCCAATCTTTTGGTATCTCAATTACACCTTTAATTACTGCTCTTGGTGTTGGTGGTTTAGCAGTTTCCTTAGCATTAAAAGATACATTGTCTGATTTATTTGGAGGAATCAATATTCTCTTGAGTAAAACAATGCAAGAAGGTGATTATGTTCAGCTAGACAACGGATACCAAGGTTATGTTGAAAACGTTGGTTGGAGATATACTACAATTCGCGAAAGAGCTAATAATATAATTTCTATTCCCAATTCTGTGCTTTCAGGTTCAATATCTAAAAACTTCTCTTCTATGGATTCTGCTTTTAGAGTTCCTATTCAAATTGGGGTTTCATACGATAGTGATCTTGACCATGTTGAAAAAGTTGCTTTAGAAGTTGCAAATGAAATTTATGAAGAGCTGGATTGCGTCAGTAAATCTTATAAACCAGTTATAAGATTTAGAGAATTTGCAGATTCAAGTATTAATTTTTTCATTTATTTTCAAGGTAAGAACTTTGGTGATCATAACACTATTCTAAATAGTTACATAAAAAAGCTTCATAAAAAGTTTAAAGAGGAAAAAATCGATATTCCTTATCCAATTAGAACTCTTATTCATAAGAATGAAATTAAGGATTAAAGCTTTTAATGCTAGAGCAAAAGAGCTCTATGAAAATCATTCACATTTTCATTCTGGCGATGCTGGATTAGATTTATTTATTGTTGAAGATCAGACTATTCCAGCCAAAAGTACACAACCAATTCCACTACAAATAGCTTGCGAAAATTTAGATAACAAAGCGTACTATTTATTTCCAAGGTCTAGTATATCTAAAACTCCATTGAGACTTGCTAATTCAATTGGTCTAATTGATGGTGGTTATAGAGGTGAGTTAGTTGGTATGGTTGATAATATATATGATAAAGATTTCCATATTAAAAGAGGAGAAAGATATTTTCAATTAGTTGCTGTTGATAGTTCTCCTATTGATTTTGAATTAGTGGAAGAGTTGTCTGAATCGAGCCGAGGAGAAGGAGGATTTGGTAGTACAGGCAGATAATTAATATTTCATTTGTTTTTTAAGCTACTAAATTTTAAAATTACCGTGCAAAAAATGAGTAAATATGACATTTTTGCATAAAAAATAGTCAAAATGTTTAATGGCACATTTTTTGCATTGATAATTTTAGATTATTTAACTAACAAAAGGATGAAACAATGACTTTAAAAATTAAACCACTCGAAGATAGAGTAGTTGTAGAAGCAATGGCTGCTGATGAAACAACAGCTAGTGGAATTATTCTTCCTGATACTGCTCAAGAAAAACCTCAACAAGGTACTGTAGTTGTGGTTGGTCCAGGAAAAAATAATGAAGATGGTACTACTAGCAAAATGTCTGTTAAGACAGGCGACGTAGTATTATATGGTAAATATTCAGGTACAGAAATCACCTATGAAGGCAAAGACTTGCTTATCATGAGAGAGAGTGATGTTCTGGCAATTTTATAAGGAGGATTAAATGGCTAAAGATATCGCATATGATACAGAAGCAAGAGGAGCTCTCAAAAAGGGCGTAGATAAGCTTGCCAACGCTGTTAAGGTTACCTTAGGTCCAAAAGGTAGAAATGTAGTTATTGAAAGAAAATTTGGATCACCGCTTATAACAAAAGATGGTGTTTCAGTTGCAAAAGAAATTGATTTAGAGAATCAGCTTGAAAATGTTGGTGCTCAAATGGTTAGAGAGGTTGCATCTAAGACATCAGATGTTGCGGGTGATGGAACCACAACAGCAACAGTTTTAGCTCAATCAATCATTGCAGAAGGATTAAAAAATGTTACAGCTGGAGCTAATCCAATGGAAATTAAAAAAGGAATTGATTTGGCAAAAGATAGTGTAGTTAAATCTATTTCTAAACTATCTAAAGATATTCCGGACTCAAAGCAAATAGCTCAAGTTGCAACAATTTCCGCAAATGATGACCATGAAATTGGTTCAAAAATTGCTGAAGCAATGGATAAAGTTGGTAAAGACGGAGTCATCACTGTTGAAGAATCTAAAACTGCTGAAACTTATTTAGAGTTTGTAGAGGGTATGCAATTTGACAGAGGATATCTATCTCCATATTTTGTAACTAATTCTGATTCAATGGAAGCTGATTTAGATGATCCTTTTGTTTTAGTTCATGACAAAAAAATTAGTAATATGAAAGATTTACTACCTCTTCTTGAAAAGGTAGTTCAAGCAGGTAAGCCAATCTTAATTATTGCTGAAGATATTGAAGGTGAAGCATTAGCTACATTAGTAGTTAACAAATTAAGAGGAACTTTTAAGGTTTTAGCAGTAAAAGCTCCTGGATTTGGTGACAGAAGAAAAGCTATGCTTGAGGACATTGCAATTTTAACTGGTGCAACTGTTATTTCTGAAGAACAGGGTTATAAACTTGAAAGCGCTACACTTGATTATCTAGGAACTTGTAAAAAGGTTGTAAGTGACAAAGATAATACAACTATTGTTGATGGAAGTGGAGATAAATCTGCAATTGATGCTAGAGTTAATGAAATTAAAGTTCAAATTGAAAAATCTTCTTCTGACTATGATAAAGAAAAAATGCAAGAAAGATTAGCTAAACTTTCAGGCGGAGTTGCAGTTCTTAATGTTGGAGCAGCAACTGAAGTTGAAATGAAAGAAAAGAAAGCTAGAGTTGATGATGCGTTGCATGCCACTAGAGCAGCTGTTGAAGAAGGTATTGTACCTGGCGGTGGTGTTGCATTGCTTAGAGCTAGTTTAGACTTATCAAAAGTTAAAGCATCTGATTCTGAGCAAGTTGGAATTGATATTATGAAACGTGCATTAGAAGGTCCGATAAGACAAATTTGTTCTAATGCAGGAGTTGAAGCTTCAATCGTTGTTCAAAAAGTTCTCGAAGGTAAAAACGATTTTGGATACGATGCTCGTGAAGATAAGTATGTTAATATGTTCAAAGCTGGAATAATTGACCCTGCTAAGGTGTCAAGAGTTGCAGTTGAGAATGCTGCTTCAATTTCAGGGTTATTGTTAACTACTGAAGCTGCTATTACAGAACAGCCAGAAGATGATGTACCAGCTATGCCAGGCGGTGCTCCAGATATGGGCATGGGCGGCATGGGCGGCATGATGTAATTCATTTTCATTTCATTGAAAATAAAATACAAAAAACCCTCTCATATGAGGGTTTTTTGTTTGTAAAATAGTATTATGTTTAAAAATAAAGTTTATTTATCTATTGGATCAAATATTGGAGATAGAGAATCGAATATTGCCTCATCTATTGCAATGTTGGGTTCATATATCGAAGTTTCAAAAATAAGATCCTCTTCATTTTACAAAACAGAACCTCTTTATAATGAAAATCAACCATCTTTTCTTAACATTGTTTTAGAACTTGAAACAACTCTAACTGCTTTTCAGCTCTTAGATAAGATTCATGAAATTGAAAGAATGTTAGGTAGAGAAGAAAAAAGACAAAAAAATCAACCTCGAACAATTGATATTGATATAATAATTTTCAAAGATAGTTTTATAGATACTCCGGATTTACAAATACCACATCCAGGGGCTTTATTAAGAAAATTTGTTTTGATTCCCTTAGCAGAGCTAGCTTCAGATGAAATTTTTCCTAAAACTAATATTAAAATTGTTGATTTACTTGAAAAGTGTCCTGATACTTCAGTAGTTCAAAAATATATTATTGATAAGAAAGCATGAAAGAATTAGATATATACATTGCAATTGAAGGACCGATAGGTGTTGGAAAAACAAGTCTTGCCACACTTGTTGCAGACAAGCTAAATGCAAGGAAAGTATTTGAGAAATTTGAGGA
Source organism: uncultured Fidelibacterota bacterium (assembly GCA_902538565.1). Lineage (GTDB taxonomy): Bacteria > Fidelibacterota > Marinisomatia > Marinisomatales > Marinisomataceae > Marinisoma. The sequence goes on along the minus strand of CACBFQ010000001.1, from coordinate 94,579 downwards.
AAATCCTTTTCTAAAAGATTTTTATGATGATCCAGAATCAAATGCATTTCAGACACAAATTTTTTTCCTTCTTCAAAGATATCAACAGCAACAAAAAGATATTAGACAATTGAATCTTCTGCAAAAAGGGGTAGTTACAGATTATATGTTTGAAAAAGACAGACTTTTTGCCGATTTTACTCTTAATTCAGAAGCAGAATTCAAACTTTATTCACACGTTGCTGATATTTTAGAGAAAGATATCGTCAAACCTGATTTGGTAGTTTATTTACAGGCAGATACACCCAGACTCATGAAGAATATTAAAAAAAGAGGTAGAGATTTTGAAAAGCATGTAACACAAGATTATATCAATCAAGTTAATGAACGTTACCAAGAATTTTTTGTTAATTATGAAGCAGGTCCATTATTAATTATCAATACAAATAATATAGACTTTGTAGAAAATTCAGAGGATTTTGAAAATCTTCTTAATGAAATCCATCAGCCTCATCAAGGTATAAAATATTTTAATCCATCATAATATGATAAAATACATTATTGCAGTAGCAGTCTTATGGTTTTTATATAGGATTTCAACAAAAAAAGATGAAAAAATTATTGTTAAAAAAGATACAAAAATTGATTTTAAAAAAATAAAGGATGCTGAGTTTGAAGATAATGAATAAAAATATAATTCTGTTAATAACCATCTTTATGATTGGTCCATTGAATGCGCAAGATAAGATTCAAAATATAAATTTTCTTTTTGCAAATAATGGATATGGATTTGGGTATGAATATGAAAAATTTCAAAAATCAAACGTCTCAATTGGTTTAGATTTGAGATTTTACGATGTAAGAAATGATGAATATCCAATTTATGATCCATACTATAATCAGTTCACAGTTGCCGGAGAAAAAGATATCTTACTTTTCCCTTTATTTTTTAGAACAAACTATTATTTATTTGATGGTCAAATAGCGAACAGTTTAAGGCCATATATAACATTTTCAATAGGACCTTTTATTGCTGTTGATGGTGATGAGACAATTTCAAGTTTTTCAAAAAAATGGAGCAGTACCGAATCGCAAACTAATTTAGGTGCCTCTTTAGGATTTGGTATTAATTTTTCTCAACCTTCAGGTAATACATTATCTCTTGGGCTAGGTTATGACCACTTAAATGTAGATAAACCAATTCACTCTAAAGATGATTTTGGAGGAGGTTATCTATTCCTAAAGTATCAGATAAATCGTGAGTAATTATTCACTTATAAATAAGGAAAACATCAAGAATTCAACCTTTGTTCTTGATGAAAGAGAATCCCATCATGTTGTTTCTGTCCTTAGGCTTAAAGATAACGATCAATTAACTCTTACAGATGGACAGGGAACTATTTACAAAGCTATTGTAAATGAAGCGCATAAAAAGGCCGTTAAAGGTAAAATTTTAAATAAAGAGTTTATTAAACATGAAAGAAATTATAAAATTCATCTTGCAGTGCCTTTAATTAAAAATAATAGATTCAAGATAGCTCTTGAAAAATCTGTTGAGCTCGGAGTTGATGAATTAACCCCAATTAGATTTGATAAATCTGTAAAATCTTCAATAAATCACGATAAGCTTTTATCTTCGATTCATTCTGCATGTAAACAAAGCATGAGAGCTTATTTTCCAAGATTAAATAAATTAAAAAATTTTACTGAATGGTACGATGATCAATCTGTAAATATTGTATGTTTGATTAATTCAGATAAAACTATTATTGAACAAATAGATATAATTAAAAATTTATCTAAAAATAAAAAAATTAATTTAATTGTAGGGCCTGAAGGTGATTTTTCAGAGAATGAAAAAAAAATAATAAATGAAAAAAATTTCATTAAAGTTAATCTTGGGAGAACTATATTAAGGACTGAAACTGCTATAGTTTCTTTGATATCAATCATAAATGAATTATTGATAAATAATGACTAAAACAATTTTCGAAAAAATAATTTTAAGGGAAATCCCTGCTACTATTCATCATGAAGATGATGATTTAATTATAATTGATGATATTAATCCTGTAGCACCTATACATCTTTTAATCATTCCAAAAAAAAAAATTGAGACATTAAACGATTTGAATGCTGAGGATACTGAATTAATTGGTAAAATGTTTCAAGCAGCTAAAAAGATGGCAATCAAGCTAGGTATAGATAAATCAGGATATAGGACTATTTTTAATTGTAATAAAGATGGAGGTCAAACAGTTTACCATATTCATCTACATTTCATTGGAGGTAGATCTTTAGGATGGCCTCCAGGATAATAGACAATGCATATTTCAAAATTAGAAATTTTTGGTTTTAAGTCTTTTGCAAAAAAAGAAACTGTTCTTTTCAATTCTGGAATCACAGGAATAGTCGGTCCTAATGGTTGCGGTAAAACAAATATTGTAGATGCAATCAGATGGGTTTTAGGTGAGCAAAAGACTAAAAGATTAAGAAGTTCAAAAATGGAAGACGTGATTTTTAATGGTGCTTCCAATGTAAATCCTTTAGGTCTATGTGAGGTTTATTTAACAATTGAAAATAATAAAGGATTGCTACCTGTTGAATACTCAGAAGTTGAAATTGGAAGAAGATTATATAGATCTGGTGAAAGCGAATATTTTATAAATAGAAACAATTGTAGATTAAAAGATATTTCCAATCTTTTTGTTGATACAGGATTAACCTCAGATGCATACTCTGTAATTGAATTAAATATGATAGAACAAATATTGTCTGATAAAGATGATAGTAGAAGGCAAATGTTCGAAGAAGCTGCTGGAGTAAATAAGTACAAAGCTAAAAGAAGATCTGCTATGAAAAAGTTCGATTTAAATTCAAGAGATTTAGAGAGAATTGATGATATAATTGTTGAGATTGAAATACAAGTAAAGGCATTAGATTTACAATTAAAAAGGTTTAAAAGGCATGAGAAGCTAACAAATGAATTAAAAGAATTAGAATTAGATTTAGCTTCAGCAAGGATTAATGATTTAAATAATATAATTCGCCCTTTAGAAAAGATGTTAAAAAAGAAGAATAATCTTTTGCAAAAAAATACTTCAAAAAAAGAGATTGAAACCGTCGAATTTGATAATGCAAGAGATAAATATTTAAATGAGAAAGAGTCGCTTTCAAAAATGAAAGCAGAGGTTGATAAGCTCACAGAAAAGCTACTTTTAGAAATTCAAGAAAAAAATCAAGAATCATCCAAAGGTGTTGGATTACTTGAGGATGAGCTTCAAAAGAAGATTAAACAACTTAATCACTTTGACACAGATTACCTTAAAATTGTTTCTGAATGTAATGAATGTGGAAAAAACATAATTGAAACAGACAAGAAGTATGAAAAGCTTAAGGCTAGTATTGAAGATTACAGAGACAAAATAGATGAATATAAAAAAGAAAAAGAATTTGATTTTTCTAAAATGGATGCATCAATAAAAAAGATTCAAGATCAAATTAATTCAAATAATCTTGAGCTTGAAAACAAAGAAAATGAAGTAAATAAAGCTTTTATTAAGATGGAGTCAATAAGAGCAAAGCTCGATTCAGAAAAATTTAGCAAAGATGATCTTTTTTATGAAATCAAAGAAGCTGAAATGAAAATTGCAGAATCAAAAATTAAAAAAACTCAAATTGAGCAGAATATTTCTGAAAAATTTGGAAATGATTTTGTTTTGAGTGATTTGAAAGAATACAACATTTCTGATATGGTTTTTAGAGTAGAAAAAATTAAAAGAAGTATAGATTCTATTGGTCCAATTAATTGGGCGGTCAAAGATGAACATGAAGAAAAAACTGAAAGACTGAATAATCTTTTGCAGCAAAGGTCTGATTTGATTGATGCAGAAAATAATTTAAAAGAAGCTATTAAAAAAATTGATATTGTAGCTGAAGAACAGTTTTTAGATACATATAATCAGGTAGAAGAAAATTTTGAGAAGATGTTTACAGTTTTTTTCAATGGAGGTAAGGGTACAATTGAATTATCTGATCCAAATGATCCCTTAAATTCAGATATAAATATTTTTGCTCAGCCTCCTGGAAAAAGAAATAACTCACTTAAGATGTTATCTGCCGGGGAAAAGTCCTTAACTGCAATTGCATTACTGTTTTCTATTTATCAATTCAAGCCAAGCCCATTTTGTATATTGGATGAAATAGATGCACCTCTTGATGATATAAATATCAAAAAGTTTACTGATGTTATAAAAGATTACAGTAAAACTACCCAATTTATTATGGTAACTCATAATAAATTGACAATGGAATCAGCAGATTGCATTTATGGTGTAACAGCTGAAAAACAAGGAATTTCAAAACTTATGTCCATTGATTTTTCATAAAATAAATCATTTGTAGTATTCATTACTTTTAAACAAATTACGCCTGTTTTAATAACAAAATTAAAAAAAGAGAAAAATAGTTTATGGCAACAAAAATTAGACTTAAAAGAATTGGTCGTAGGAATAGACCTTTTTATAGAATTATTATTATTGATTCGCGAAAAAGAAGAGACGGTTCTGCAATAGAGCAAGTAGGTTGGTATAATCCAATTGAAAGCAATAAAGAGAAAAATTATGCCTTAAAAGAAGATAAAATTCTTGAATGGTTGAAGCTTGGAGCACAAGTTACAGATCCTGTAAACAAATTAATGAAAAGATCAGGATTATCATACAGATGGCATTTAATGAAGCAGGGTTTGTCAGAAAAAGAAATAGATAAAGCTGTTGAAGAATGGAAAAAAGAAAGAGATAAAGTAATCCAAGATAGAATTAAGGCTAATGAAGCTAAAAAAGAAAAAGTAAAAGCTGAGAAAGCACCTGCAGAAGAAGCACCTGCAGAAGAAGCCGAAGAAACTCCAGCAGAAGAAGCACCAGCTGATAAAGCACCTGCAGAAGAAGCCGAAGAACCTCCAGCAGAATAAGCACCTGCAGAAGAAGCCGAAGAAACTCCAGCAGAAGAAGCACCTGTAGAAGAAGCTGAAGAAGCACCTGTAGAAGAAGCAGAAGAAACTCCAGCAGAAGAAGTACCAGCTGAAGAGGCTCCTGTAGAAAAAGTAGTAGAAGAAGCTGAAGAAGAGCCAGTACAAGAAAAAAAATAAGTTTTTAAACTTAATTTTTTGTCAAATGATATGGAAGTTTATATTATAACGCCATTCCCTGATTCGATAAATATTCTAATCGAAAATAATATAGCCAATCAAGGGGTTAAAAAAGGTCTCCTTACCATTGAAACTGTTAATCTTAGAGGTTTCACCAAAGATAATTATAAAAAGATCGATGATGAACCTTATGGAGGTGGAAGTGGAATGGTTATGATGTGCGAACCATTGTTTAGCGCTATTGAATATTGTATATCAAAATCACAAAAAAAGCCTAAAATAATTTTTCCTTCGCCAAAAGGAAAAGTTTTAAATCATAAAATAAGTAGTAATCTTAGCAATGAGAGCTCTTTAATTTTTATTTGTGGACATTATAAAGGTATAGATGAAAGAGTTATTGAAAAATATGTCGATTTAGAAATATCAATTGGAGATTTTATCATTTCAAACGGTGAATTATCAACAATGATTATTTTTGATTCAATTGCACGATTAATTCCAGGTGTTTTGAATGATTTAAATTCAGCAATGACTGATTCTTTTGTTGACGATTTACTTGATGCTCCTTATTTTACGCGGCCTAATGAAATTGATGGATTAAAAGTCCCAGAAGTATTATTATCTGGCGATCATAAGGCAATTGAAAAATGGCGTAATGATAAAAAGTTAGAAATTACAAAAGACAGAAGACCTGATCTTTTGGAGAAAAAATAAAATGAGTAATACATTAAGAGAAGATATACCAAATTTTAAAGCAGGAGATGTCCTTTCAATCTACGTTAATGTTAGAGAAGGTCAAAAAGTAAGACAGCAGTTATATAAAGGTACTGTTATTGCTCGTAAGGGGTCCGGTATCGCTGAAACAATTACTGTAAGAAAAATTTCTAATGGTATTGGAGTCGAAAGAATTTTTCCACTTCATTCTCCATCAATAGCATCTATAAAAGTTGATAGAGTAAATAAAGTAAGAAGAGCTAAATTGTACTATTTACGTGGATTGTCTGGTAAAGCTGCTCGTCTTGCAGAAAAGAAGTAAAGCTTGCCTTCTAGATCCATTCTATTTGTTTTAAGTTTATCTCACATGTCAAATCACATCATTATGATGTTGATTCCAAGTATGTATATAAATTTAATTGATTTTTTTTCTTTAAATGCAGCCGAAGTAGGGCTAATATTTGGTATTGTGAGTTTCTTTTTTGGTGTTGGCTCCCTTCCAATGTCCTTTTTGTACAATAAGCACGGACCAAAAAAATTAATAGTATTTTCTCAATTGGGAATTTTATTTTCTGCGCTTTTAGTGAGTGTTTCAAATAGTGTTCTAATGTTTTCGCTAAGCAGTATTCTTTTGGGACTTTTCGCAAGTATTCATCATCCTGTTTCTCTAACATTAATTTCAGAAACTTTCGACAAAAATATTGCAAAGGCAAATGCATTTCATGGAGTCTTTGGATCAATTGGTGTTTCTTTAGGTCCTCTAATATCATATTTTTCTTTATTGTATTTTAGTTGGCATTATGCATTTATTATCACTGCAATTTTAAATGCTTTTTTATTGCCTCTTTCAATGAAGTTTATCCCAAATACTGAAAAAATGGACATTATTAGCCTAAATGACTTTAACGATAAAAAACAGAACTCAATTTTATCAATTTTTTTCCTAATTTCTTTCGTTGTAGGTTTATCATTTACAGTATTTAATACATTTATTCCTTCAGTGTTTAATTTAGATTTTGGCTCAAACGCAAATTCTATTGTATCAGCAATTATGTTAACAGGTTTTTTAGGACAAATTCTTTCAGGATATCTTGGAGATAAGTTTGATAGAATTAAATTATTGTCAGCAGTTTTTCTCCTACTTCTTCCTTTATTTATATCAATAATATTTGTCGGAAAAACATTGATTGTAATTGTTTCAGTTCTTTTGGCAATTATTATGTACTCAATTCAACCATTAATTAATTCCATAATTAAAGACATTACTCCATTAAGGATAAGATCAGTCGTTTTTGGTTTAAACTTTTTCTTAATGTTTGGTCTTTCAGGTTTAGCAGCATTTTTAGGAGGATTAATAGCAGATAACTATAGTTTTAAATTAATTTTCCCTATATTTTCACTACTGTTTCCTGTTGGAGTATTATTACTTTATTTATTGAATATGAAAAGAAAGGTTGAAGCACAATGTTAGTTAGTATGACAGGCTTTGGTTCTTCGAGTTACGAGGATTCCAGACTTTCAATAAATATTGAATTAAAATCTTTTAACTCAAGGTATTTCGAATTAAACACAAAATCTTTTGATTTATCTGGTCCACTTGAATACAAGATTAGAAACTATTTAAAAAAACAATTATTGAGAGGTTCAGTTACATTGTTTATAAAAGTAGATTCAAAAGATACTTTCAAATTTAATAGTCAAAAAACATCGAGTGTTTTAAAAGCATATAAAGAAATTGAAAAAAAGTACGATATTGATTTGAATTACAGCCAATTACTAAGAAATAATGATATTTTAAGTTATGTACCTCATAGTAATTCAATTCAAAAAAAGATTTTCTCATCATTAAAAATTGCAACAAAAGAATTGATTGATATGCGCAATAAAGAAGGAGCTATAATAGAAAAAGAATTTTATGGGTATTTGGATATAGCTAAAAAAGATTTATTGAAGATTGAAAAAATTCAAGAAAAAGTACATGCAAGTAAAATAAATTTAAAGTCAAATAATGACGTAATTGATGAGATAGAAAAGATTGATATTTCAGAAGAGATTGATAGAATTAATAGTCATTTAAGTCAGATATCTCAATCAATTAAATCAAAGCAATTATCTGGAAAAAAAATTAATTTCATTTTACAGGAAATCAATAGAGAGTCTAATACAATATTATCTAAGTTTTTAGATAAAAGAGTATCTAAGCATGCAATAAGCTTAAAAATGCAAGCTGAAAAATTAAGAGAGCAAATAGGAAATATTTTATGAAAAATTTTATCATTATTTCCGGATCATCAGGCTCAGGTAAAACTACTTTGTTAGAATTACTTTCAAGAGATTTGAACATTGAAATTTCTGTTTCATATACAACTAGAAATAAAAGAAAGTATGAAATTGATGGTGTCCACTATAATTTTATAAAAAAAGAACAATTTGAAAAAATGATTGAAGAAAAACTATTTCTTGAACATGAAAATGTTCACGGAGATTTATATGGCACTACATTAAGAAGCTTGGAACAGTATATTGATAATAATAAGCATTTATTTTTTGAGCTAGATGTCAATGGGGCAGTTAGTTTAATGAACTATTATCCAAGCAATACTATATCGATTTTTTTATCACCTCCTAATATGGAAGAACTAAGAAAAAGATTAGTTTTAAGATCAACTGAAACTGAAGATGAAATTAATAAAAGATTAAGCAGGTTTGAAGAAGAGGATAACTTAAAAAAAGAATTTGACTATAATCTTATTAATGATAACTTCGAAACCACGTTTGAAAAAATTAAAGAAATTATAAATAGACACAAAAAAGAGGATTAAAATGGCTGTAGACCCAATTTCGTTTAGCAAGCTTTTAAAAAAGACAGATGATATTTATGAAGCTGTTGTTGTCTCATCAAAAAGAGCAAAACAAATTCTTCAAGATAGAATTGTTAAGCAAATGATTGATGAAAATGAAGAAATTTCTGAAGATGGTATTCTTGCAGAGCCCGTTATTAGGGAAAATATTGATTTTGACAATGAAGAAAAAGTCACCTCTGTTGCCTTAGATGAGTTCTTAGACGGTGATATTGATTGGAATAAGACCGAAGAATCAATTGAGCACTAAATCTTTAAAAAAGACATTTATCAATCAAAATAAGCAGTTGTTCGGTAACGAGATATATCTCAACCAACTCTCACAATTAAATATCCAAAAAAAAGTTAAGATTCATGATTCATGGTATTCTGAACTCAAGGAAGAATTTGAAAAAAAGTATTGGATAGAGCTTTCTGCTAAGGTTAGAAATTTTTACAAAAATAAAATTATTTATCCAAAACCTTCCTTAATGTTTAATGCTTTCAATTCGACACATTTAAACAATGTAAAGGTGGTAATAATTGGACAGGACCCATATCACGGTCAAGGTCAGGCAAACGGTTTGTCGTTTAGCGTAAATGATGGTATTGCAATTCCACCGTCGCTCTTGAATATTTTTAAAGAACTAGAATCTGATCTAAATATACCAATTCCTAATTCAGGAAATTTACAATCATGGGCTGATCAAGGAGTTTTGCTTTTAAATACCGTCTTAACTGTAGAAAAAGATAATGCAAATTCTCATAAAGACTTGGGATGGGAGATCTTTACAAAGAAGGCAATCGAAATAGTTTCATCTGAATTAGAAAACATAGTTTTCATTTTATGGGGTAAGCAAGCGCACTCAATTGAAAATGTAATTGACACATCTAAGCATTATATAATTACTTCAGTTCATCCTTCACCTCTATCAGCTCATAGAGGATTTTTTGGATCAAATCCATTTTCTAAGACTAATAAGTTTTTAAAGTCTAAAAACATTAGACCTATTAATTGGAAATTAAATAAATAATCCTATTATCAAGGATTAGCTTGTCAGATTATTAAAACATCATTAATCTATTAAAAAATAAAATTTCAATTGTTGAAAGAGTGTGGATAAATAAAAATGGCTGAAAATAAAAAAACTGAAGGTTTAAATTTACAACCTCAAGCGCTTGAAGCTGAAGAAGCAGTATTGGGATCAATAATGATCGATGAAGATGCTGCAAATAAGGCTATAAGCATCTTAGGTTCAAGTCATTATTTTTATAAAGATTCTCATAAAAAAATCTTTGAAGCTATGCTAATTTTAATGAACAATAGCGATCCTATTGATACAGTTTCTGTATCCGATGAACTTAAAAAAGGTAAAAACTTGAAATCAGTCGGAGGAATTTATTATTTAACAGGCTTAGTTGATAAAGTGCCAACGTCTGCAAGAGTCGAAACTTATGCTGAAATCGTTAAAGAAAAGGGTATGTTAAGAGACTTGATTACTACTTCACATCAAATTTCTAAAAAAGCTTTAGATGCTGGAGATTCTGTTGGATCAATTCTAGATGAAGCTGAACAGTCAATTTTTAGTTTAACGGAACAGAAAGATTCAAAAATTTATCAACATATTGAACCAATTCTTTCAAGTACAGTTAAGAGAATAGAAAATATGGCTGCAAATCCAGGATCAATAATTGGAGTCCCATCAGGTATTATTGATTTAGACAAGTTGACCGCAGGGTTTCAGAACGGTGATTTAATTATTTTAGCAGGAAGGCCATCTATGGGAAAAACTGCTTTGGCATTGACTATTGCTAGAAATGCAGCAATTGAAAATAAATCTTCAACTGCAATATTTAGTTTAGAAATGTCAAGTGATCAACTTGGACAAAGATTATTAACGTCTGAAGCTAGAGTAGATAATGCTCTTGTAAGAAGAGGAAGTCCAAATATAAAATGGAAAAATATTAATATTGCTTCAGGAAAACTTGCTCAAGCTCCTCTTTACATAGATGATACACCAGCATTGTCAATATTAGATCTAAGATCAAGAGCTAGAAGATTAAAAAGAGAAAGAAATATAGAACTGCTTATTGTTGATTACTTACAGCTAATGCAAGGTCCAAAAAATTCTGAGAATAGACAGAATGAAATTTCACAAATTACTCAATCTCTTAAAGCTTTAGCTAAAGAATTAGATATTCCAGTAATTGCGCTTTCACAGCTTTCTAGAGCAGTAGAGCAAAGAACAAAAAAAGAGCCAATACTTTCAGATTTAAGAGAAAGTGGTGCAATAGAACAAGATGCTGATGTAGTAATATTCCTTTACAGACCAGCAGTATACGATAAAGAAGATCAAGATTTGAAAGGTCTTGCTTATTTAATTGTAGCAAAACAAAGAAATGGTCCAACTGGAAGAGTCACTGCAACGTTTATAGATACGTATGCAAGATTTGATAATCATCAAGAGTTTTAAAATATGAGCAGTAATGTTATTAAAAATAATGACGAGGTTATTGCTAATAAAAGTAAAGCTCTTCTAAAAAGAATTCCTGTAAAAAAAAACAGAAAGCAAGTTGAAAATGCACTTGAATATTCTATTAAAATGCATGAGGGTCAAGTAAGAAAGTCTGGACTTCCTTTTGTAAGTCACTGTATTGATGTTGCTAATATTTTAATTGATTGGAATATGGATCATACAACTGTTGTAAGTGCTTTATTACATGATGTTGTTGAAGATACTGAAGTAAAATTATCTGATATCGAAGAAGAGTTTGGTTCAGACGTTGCTTCTCTTGTTGATGGTGTTACAAAGGTTGAAAATATTGCTTTTAGATCTAAAGAGCATAAACAAGCCAAAAATTTCACCAAATTATTTCTTTCTCTTGCAAGAGATTTGAGAGTAATCATTATTAAGTTTGCTGACAGACTAAACAATATGGAAACAATTCAATATTTATCTTCAAATAAAAGAAAAGAAATTGCATTAGAAACAAAAGAAATATTTGTGCCTTTAGCGCATAGATTGGGAATGGCAAAGTTAAAATGGCAGTTAGAAGATTTGTCATTAAAATGTTTAGATTTAAGAGCCTTTAATAGTATAAAAAAGAAAATTGAGACCTCAACTAGATTAAATGAGGATATTTTATCTAATGCAATAAGACCAATAAAGACCGAACTAAGTTCTTATAAAATTAAATCTAATATTTTCGGTAGATATAAATCGATTTCATCCATTCATAGAAAAATTAAAAATAGAGGAAAAAAGTTTGAAGATATCTATGACTTGTATGCAATAAGAATCATAGTTGATAAAATTGAGGAATGTTATCTTGCTCTTGGTGTAATTCATAGTATTTATCCTCCGTTACAAGATCGATTTAAAGATTTTATAGCTACTCCAAAAACCAATGGATATCAATCAATTCATACAACAGTATTAACTAAAGATAATAAGCTTACAGAATTTCAGATTCGAACAAAGGATATGGATAATACTGCTGAAGTTGGTGTTGCTGCACATTGGCTTTATAAGGACAATGATAAGATAGGAGAATTTGATTCACAAGTATCATGGTTGAGAGATTTATTATCTATGCTTAATAGTGATAGTTCAGAACCTGAAGAATTAATGGATTTATTAAAAATAGATATGTTTGAAGACGAAATATTTGTTTTTACGCCAAAAGGAGACTTGATAAAACTCCCTATAAATTCAACCCCATTAGATTTTGCATTTGCTATACATGGAGGTCTTGGTTTTACAACAGTTAGATCAAAAGTTAACAAGAAGCTAGTTCCTCTAAGCTACAGCTTAAAAAGTGGAGATATAGTTGAGATAGAAACAAATAAAAATCAAACTCCAAACAGTGGATGGTTAAAGTTTGTCAAAACCTCAAGAGCAAAACATGAAATATCTAAATATTTGAGAAAAATTGAACTTGAAGAAAGTATTAAGATTGGAAACGAGATTTTAGAGAAATCCTTAAGAAAATTAAAGATTTTAGATAGGTTAAATGAGTTTAAAAAGGGGTATGCGTTAGCAGGTTTTAAAACTTCGAATAATATGCTTTCAGATATAGGTAAAGGGGGAGTAATTATAAAAGATGTGATTCCAAAAATTTTCCCTGATTTGCAGACAAATTTACCAAAAGAAATTGATCAAACCGAGTTTGTAGACACAGCAAGATCAGATGTTGATGGAATTAATTTAGATGGTTTAAAGAACTTAGTTGTTAATTATGGTAAATGTTGTAATCCAATACCTGGAGATGATGTTATAGGTTATATTTCAAGAGGTAGAGGATTAATTGTACATGAATTATCTTGTACAAATTTATCTTCTCTGACTTCCAAGCAGGACAGATTAGTATCTGTTAATTGGAATGCTAAAGAAAATTTGGCTTTTCGTTCAAAGATTCATATAACTTGCATAGATACTGCTGGAATGTTAAATGAAATTGCAAATATTATTTCAAAGAATAATGTTAATATGGTTGATGTATCAACTGATGTAACTGAAGGTGGCATTGCAAATATATGGATCATTTGTAAAGTTCAAAGTAGAGCAAAGCTTAATTCTGTGATAAAAGACATTCAAAAACTAAAAAATGTTGATTCAGTTGAGCGTGTACATGACTGATAGATTAATAGGTATAGATTTTGGTCTTTCCAAAGTAGGATTATCAATTTCAGATCCATCGAAGATTATTTCAATTCCACTTAAAGTAATCAAATATAAAAAAAGGGAAGAACTTTTAAGTAAGCTAAAAGAAATTGCATTTGAAAATGATGTTAAATCTTTTGTAATTGGTTATCCATTAAATATGAATAATAAAAAAAATGAAATGACAAAATTAGTCGATGATTTTTTTGAAGAGCTTAAAAATTTAAATTTTAATGTTTTTCTTCAGGATGAAAGACTTTCGAGCGAATCTGCAAAAAAGATTATGCATGAACAGAACATTAAGACTGGAAAAAATAAAGAGCATATAGATTTAATTGCATCAACAATAATATTACAATCATTTTTAGATAAAGGTTCCTTTTGATAGCTAAAAAAAATTTAATGTTTTCTTTAATGAGTGGACTAATGTTAGGTCTTTCATTTCCACCGTTTCATTTGGGTTTTTTAGCGTGGTTTTTCTTGATTCCACTATTTTATATTTTTGATAAATCAATTAAGCTTTCAGAAAAAATAATATTTTTCTATATAGCAGGTTTTACGAGCTATGCGATAATAACACACTGGGTAGCTCTAAATTCCGGAACTAGTGTCCAAGTTGCAATTATTTCTTATTTAGCCATATGCATTTTTTATTCATTTTATTGGGTTTTATTTTGTTTGATTCTACATTTTTTTAAGAAAAGAAAATTATCAGATAAAATTCAGTTATTATTAATTCCTTTTATTTGGGTTTTTATTGAAAATTTAAGAGATATCGGCCCCTTGGCTGCCCCTTGGTTGAATTTTTCTCTTAGTCAAACAGGTTACAATAGATTGGTTCAAATTGTAAGTATTCACGAAGATCTTTCTTTATTTATTATTGTCCTTCTGAATATTCTTTTTTATAAGTTTATTTCATTAAAACAAAGAAAATATATTTATAGTTTTATATCAGCTTTACTTATAAACGCTGTAATTGGTCAAACATTAATTTCAAATTATAATTCAACAAATTTTAAAAAACAGATTAATGTTTCAATTGGACAGCCTGTGATTTATCCAGATGAAAAATGGAATCCAAAATTAAAAAATAGAAATAAAAAAATAATGAATGATCTTTTGGAGAAATCTTTAGAATCAAATCCAGATGTCATTGTTTGGCCTGAAGCTGCTTTAACATCATTCTTAGCTGTTCCTGATTCAAAGGAAAGAATTAAACTACAGGAAAAAATTGAAGATTCAGTTCTTATAACTGGTATTCCTCAAAGAATGTATTTGAAAAATGAGCTTAAAGTTTATAATAGTGCAATTTTTTTAAGACCAGATGGATTTTATGATACTTATCAAAAAATCTTTTTAGTTCCATTTGCAGAATATGTTCCTTTTTTTAAAAACTGGTTATCAAAAATTAATCAGTTTGATGATATGGGAAGTTTCACTCCAGGAGAAAGTTTTAATACATTTCAAATTGGGGACATTAAATCATCTATTTTAATTTGTTATGATTCTAGCAGCTTCAAAATTGCAAAAAAAATGGTGAACAAAGGAGCTGAAATAATTTTTGTCATTACTAATGACTCTTATGTTGGTAAAGCTATGCCATATCAGCATTTTGAACATGCAAAGTTGCGTTCAATAGAATTAGGAGTACCGGTCGTTCAAAGCGCTAATAATGGAATATCTGGTATTATTTTGCCTTCTGGTGAAGTTTTAGTAAGGTCAGAAATTGATGATAGAAATGTTTTTAATAAAATTATTAGGATTAAATGACTAGATATAAAATTGTAATTCAATATGATGGTACTAACTTTTCAGGCTTTCAGTCACAAAAAAATCAAAGCGGAATCCAAGATAAAATTGAATCATCAATATTTGCCTTAAATAATAATAAAAAAGTTAAGATTTTTGGTGCAAGCAGAACCGATGCTGGTGTACACGCATTAGGTCAAGTTGCTCATTTTGATTTAGATTCTAAGTTAACTGATAATGAGCTACATCGAGCAATAAATGCCAGACTTAATAAAGAAATAAGAATATCTCATTTGTCAAAAATTGAAGAAAGTTTTCACAGTAGGTTTGATGCAAAGAGTAAAGAGTACAACTATTTATGTTGTTTAAGTGATAATCCTCTTTATTTGAAAGATCATTATCATGTAAAGAATATTGATATAAAGTTATTAATGGAAGTATCAAAAATAATTGAAGGTAAACACAATTTTTTATCTTTTTCTAAATTTTCAAACAAACAAAATAATGATTGTGAAATATTTACTTCAAAATGGGTTTTTGATGATAAAAATCATAAAAAACTATTATATATTATTCATGGAAATAGATTTTTACATCATATGGTAAGGTATTTAGTTGGAAGCATGATTGCAGTTAGTCAAAATAAAATTTCAATTGATGATTTTAGGACTTTATTAAATCAGCCTATTAAGGACGCAAAAATATATAAAGCTCCTTCTAATGGTTTAGTTTTAAAGGAAATTTTATATGAGAATTAAGTATGTTATTTTAATTGTTTTTTTATTTGCAGGGTGCAATAATGCAAAAAAAGAAGATATTCAACTATCATCTTCTAAATCTACTGCAATTTCTAACGCTATTGAATTAGCAAGTCCAGGAGTTGTGGGAATATACAGAAGTCAGGAGAGAGTCCTAAGAACATGGAGAGGATATAGAAATTTAAAGCCAGCTTCTTCAAATGGATCAGGATTTATAATTAGTAAGGATGGGTATATACTTACTAATGCTCATAATATTAGAGATAGCTTTTCGTCTGCTGTTATTACAACAGAAATTAATGTTACTGTAGTTGTACCTGGAGGGCAAACCTATGATGCGGCAATAGTTGGAGTGGATACTGTTTCTGATATTGCATTACTAAAGATTGAAGGAGATGACTTCGAATACTGTAATTTAGGTAATTCTGATGATGTAAAAGTTGGTGAATGGGCAATTGCCTTAGGTAATCCTAGAAACTTAATCTCAAATGTTCAATATCAACCCATTGCATCTGCTGGTATCGTTAGTGCAGTTAATGCAGACTTTAGTATTGATTCCAGATCTGGCAGATTATTAGATTCTTCAGGAGAATTGTTACCTGATATAAAATTATTAGATAATATGATTCAGACTGATGCATCATTAAATCCTGGAAATAGTGGAGGTCCATTAATTGACGCAAAAGGTAACGTTATTGCAATTAACACATTTATAAGAGCAGATTCACAAAATTTAGGATTTGCTATTCCAATAAATTTTGCAAAAAAAATAGCAAATGAATTAAGGCTCAAAGGAGTGATTGATAGAAGAGTTTCTTTTGGATTAAATGCCCGACAGTATTTATATGGTCCAGCAAAAGATGAAATTGGGTTATTTATAGATAAAGTAGATTACAATTCGACCGCCATAAACGAAGAGTTGTATAGGGGAGATATTATAGTTGCAATTGAAGGTTATAAAATTGAATCATTAGAGGAAATTAAAGCAGTTTTAGTTAAATTAGACTTCAGAGCTGGAGACGAAATTATATTAACAGTCCTTAGAGAAGATAATTTTAAGGATATAAAATTAACATTAGGCGAAGTATGAATAGAAGAAGCATTAAACTAATTATTTTTGGTCTTTGTACCGGAGCTTTAATAGGAACTTTTGTTGGAAATATTCTTGCTTTTCTACTACCGGATGGTAGTGCAGTAAAACAATTTTTTCTAATTTCATATGATTTTACTTTTGGATCAATGAACAGTGATTATCTTATTAATCTCGGTGTAATTGTTATAGATTTTGGTTTTATTTTAAAATTTAATGTTTGTAGCATTATTGGTTTCGGCATTGCATATTATTTATTAAAATACTTTAGATAAATTATGAGGTTTATATGTTCAATTTAGGTACTGGTGAATTAGTTTTAATTTTTTTAATACTTTTACTTCTTTTTGGTGGTAAAAGACTTCCTGGTATTGCTAGAGGATTCGCAAATTCTTTAAGAGAGTTTCGTGGTGCTTTAGACGATACTAAGGAAGAAATTAAAAAATCAGAAAATTCCGATAAATAAATTTAGATGAATCCATCTAATTCTTTAGAGCAGAAATTACTTATTATTAAGGATAAAATTTCTGCTAGCAAGACAAATTCTGTTATCAGAAATCGTATTAAACGTATTGATTTAAAAAAAACTAGAGAAGGTCTTTTAAAAGATAAAACATTTCTAATAAAAGATAATATTGCAATCAAGGATGAGCCTTTAACCTGTGCATCAAGTATATTAGAATCATATATTTCCCCATATAATGCAACAGTAATAGATAGGATTGAACTTGAAGGAGGTGTTATTATTGGTCAAACTAATTGTGATGAGTTTGCAATGGGTTCATCTTCTGAATTTTCGATTTATGGATCTGTTAGAAATCCTTTTGATCATAATTTAGTTGCAGGAGGTTCTAGCGGTGGGTCTGCAGCAGCGATTGCCGAAGGTCTCTCTGATATTGCTTTGGGTTCTGATACAGGTGGTTCAGTAAGGCAGCCCGCTGCGTTTTGTGGTATCTATGGTTTAAAACCATCTTACGGAAGTATATCCAGATATGGCTTAGTAGCTCATGCATCATCTTTTGATACAATAGGTATTATGTCTAAATCTATTAAAGATGTTTATAACACTTTTTGTACAATTTCAGGTCAAGATCATAAAGATTCAACTAGCGTAGATGCTAACGTTCCTAAAAATCCATCTTTTGAAGATTCAAAACTTCCTAAATCAGTAGGAGTAGTTTCTGATAAAATTCTAAAAAATATAAATGTTGAAATAGCAGGAAAATATCGCCAGTTAGTTGATTTCTTTAAGTCGAAAAAAGTAAAAATAATTGAAATTGATTTACCTTATTTAAATTATTGTATACCTGCATACTATGTTTTAACTATGGCTGAAGCTTCGTCAAATTTATCAAGATTTGATGGAGTAAGGTATGGTAATAGAGCCAATACAAAAGACCTTTCAGAGCTTTATATTGAAACTAGGTCAAAAGGATTTTCAGACGAGGTAAAAAGAAGAATTATGACTGGAACTTATGTTCTCTCCTCAGGGTATTATGATGCATACTTTTCTAAAGCTTTAAAAGTCAGAAGATTAATAAAAAATGGTTATTCAGAATTATTTAATAAATGTGAAAATTTATTAATACCTACCGCTCCTGAATTACCATTTAAACTTAAAAATAATTTAGAAGATCCATTGAAAATGTATTTATCTGATATTTTTACTGTTCCCATAAATTTAGCTGGAATAGCTTCGTTAAATATTCCTGCAGGGTTTTCATCTGACAATCTTCCAATTGGACTTCAGTTAGTTTCAAATTCTTTTAAAGAGGAAACTTTATTCAGTTTAGCTCATATATTAAGAGAAGAGGAAATTTTTGAAGCAAATTAATGGAATTTTTATACCCAAATTTTTTATTTATAATACCATTGTTTTTGGTTTTAATTATTTTTAAAAAATTTTTTTTCAAAAAATCTACATCTATTCAAGTTTCCAATTTTAACGGTCTTAAAAATTTCTTCGGATATCAGGGTAAATTAAAAGTATTTTTAATTAATTCTCTTTTTATTATTGCATTAGTTTCTATCATAATAGGTTTAGCAAGACCTAGAATATCCTCTGTTGATAAAGATATAACAGTAGAGGTTATAGACATCGTTCTTGTATTAGATACAAGCAGTAGTATGCTTGCAGATGATTTTAAGCCAAATAGATTGGAAGCTGTTAAAGATGCTGCGAAAGAATTTATTGAAAATAGAAATGGTGATAGAATTGGTTTATTAGTTTTTGGCAAGGACACTTTTATACAATGCCCATTAACAATTGACTATAGTGTTTTAAATAATTTATTGTCTGAAGTTACTGTTATGGAGCCTAAATATGATGGAACAGCAATAGGCGTTGCTATTGCAAATGGAGTAAATAGGCTCAGAAACAGTGATTCAGAAAGTAAGGTAATTATTCTACTTTCGGATGGAAGTAATAATGTAGGTTCAATTGATCCAATTTCAGCAGCAAAAATTGCAAAAGAATATAATATTAAAGTTTATACAATCGGAGCAGGAACCAACCAATCTATCACCCAGATACCAGGAAGGGGATTTGTAAGAAATGAAATTGATGAAGAAACCTTAAAAGGAATAGCTGAAGTAACAAATGCAAAATATTTTAGGGCTACAGACAAAGAAAGCTTGTCCGGAATCTATTCAGAAATTGATAATTTAGAAAAATCCGAAATTACTGTAAGTTATTTTTCAAGTTATCAAGAAATCTATATTTGGTTTCTTTCTATTGGATTTTTCTTACTCATAATTCATGAAATTTTAAGATCATATTATTTCAGGAGAGTTATATGATCTTTGAATATTTAAACTTTGCTCTTATTTGTTTAGCTGTGTTTTTTTTAACGATAACCTTTTCATTTTATAGATCAAGTAGATATAGAATTTTCGATAACAAAAATTTTTCAAAAAACTTCTTTAGTAGTTTATTTATTGGCAATTCAAGCACAATTTCATTAAAAATCCTCCTTAGATTAATAGGAATTTTAAGTTTAATAATTGCTATTTCAGGGATAAAGACAGGAGTAACTGTAAAACCCGTTGAAAGAAAAGGTGTTGATATAGTTTTTTGTGTTGACGTTTCTTTAAGCATGGATGCTCAAGATATTAAACCTTCAAGAATTGATAAGGTTAAATTTGAACTATTCAAAATCGTTGATAATCTTGAAGGGGATAGAATTGGCGTTGTAGTTTTTTCTGGCTCAAATTTCCTTTATCTTCCTTTAACAATGGATTACGACGCATCAAAACTTTTTATTAAAAGTATTGATACTTCAATGATATCTTCAAGAGGAACTGATATACCAAACGCAATAAAAACCTCAGTTGAAGCTTTTGATAATGAAGATGATCAACAAAAAATGATTTTCCTTTTTACAGATGGTGAAGATCACAGCGATTTGTCCATTGATGATATATCTTACTTAGTTAATGATAGAATTGATCTACACGTTATTGGCGTAGGGAGTTCAAAAGGATCGCTAATTCCTATTCGTAGTAAGCAAAACTCTTTTTTAAAAGATGAGTCAGGTGAATTAGTCCTCTCAAAAATAAATTTAAATTTTTTAAGAGAAATATCGTTATTAAACAATGGAAAATTATTACGAATCTCAAAGAGTGAGCCAATAAGCGAAAATATTATAGATATTATAAAAAAAGGGGAAGACTCTTTAATCAGTTCATTTGAATTTTCAGACTATGAACATAAATTTCAGTATCCATTAGCAGTTACAATATTACTTCTAATGATATCTTATTTAATTTCGTCAGGAAAAAGAAAAATATGAGATTTTTAATAATTATATTACTTTTTTCAAAAGTTATATCTCAGGATATAGGACAAAAAATGATTGATAATGGAGATTATGAATCAGCTCTAAATTATTATGAATATTTACTAAATGAAGAGAATTTATCTAAAGATGATATTCTCTACAATCTAGCTACAATATATTCATCCATAGATAGTCTAAAAAAAGCAGAAGAGTTTTTTGATTATGCTATGCAAGATAGTTTAAATCCATCTTCAGAATTAAGTTATAACCGAGGAAATTTGCTTTATAGATCAAAAATGTTAGATAAAAGTTTGAAATCTTACAGAGATGCACTTCTTAAAAATCCAGAAGATAATGATGCAAGAAAAAACTATGAATTTGTAAAGAATGAAATTGAAAAAAATCAACAAGCTCAACAACAGAATCAAGACCAGGATGATAATCGCGAAGATTCAGAAAATAATGAAAACAAACAAAACGAAGATCAGAATCAACAAAACAAAAACAAGGATGATAATTCAAATAATTCTGATAGAAATCCCGAAAAAAATAATAATGATGATGGTCCAAAAAATCAAGATATATCACAATCAAAACAACAGGAAAACAACGAAGAAAAACAAATTGAAATTGACCAAAATGTTGAAAATATTTTAAATGCTATGAAAGAGAATGAAAAAGTAAATAAAAAGCGAAAACAAAACAATTTCTCTAACGAAAGTGGAAAAGAATGGTAAGAATTTTTTTTATTATTACTTCATTCATAGGTTTTATAAATGCACAAGAAATATCATCTTCAGTCTCAACTAAAAATATAAGTATTACTGAATCAATAATTTTTACAATTAAAATTTCGGACGTTGATGAAAATCCGTCGGTTGATATATCAAAAATTGAAGATTCTTTTTCAATTATTTCAGGTCCAAATATTGGAAGTGAATATAGGTTTGTAAATGGCGACAGAACCTCTTCTAGATCAATTTCTTGGACCTTGATTGCAAAAGAACATGGAATGCTTGAAATACCATCCTTGAAAGTCAATATTGGTCAAAAAATATTAATAACTGAACCTCACAAAATTCAAGTTTCTAAACAAACTGCTGATCAAGCCACTAAAGATCTTTTTCTGGAAGTCAAAGTAAGTGCAAACGAAGCTTATGTAGGAGAACAAATTAAATTAACATATACTTTTTACACTAGAGTAGCATCAAAGGTGTTATCTACAGAATTTCCTGAATATAATGACTTTTGGGTTGAAAAATTATTTGACCCAGTTGGAATTCAATTTACTCCAGAAAGTTGGACTGATATAGAAATTGATGGATATAATTACAAATCTTTAAAAATCTATGAAGTAGCTTTATTTCCAATTGAAGAAGGAATTTATAATCTCGAGTCAATGATTATGAAGATTGAGACAAAAAATAAAGACTCATCATTTAATAGGCTTTTTTGGGATGATCCATTTTTTGATACATTTTCTCAAAGAACTAGAGCTAAACTGCTTGTTTCTGACCCAGTTTCAATTAAGGTGTTACCTTTACAAAATATCCCAGAAAATTTTACTGGTGCAGTTGGAGATTTTACTCTCAATTCATCGCTATCGAATTCAAATATTGACGAAGGATCTCCCGTAGTATTTAAGGTGACTTTAAAGGGAGAAGGAAATCTTTCTAATATAGGAAGACCAAAAATCGTATTTCCAGACGATTTTGATATTTTTGAAGGTGAAACCAAAATTGAAAAAAATATTACCGATGATTTTTCTGGCTTGATTACCTGGGAGTACAATTTAATTCCCAGAAAAGACGGCTCTTATATAATTGATTCAATTGAAATACCTTTTTTTAGTTCGGATACTAAATCATGGACAAAAGCATTATCAAAAAATATAAATTTAAATGTTAATAAGAGCACAATCTTTGATATATCTGATAAAGAAATTTTGAATTCAAATTCAAATCTGATTAGATATATTAGAATAGGTGAACAGAACTGGATATCTTCATCAAAATTCAAAATTCAAAATTCGATTTTCTTTATACTTTTTATAGCCTTCATATTATTTATAATACCATATTTTGAATCAAGTTTTAGAAATCTTAGAAGATATATAAATCAATATATAAAATTGAATACTGCTTTAAACAATTCATTAAAAAAACTTGATTTATCACATTCAATATATGAGGACGGAATAAAAATCATCAAAAAATATTTTAATCAAAAAAATATTTTAAGTTCAATAAATATTGATATCACTTCATTGAAGAGCATTTTAAAAGATAAAATTAAATCAAATGATTTTGATGATATATCAAAGCTTTTGGATGAATTTCAAGCTAAATCATATTCTCAGCTTAAAGATGATAAAGATGAAGAGAATATTAAGAAATCTTTAAAGAAAATTTTAAAAAGGATTGATGAATATGTTTAAAGTTATCATTATTATTTTTTTTAATTTGACAATTGTTTTTTCACAAAACATCAATGAGCTTTTTGATAATGGGAATGAATTTTATAGTCAAAATAATTATAAAGAAGCAATTTCAAATTATGAAAAGATATTAGAAAATGGCTTCTTTTCAGAGGATTTATTTTTGAATTTAGGTAATGCTTATTTTCATGAATCCAATTTTGGCAAAGCTAGATGGTCATATGAAATGGGTTTAAAATTAAATCCAATCAATTCTGATTTGAAAAATAATAATAATGTTAATAAAGCATATATTGATGGCTACATTGAGTTACCTAAAAATAACTTAATTGATATAATAAATATTTTTTTTCAATCACTTTCACTTAGCCAATTTCTTTTGATTAATTCATATTTTATTCTTTTGACTGCTTTATCATTTTTTTTAATGAAAGTATTTCTATTAAAAGTGCTTAAAAGAATTTTTTATTTGATGTCAATAATCGTATTTATATCAGTTTTAATTTCTTTTACTAAAAATATTTGGGATCAAAATAATTTATATGCAATTATTGTTGATGAAGAAGTTATAGTTTATTCTGCTCCTTTTTTAAATCAAGCAATAGAACAATCAGTATTTTATAGAGGGAATAAAGTAAAAATTCATCAAAAAACTGATGTGTGGATTGAAGTTTCAACTTTTGATGGAAGAAAAGGTTGGATTCGAGCTCAAGATGTTAGAAATTTGTATTAATATGAGATATTTTTTAATCCTTTTCTTTATTAGTAACGCACTTTGCCAATCTGACTTTTTAAAGCCAAGTGATTTCAATGATAATCCTCCAAAATTTCCTACCGTCAATTTACCTTCATTTTCTAATCAAGATGAAATAGAAGACATTTCCTCAACTGATGAGATTAATTTAATAAAGGGATATAGAGTTCAAATTGTTATTTCGCAAAATGAACAGGAACTACAAGATATTAAGACTGAAATTGAAAAATCAATTAATGAGCAAATTTACATTATTTTTGAATTGCCAAATTATAAATTAAGAGTTGGAAATTTTGTTAATAGGAAAGAGGCTGAAAGTTTTCAGAAAAAAATTGTGAGATTAGGTTATAGAACAGCCTGGGTTGTTCCCACGATGATTGAAAAGGACGATTAATGGCTGGTCATAGTAAGTGGTCAACTATAAAACGAAAAAAAGGTGCTCTCGATCAGAAGAGAGGTAAGATTTTTTCAACAATAAGTAAAGAAATAACTGTATCTTCAAGATTGGGTGGAAAAGATATTGATTCAAACCCCAGACTACGACAGGCAGTAAAGAAAGCAAAGTCATTAAATATGCCAAACTCAAATATTGATAAAGCAATTAAAAAAGGTGTCGGAGAATTAGATAATGTAATTATTGAAGAGGTTTCATATGAAGGTTATGGACCTTTTGGAGTAGCAATACTTATAGAAGCAATAACGGATAATAAGAATAGAACAGTTGCCGATATTAGGCATGCGCTTTCAAAATTTGGCGGTTCTCTTGGTCAAGCTGGTAGCGTTTCTTGGAATTTTGAAAGAAATGGTATAATTCTTATTGACAAAAATGAAATTTCTGAAAATGAAATCTTTGAATTTTCAATTGAAAATGATTGTATTGAATTTTTTGAAGATAAAGAGTGCTATAGATTGCATTTCAATTCAAATGATCTTTATAACAAGCTTGATATTCTCGAAAAATTAAGCATTAATGTAGATTCTTCTTTTTTGGCATATGTGCCCAAGGATGAAATAGATTTAAGTGAAGATGAAAATCAAAAAGTTGAAAAATTATTAGAATTCTTAGATGATTTAGAGGATGTGCAAAATGTATTTTCAAACCAATCACTAGGAAAAAGCTAATGGTAATTATTGGCTTTGATCCAGGGTTAACTAATACAGGTTATGCTGTTTTGAGAAAAAAAAGTAACGAAATAACAATGGTTGAGTGCGGATTAATTAGTCCTAAAAAAGGAAAAGAAGTATCGGAAAGATTATATACTATATTTTTTGAAACAAATAATTTAATAAAAAAATTTAAACCCGAAGTGTTGTATGTTGAAAATGTCTTTTATGGAAAAAATGTTCAATCAGCGATTAAGTTAGGTCAGGCAAAGTCATCAGTGATGCTTGCAGCAGAACATAATAGTATTATCTCAAAAGAATTTAGCCCAAGAGAAATAAAGCAATCAATTGTAGGTAATGGTTCAGCATCAAAAGAACAGGTTGCATTTATGGTAAAAAAAATATTTAAATTAGATGATAAAGTTTTAAAGAAAAATGATATCTCAGATGCAATTGCAGTTGCGTGGTGCGGAATAAATAGGACATAGATGATTAATTCAATTTCAGGAAAAATTTTCAAAAAAGAACCAACTACATTATACATTGAAAATAATGGAATAGTTTTTAGTATTTCAATTTGTTTAAGAGATTATGAAAAATTGCCATCAGAAAATGAAAATATTTTTATATATACATATCTTAATGTAAAAGAAAATTTAATGGAGCTTTATGGTTTTATGGATTTAGAACGAAGATCTCTTTTTTTAAATTTAATTGATGTATCAGGAATTGGGCCTAGAACTGCTATCAACCTTCTTTCAAATGCATCTGTATCAAGCTTCAAGGATAACATTGTTTCTGAAGATGTTAAATCGCTTAGTCTTATTCCTGGAATAGGTCATAAAACAGCAAAAAGAATTATTTTAGATATTAAGGAGAAGATAACATCAACACCAATTTCGACGCAAAACCTTGATAATGATAAGTTAGACTTTTCTTACGATGATATTTATACTGCACTCTCTTCACTGGGTTACAAAAAGTCACAAATTGATAAGGCAGTAAAAAAATTAAATGATGAAGGTTCATATGAAGGTGATATTGAAAATGTAATTAAAAGAATTTTGGCTATCATTCGATGAGCGATTATAGAAAAACTAAACTGTACGATTCTCATCAAAGTTTAAAAGCAAAATTAGTCCCATTTTCTGGATTTTGGATGCCTCTCCAATATTCAAGCATAATAAAAGAGCATTATCATGTGCGCTCAAAGAGTGGATTATTTGATGTAAGTCATATGGGTGAGTTTATTGTTTCTGGAAATAGTGCTAAAACTTTTTTACAGGATGTAACCACCAATGATATTCAAAACCTGGAAGCTGGAAAAGTTCAATATTCTGCTTTCTGTAACGATTCCGGTGGAGTTATTGATGATTTGCTGGTGTATCATCTTGGCGATTACTATATGTTGGTAGTAAATGCTTCAAATATTGAAAAAAACTTTGAATGGCTTTCTTCAAAGTTAATTGATGATGTATCATTGAAAGATAAATCTGATACCATGTCTTTGTTGGCTTTGCAAGGCCCTTTATCAAGAACTCACCTAAAAAAACTCTATCCAAAAATTGAAGATTTAAAATATTATGAAACATTGCTTCCAGACAATAACGAAGTTATAGTTGCAAGAACTGGTTATTCAGGTGAGTTAGGTTTTGAAATTTATGCACCTAATTCAATCATTTTAAAACTTTGGAATGAAATTTTATCTCTTTCAGATGATGTATTACCTGTTGGATTAGGATGTAGAGACTCATTGAGGCTTGAAATGGGATATTGTTTGTACGGAAATGAGCTTAATGAGCAAACGACAACAATTGAAGCAGGATTATCATGGATAACAAAGCATGAAACAAGTTTTATCGGTTCAAAGTCAATGCAAGATAATTTACCATCTAAGAAATTAATCGCACTTATATCAGAGGAAAGAGCTATACCGAGATCAGGTTATAAGATATTTTCGAAAGAAAAAAAAGAAGTGGGCGTAGTTACAAGCGGAGGGATGTCTCCGTGTTTAAAAAAAGGAATTGCTCTTGCCTATGTTGATTATGAAATGAGGTTAGAGAAAGAATTTTTGATTAGAATAAGAGATAATTTCTTTATTTTTGAAAAAACTAAATTACCATTCTATAAAAATGGGACTTATTTAAAATGAAAGACAAGTTAAAGATTCAAATTATTGGTTGGTTATTATTGATCATTTCTTTATTGATTGCTGGTTCAATGATTGGTTATGATTTGACGGAAGAGCCGACGCTTGTAGCACAAAAAATTAATAACCCATTTAATATAATGGGAGTATATATTGGATTTTATTTAATGAAATTGGGTTTTGGTTATGCGGCTCTATTAATTCCAATTATATTAGCAACGATTTCATTTTATTTGATTTCTAATTTTTCATTTAATGTTTCAAGATTATTGCGATTTGAGATTCTATTACTGGTTCTTCTTTCTGTTCTATTAGGTTTTATTAGTAATGTAAGCTATTTATCAGAATTTAAAGAGGTTCAAAATTTTGAAGATTCAGGGCTTTTAGGAGGCTTAATATTTAGTCTTATTTATGATTTGACTGGATTTTATGGTTCAGTTTTAATTCTCTTTTCTTCAATAGCTTTATTTTTAGTATCATTTTTCAAAATTGATTTATATAAATCTTTGAAAGATATACCAAGTATTTTAATTAATAAAATTTCTAAAGTAGAATTTGATTTCAAGAAAATTTTACCTGACTTTAAAAAAGAGAATGACAAAAAAGAAAGAGTCAAAATTATTGAAGATGATTCATTTCTTGAAAACATTAATGCTGAAGAAAGCATAGAATCTTTAAATCAGGTGGATGAAAAGGAATCTTCAACTGAACCTGTTGAAGATACTGAAATTAATACAACTGCTGATAAACCTAAAGTTGAAGTGGATCAAGAAATAGATCAAAATGAAGAATTAGATCCCATTTCAATTGAAAAAGCAATCATTGAAAAAGAAGCAGAAATTGATGATCAAAGAAATAAATCAATTTTAAAAGTTGAGTGGAAGTTTCCCTCAACAGATATTTTAGAATCATCAGATGAATCAAGTGAAATAAATGAAGATGATATCAGAGATAGATCTGAGCTACTTAAAAATTCTCTTTCAAATTTTGGTGTAGAAGGTTCATCGGGAGCAATCAAGACTGGCCCAATAATTACACTTTTTGAGATTTTACCTGCTGAAGGTGTAAGGGTTAATAAATTTGTTCAGCTTTCAGATGACATTGCTAGGGTGATGGAGGCACAGAGCGTGAGAGTCCTTGCTCCAATACCTGGCTCAAATCATGTTGGTGTTGAAATTCCAAATGTCAACCCTCAAACTATTTATTTAAAAAATGTAATTAATTCTGAAAAATATCTTAAATCTAAAGCAAAGTTAAAACTAGCTATTGGAAAAGGAACTCTTGGAGATATATCTATTCTTGACCTTGTTGAAATGCCTCATTTACTTATTGCAGGAACAACAGGTTCAGGAAAGTCGGTTTCATTAAACACTATAATCGTAAGCCTTCTTTATCAATTAAAACCTGAAGAAGTAAAATTTGTAATCATTGATCCTAAAAAGGTTGAAATGTCGCTTTATAGAGGACTTGAAAACCACTACTTATTAAAATTTAATGGTATTGATGAATCAATCATTACTAAGAAAGACAATGCAATTTTAGCACTAAGATCTCTTGAAAAAGAAATGGATTCAAGATACGATTTATTAGCTGAGGCTGGTAAAAGAAATATTTCTGAATACAATGATATGATGAAAAAATCTAAAAAAGATTTAATGCCTTATATTGTTTTGATGATCGATGAACTTGCTGATTTGATGATGTACAGTCCAAGAGATGTTGAAGCGCCTATTGCAAGATTAGCCCAGCTAGCTAGGGCTGTTGGTATTCACTTGATTGTTGCTACACAAAGACCATCTGTAGATGTAATTACAGGAGTCATAAAGGCTAATTTCCCAGCAAGAATTGCCTTTCAAGTTGCAACCAAAATTGACTCAAGAACTATTTTAGATGAAAATGGAGCAGACAAGCTTATTGGGAAAGGTGATATGTTGTATCAAAAACCGGGATCACCTGCGCCAGTTAGAATGCATGGTGCTTTTATAACTTTAAAAGAAATTGAAGATTTAGTTGCTCATATTTCATCTCAACCAAAACCAAGTGAAGTAATTATTGAAACTTATAAAGAAGAATCAAGTTCAATGGTTGATGGAGACGGAATTGATGATGATTTACTGCATAAAGCAATTGAAATTATTGTTATGAGTAAGCAAGGTTCTATTTCATTATTACAAAGAAGATTATCGGTTGGTTATTCGAGAGCAGCAAGACTAATAGATGAGATGGAAAGACTAAAAATTGTAGGTCCGTTTACTGGAAGTAAGGCAAGAGAAGTATTAGTTGACGAATCTTATTTAGAAGCAATTAATGAAGATTAGCTTAATACTCTTTTTACTAACTACTTCACTTTTTAGTCAAAGTCAAGATACTCAGATAAAAGATTATTTCAACAGTTTAAATAATAAAACTATTCTCATTGAAATTTTTGAAAATCAATCAGTTTTTAATGCAAACATATCATTAAATGATCCAAAAATTTATTTTGAAACTATTGAAGTAGATAGCACTGTATCATTGTTTGAAAAAAATGTGATTACTTCTTACGATTTATCCAAAAAAAATATAATCATCGAAAATTCAGAAAAAAATATACTAGATTTTTTTTCATATAAAAATCTTGAAAATGCTTCCCTTATAAAAATTGAAATTGAAAATGAAAACTCAATTTATTATTATAATTTTTACAATAATATTTTATTAATTAATTTTAATAATTCACAAAGTATGGTTAAAGAAATCAGTCTATTTCAAGCAGAAAATTCTATATTTGAATGTAAGATAGTTGATATTAATAAATACCAGAATCCTTTAAAATTTTTAAATATAGATGATTCATGGACAACAATTGATTGGAGATAAATTGAAGTTTGATGCAATCTTTTTAGATAGAGATGGAACTATTAGTCATGATCCTTATGGCTACATAAATGATGTCAAAGATTATGATTTTTTTGAATTTACTTTTGAAGCATTAGAACTATTGCATCAATACAGCGACAAATTTTTTATTGTTACAAACCAATCAGGACTTTCAACGGGTAAAATTGACATCGATAATTTGGAAAGTATACATGCTTACATTAATGATGAGTTCAGAAAAAGAAAATTACCTTTGAAAAATATTTATTTTGCTGATAATTATGATGAAGACTATTTCTCAATGAGAAAACCAGGAATAGGAATGTTTCAAAAAGCGTCAGAGGAATTTAATATCAATCTAGAAAATTGTTTGATGATTGGTGATTCAATTGTTGATATGCAAGTTGGGGATAGACTTAAAATGAAAACAATATTTTTATTAACTGGAATGGGAAATGATTATTTAAATGATGTTCAATCTAGTTGCGATGTTGATTTGGTATCTAATAATTTACTTGAAGCAGCAAGGGATTTAAAATTAATATTGCAGTAATATCGGGAGGAAATTCAGAGGAGCGATTAGTTTCTATAAGAACTGGTGAAGCTGTTGTTGAAGCTTGTAATCAATTAGGTTATAATACTTCAATATTTGTTCTGGATTCAGATTCAATTGATTTTATCTTAAATGATTTAAAAGCACATGATTTTATCTTCATTGCATTGCATGGTTCTTTTGGTGAGGATGGAGGCATTCAATCAATTTTATCAAAAAATAATATTCCTTTTAACGGTTCAGGTGAAAAATCTTCTCGAAATTGCTTTGATAAATCTGTGACAAAAGAAATTGTTATGAATCAGGGAGTTTTATCTCCAAAATATTATCAAACTTCTTCAAATACATGCAATGATCATCTTGATTTCAAGTCTGAAAAATATATTGTTAAACCAAATTCACAAGGAAGCTCTGTTGGTTTTAATGTGATTGATAATTTTGAAAATTTAAACGATGCCATTGACATAGCTTTAGATTTTGACAATTCCGTATTAATTGAAGAGTTTATTGATGGAAGAGAAATTACCGTTCCAATTTTGGGGAACGAACCACTTCCTGTTATTGAAATTGAACCCAAATCTGGTATATATGATTACAAATCAAAATATACAGCCGGCGAATCAAAATATACTTGTCCTGCTGTTCTTACTTTAGAAAAATATCAATTTGTTCAAGATTGCGCATTGAGTGTTCACAAGATGCTCAAATGTGATGTTTATTCAAGAGTTGACTTTAAATTTTATGACGATAATTTCTATTTTTTAGAAATAAATACTCTTCCTGGAATGACTGAAACTAGTTTATTTCCTATGGCTGCTAAGAGACATGGATTTTCTTTTAAAGATATAATTAATAAAATTATTAAATTGTCTTTACAAAAATGAGCTTAAAATTATATAATTCACTTTCAAGTAAAAAAGAAGTCTTCAAATCAATTTCTGATAAAAAAGTTAAAACTTATGGTTGCGGTCCAACAGTCTATAACGATCCTCACATAGGAAATTTTAGAACCTTTGTATTTTATGATTTATTAAACAGAGTTCTACAGTTAAACGGTTATGAGACGGAAACTGCAGTTAACATAACTGATATTGATGACAAGATTATTGATAGAGTTAATCAGGAGAATACTTCTTTAAAGGAAATAACTTCAAAATATGAACTATCATTCCTGGAATTGTCAAAGTCCTTAAGAATTTTACCTAACAATCATAATCCAAGAGCAACAGAGTATGTAGAAGAAATGATCGAATTCATTCAGGCTTTAATAAATCAAGATTTAGCCTATGAAATGAACGGAAATATTTTTTTTGAAATAGAAGCTTATCCAAAATATGGAAAATTTGTAAACATTAGCGATGACCTTGAAACAGAAGATAATGAATTATCAAAAAAAAATCGTAATGATTTTACATTATGGAAGGCAAAAAAGGACTCAGATGGTGATATTTTCTGGAACAGCGAGTGGGGTAAGGGAAGGCCTGGATGGCATACCGAATGCGCTGTGATGATCAAGACCCTTTTTGATGGTCGTCTTGACATACATTGTGGAGGAATAGATCTAAAATTTCCTCATCATGAAAATGAGAGCGCCCAAATTGAAGCTATTCAAAAACATAATCTATCTAATTATTGGCTTCATTCTGAACATTTGAATATGGATGATGAAAAGATGAGCAAGTCATTAGGTAACTTTATTGATGTAAGTACTCTCATAGAAAAAAATGGTTCGGATGTAGTTAGATTATTTCTACTTTCTGCTCATTATAGAACTAAGGTATCTTTCAGTCAAAAAAAATTAAATGAATGCAAAAAAATGATTGAAAAAATTAAAAGATTTGCAAAAAACTTTAATATTGATAGCAAAAATATTGAACTAAAATTTTCAAGTGAACATGAATTATTTATTGATGCTCTTAATGATGATTTAAATACTCCAGGAGCGATTGGAGTTTTCTTTAGTTTTATATCAGAAATGAATAAAAAAATTGCAAATAACTCAATAAATGATGCAGACAAAGAAAAATCTTTAGTTTTTTTAAAATTATTTAATTCAATTTTTGATATTTTAGATTTTAACAATTTACATAATCAAAATATTCCAAAAGAGTTACAAAATTTGCTTGTTTCTCGTCACGAAGCAAGAAAAAATCTAGATTGGAAATTGTCTGATTCAATTAGAGATAAAATTGAGTCTTTAGGTTGGCAAGTTGAGGATACTTCCAGCGGACAAAACCTATCTAAAAAGAAATAATTTGTTTTCCTGATAAATCTTCTTATATTTCGTCGCTTTTGCCTACGCGTGCGTGTATACATACATTGCCGGTGTAGCTCAGTTGGTAGAGCAGCTGATTTGTAATCAGCGGGTCGGGGGTTCAAATCCTCTCGCCGGCTCAGTTTTTAAGGGCAAAAAGCAAGGTATTTGAAAATTTTTTTTGATCTTACTATCAGGATTGAGTTAAGGATTTCGGGCAAATGGCCGAGTGGTTAAAGGCAGCAGACTGTAAATCTGCCGACGTAAGTCTACGGAGGTTCGAATCCTTCTTTGCCCACAGGATTTGCGAGTGTAGCTCAGTTGGTAGAGCATCAGCCTTCCAAGCTGAGGGTCGCGCGTTCGAATCGCGTCACTCGCTCAATAATTGCCTGCGTAGCTCAGTAGGTAGAGCACTTCGTTGGTAACGAAGAGGTCACCGGTTCAATCCCGGTCGTAGGCTCAAAAAAAATAAAAATAATTGTTAAAAACAAGGAGATAACAAAATGGCTAAAGAAACATTTGTTAGAAATAAGCCTCACTGTAATATCGGTACTATCGGTCACGTTGACCATGGTAAGACTACTTTGACTGCTGCTATTACGCAAACCCAGTCTAATCTAGGTTTAGCAGCTAAACGTGATTTTGACACTATTGATAATGCACCTGAGGAAAAAGAAAGAGGTATTACAATTTCAACTTCACATGTTGAATATGAGACAGCTAACCGTCACTACGCGCATGTTGACTGTCCAGGTCACGCCGACTACATCAAAAACATGATTACAGGAGCAGCTCAAATGGATGGAGCTATTCTTGTTGTTAGTGCAGCCGATGGTCCTATGCCTCAAACAAGAGAACACGTATTGCTTGCTCGTCAGGTAAACGTTCCAAGTATCGTTGTTTTCATGAATAAGGTTGACCAAGTTGACGATCCTGAATTGTTAGAATTGGTAGAGATGGAATTAAGAGATCTTTTAAGCGAATACAAATTCGATGGTGATAATACACCTATCGTTAAAGGTAGTGCTTTAAAAGCTCTTGAAAATCCTAATGATGCTGAAGCGGTAAAATGTATTGGTGAGCTAATGGAAGCTTGTGATTCATTTATCCCACAGCCAGAACGTGCAATTGACAAACCATTCTTAATGCCTGTTGAGGATGTTTTCAGTATTACTGGTAGAGGTACTGTTGGTACTGGAAGAATCGAATCAGGTAAGATTAAAATTGGTGAAGAGGTAGAAGTTGTTGGTCTTGATAATAAAATCGGTACAACAACAGTTACTGGTGTTGAAATGTTCCAAAAAACTCTTGATGAAGGTGAAGCTGGTGACAATGCCGGTCTCTTATTAAGAGGTGTTGAAAAAGAAGACCTCAAAAGAGGTGTTGTTTTATCAGCTAAAGGTTCAATTACACCACACACCAAGTTCAAAGCAAACGTTTATGTTTTGAAAAAAGAAGAAGGTGGAAGACATACTCCATTTTTCAATAACTACAGACCACAGTTTTACTTCAGAACAACGGATGTAACTGGTGTGGTTACTTTACCAGAAGGTACTGAAATGGTTATGCCAGGAGATAATGTTGAAATGAACGTTGAACTAATTACACCGATTGCTATGGATCAAGAGCTAAGATTCGCTATTAGAGAAGGTGGACACACTGTAGGAGCTGGAGTAGTAACTACTGTAGTTGACTAATGGCTGGTAATAGCAAAAGAGCAATTGTAAGACTTGAGAGTACTGCAGGGACAGGGTATCGTTATACTGTTACTAAAAATAAGAGTAAACATCCCGACAAACTTGAATATAAAAAGTTTGACCCTGTAGCTCGCAAGCATGTTCTTTTTAAAGAAATTAAATAGCATATAGGTGAGTAGCTCAATTGGTAGAGCATCGGTCTCCAAAACCGGGGGTTGCGGGTTCAATTCCTGCCTCACCTGCGATAAAGGATAGAAAATGTTTAAAAGAATAAAAGATTTTTTAAATCAGGTTTACTTGGAAATGAACAAAGTTTCATGGCCATCCTACAATGAGTTGAGAGGATCTACTTATTTAATTATTGTCTTTTTTCTTTTATTTGTTCTTTTTTTGTTTGGGATTGATTGGGCAATTCAAAGATTTATGAGAGTGTTAATATGAATTGGTATAGTTTAAGAGTAATGTCTGGTAAAGAAAATAAGGTGAAAGATACTATTTTTAGAGAACTTGATTTTGAAAAAGACTTAAAAGCTAATGTCGAGGAAATTTTAATCCCAACTGAGAACGTAGTTGATATCAAAAATGGTAAGAAGACTGTGAAAGAAAAGAGCTTATTGCCTGGATACATTTTGGTTAAGATGATTATGAATAATGAAACAAAATTTTTTATTGAAAGCGTTGATGGCGTTATGAGCTTTGTTGGTCCAAAAGGAAGTCCTCAGCCTGTTACTGAAGTTGAAATGTCTCGTTATCTTGTTTCTTCTGATGGCGATGAGCTTTCTTCTGAAAATATTGATGATATTCCATTTAAAGTTGGAGATTCTGTGAAGGTGATTGATGGACCATTTAAAGAATTCAACGGCCTTGTTCAAGAGGTAAATGATAGAAATAGAATTAAAGTAAATGTTAATATTTTTGGAAGACCTACTCCTATTGAGTTGAGTGCGAACCAAATTTTAAGTGAAAGTTAAAAATGGCTGAAAAAGAAAAAACTGGTTTAATTAAATTGCAAATAGCAGCTGGACAGGCTAATCCAGCCCCACCTGTTGGTCCTGCGCTTGGTCAGCATGGTGTAAACATTATGGATTTTTGTAATGCATTTAATGATGCAACTAAAGAATTACAGGGAATGTTAACTCCAGTAATTATTACTGTTTATAAAGATAGATCTTTCACATTTGAGACTAAATCTCCACCTGCATCAACTCTTATAATGAAAGAATTAAAAATGAAAAAAGGTTCACAAGAGCCAAATAAAGACAAAGTTGGAACCATTAACATGGCTCAGTGTAAAAAAATCGCTGAAATTAAAATGAAAGATTTAAATGCTCACACATTAGACCAAGCTGCAGAAATGATTGCTGGAACTGCTGTTAGCATGGGAATTGAGGTCGAAAAATGAAAATAACTAAATTTTCAAAATCAGTTAATGAGACATTAGATTCTTCTAAGCTTTACAGCACAGAACAAGCTATTAATATGTTGATGAGTTTTAAAAGAGAGTCATTTAATGAGTCTGTTGATGTTGCTTTTAACTTAGGGGTAGATCCTAGACATGCTGAAGAAAATATTAGATTAAGTATTAATCTTCCTCACGGAATTGGTAAAGAGGTTTCAGTATTAGCAATAGTAAATGTAGATAAAGAGGCAGAGGCAAAGGATGCTGGCGCTGATTTTGTAGGTAAAGATGAATTTCTTGATAAGATTAAAGCTGGCTGGACTGATGTTGATAAAATTGTAGTTACACCAGATCTTATGGTTGAATTAGGTAAGCTTGGTAAGGTGCTTGGACCCAAAGGTTTAATGCCAAATCCTAAATCTGGAACAGTAACAAACGAAGTTGCAAAAGCCATCAAAGAGCTTAAAGCTGGTAAACTTGATGCTAGAGTTGAAAAAAATGGCATTTTACAATCTTCAATTGGTAAAACATCATTTACAGAAGAGCAATTAAAGGAAAATTTTAATACTCTTCAAAGTGCTGTTATGTCAGCAAAACCTAATTCATTTAAAGGTAAGTACTTAAAGTCTATAAGCATTTCTTCAACTTTAGGTCCAGGAATTAAGATAGGAACAGAATAAATATGCCAAGTAATAAAAATTTAGAGGCCGTTAAAAATTTAACAGAAAAATTAGACAAGGCTAATGCTATCTATTTCACAGATTATATTGGATTAGACGTAGTGAGCATTACCAAACTGAGAAAAGAATTTGTATCAAACGATGTAGAATTTACTATCGCAAAGAATAAGTTAATAAAACTTGCTGCTAAAGATGTTGGTATGGAAGGATTAGATGATTTTTTGAATGGTCCTACTGCTATGGCATTAAGTTATAATGATCCAACTGATCCTGCAAAAGTATTAAAGAATTTTTTAAAAGATTTTGATAAGCCTGCTGTAAAAGGTATGATATTAGATGGACAGGTGTTTCAAGGGGAAGAGTTTGAAAAAATTGCAAATCTTCCTTCCAAAGAACAGTTATTGTCCAAACTTGTTGGAATGTTAAATTCTCCAATGTCTAAGCTTAGCAGCACATTAGGTAGTCCTGTATCTGGCTTATTGGGAGCACTTGAACAATTAAACTCAAAGAAAGGGTAGTTAAAATGAGCGTTAAAAGAGAAGATGTATTAAAATATCTTGAAGAAGCAAATATGATTGAAATATCTGAGCTTGTCAAAGATATAGAAGATAAATTTGGTGTTACTGCCGCTGTACCTGTTGCAGCTGCTGCTGCTGGAGGAGCTGCTGAAGGAGCTGCTGAAGGTGGAGAAAAAAGTAGTTTTGATGTTGTTCTAGCCGCTGCTGGACAATCAAAAATCTCAGTAATTAAAGTTGTTAGAGAACTTTCTGGTCTTGGATTAAAAGAAGCTAAAGAATTGGTTGATGCTGCTCCTAAGGCTGTAAAAGAAGGCGTCGCAAAAGATGAGGCTGAAACTATTAAGTCTCAACTTGAAGAGGCTGGAGCTACAGTAGAATTAAAGTAATAGTACTAGAGAAGTATATATTAATTAACCAATTTTTTGGAGGTAATCTATCTTGAGAGTAGATAAGTTAAACAACAGACATAATTTTGAGAAAATAACAACTACCAATGAACTACCAAATCTTTTAGATTTGCAAGTAGGTTCATTTCATGACTTTTTACAGGAAGGTATTAATCCTAAAGAAAGAGAAATGTTTGGATTGCATGAAGCGTTTGCTTCAATTTTTCCTTTACAGGATAATCATGAAAACTATATACTTGAATATATAGGTTACACAATAGGTAAAGCTAGGTATACTCCTAGAGAGTGCTCTGATAGAGGAATTACATACAGTGTACCTTTAAATGTTCAGCTTCGTCTCAAAATTACTGATGAAAAAGATAAAAAGAAGTTCGCTCAAGTAATTGATCAAGATGTTTATTTTGGTAATATACCTTACATGACAGATAAAGGTACTTTTATTATCAATGGAGCTGAAAGAACCGTTGTTACTCAACTTCAAAGATCTCCAGGTGCATTTTTCGATCAAAAATTTCATCCAAACGGTGCAAAACTTTATAATGCTCGCATTATTCCTATTAGAGGTTCATGGATAGATTTTACAACTGATATTAATGATATTCTTTTTACTATAATTGATAGAAAAAGAAAATTCCCTGCTACAATGCTTTTAAGATCTTTAGGATTTAGTTCTGACGAAGATATTTACAATGCTTTTGAATTAATTCTTGACCTTGATCCATCAAAAATTGATTTGGAAAAATTGAGTCATTATGTTGTTATTGAAGATATTATAGATCATGAAACAGGAGAGCTTTTTGTTGAAAGTGGAAAAGAATTAAATGAGTCAATAATTAGCACATTAAAGAAAAATAAAACAAAGTCTATCAAAGTTGTTGATGTTAGAAGCAACATTGACAGTATGATGATTCACAACACTATCCAAAAAGATCCAACAAAATCAACTGAAGAAGCATTAATGAGGGTTTATTTGCTCTTAAGAGGAAGTGAGGCTCCTAGTCCTGAATCAGCTGAAAAATTCATAAATAGAATGTTTTTCTTTCCAAAGAAATATGATTTAGGTCAGGTTGGTAGATATAGACTAGACAAACAATTTAATTTAGATAATTCTGGAAATGATTCAGTTCTTACTCATGACGATTTTTTAATTACTTTAAAGTATCTAATTCAAATGAGAAAAGGATTAAGAGCTCCGGACGACATTGATCATTTAGGAAATAGAAGAGTTAGAACTGTTGGTGAGCAATTAAAAGTTCAGTTTAACTCTGCTTTAGCTAGAATGGTAAGAACTGTATATGAAAGAATGAATCTTCGAGAATCAGAAACAATAACTCCTCAAGATTTGATTAATTCTAGGTTAGTAACTACAGTTATTAATACTTTCTTTGGTACAAGTCAATTATCCCAATTTGGAGATCAAACTAATCCATTAGCAGAAATTACTCATAAAAGAAGAATTTCTTCTCTAGGCCCTGGCGGACTTTCTAGAGAAAGAGCTGGTTTTGAGGTAAGAGATGTTCATTATACCCATTATGGTAGGTTGTGTCCAATTGAAACTCCTGAAGGACCAAATATTGGTTTGATTTCATCTCTAGCATTAATGGCTAAAATTAACAGACATGGTTTCATTGAAGCTCCTTATAGAAAAATTGATAGAAAAAAAATTACAAAATCTATCGAATATTTATCAGCAGATGATGAAGATAGAGCAAATATTGCTCAATCAGGCTTAGAGTCAGATAAAAATAATCTTATTTCAGAATCTAAAGTTAGAGTTCGTTCAAAAGGCGATTTCCCAATTGTTGATTCTGAAGATGTTCAATACTCAGATATTGTGCCAAACCAAATTCTTAGTGTAGCTGCTGCATTAATTCCTTTTGTTGAGCATGATGATGCTAATCGAGCTCTAATGGGTTCAAACATGCAACGTCAATCTGTTCCATTGTTAAAAACTGATTCTCCAATAGTTGGTACCGGAATGGAAAAAGTTGTTGCTCGAGACTCAAAGTCTGTTTTGCTTTCACCTGTTAGCGGAAAAGTTGTACATGTAGATGCAAATAAAGTAGTAATTAAAGATAGTAATTATAAAGATGGATCTCTTTTAAAAGCTGACGAAGATTTATGCACAGTTGATCTTATTAAGTACTCTAGATCAAATCAGAATACTTGTTACAATCAAAAAGTACTGGTTAAAGTTGGTGATAATGTGAAAAAAGATGATGTTATCGCAGATGGAGCTTCTACACAAGGTGGGGAACTTGCTTTAGGTAAAAATGTTATGATAGCGTTTATGCCTTGGAATGGTTATAACTTTGAAGATGCTATTGTTATCAATGAAAGACTTGTAAGAGAAGATGTCTTTACATCGATTCACGTTAACGAAATTGAGCTTGAAGTCAGAGATACGAAGAGAGGTGAAGAAGAGTTAACACCTGAAATTCCAAATGTTAGCGAAGACGCAACCGCTCAATTAGACGAAAATGGACTAATTCGTGTAGGTGCAATTGTAAACGAGGATGATATTCTTATTGGTAAAGTAACTCCTAAAGGAGAAACTGATCCATCCCCAGAAGAAAAACTTTTACGTGCAATTTTTGGTGAAAAAGCAGGAGATGTAAAAGATGCTTCTAAAAAAGCCGAGCCTGGTGTAAAGGGTGTTGTTATCAAAACTGATTTATATGAAAAAACATCTAAGCAATCTAGGGCTGAAGTAAACAAAGCTATCAAAGAGCTTCAAAAAGATAAACGAAATAATGAAAGAGAATTACGAGCATCTAGAGATAAATTGTTAAGTAGAATTCTTAAAGACAAATCTTCTTTAGGAATAAAAGACAAAAACGATAAAGTGCTTGTTAAAAAAGGTACAAAATTAACATTGAAAAAAATCAGCACTTTTAATTTTGAACAATTTTCACTACATGAGCCTTGGATTTCAGGTCTTAAGTCTTGGGATAAGATTAAATTGATTTTTGATTCATTTTATAAACATTTAAATGAATTAGAAGATAGGTTAGAAACTGATATTTTCAAGCTAAAAGAAGGTGATCAATTGCAACCCGGAATTCTAAAGCTTGCGAAAGTATATGTTGCTAATAAAAGAAAAATTTCTATTGGCGATAAAATGGCTGGTAGACATGGTAACAAAGGTGTTATTGCGACAATAGTTCCAGAAGAAAACATGCCATATTTAGAAGATGGTACACCAGTTGATATTTGTTTAAATCCAATGGGTGTTCCTTCAAGAATGAACTTAGGACAATTGTATGAAACCATGCTTGGCTGGGCAGGAAAGATTCTTGGAGAAAAATATGCAACTCCAGTCTTCAACGGAGCAACTCCAGAAGAAGTAGCTGCTAAAATGAAAGAGGCAGGTTTACCTTATTCAGGTAAGGTTACGTTATACGACGGCTTAACAGGTGAAAAAATTGATAATCCAGTTTTAGTTGGTTATCAGTATATGATGAAATTATATCATATGGTTGATGATAAAATGCATGCACGTTCTACTGGTCCTTATTCTCTTGTTACTCAGCAACCTCTTGGTGGTAAAGCTCAGTTCGGAGGACAAAGATTTGGTGAGATGGAGGTGTGGGCACTTCAAGCTTATGGCGCTGCTCATATATTAAGAGAGATTTTAACTATTAAATCTGATGATATTGAAGGTAGATCCAAGGTGTATAGTGCATTAGTAAAAGGTGAAAATTTACCAGATCCTACTACTCCAGAGGCATTTAACGTATTCATGAAGGAAATTCAAGGTCTCGGCCTTGATATAACTTTAGATTAAAGGAAATTATATATGTATAAAGCAAAAAATAGTATTTCGATTAAATTAGCTTCTCCTGAAAAGATTCTTGAAGGATCTTTTGGTGAGGTGTTGAAACCTGAGACAATTAACTACAGATCTTATAAACCTGAAAAAGATGGTTTATTTTGTGAAAAAATCTTTGGTCCAGTTAAAGATTTTGAATGTCATTGTGGTAAATATAAAGGTATTCGTTACAGAGGTATTATTTGTGATAGGTGTGGAGTTGAAGTAACAACTAAAAAAGTTAGAAGAAACCGTATGGGACATATTACTTTAGCTGTTCCAGTAGTGCATATCTGGTTTTTAAAATCAATTCCAAGTAAGCTAAGTTATATTTTAGGTAAAAGCGCAAAACAATTAGAAAGTGTAATCTATTATGAAAATTACCTAGTGATTAATCCTGGTAAAAGTGGTTATAATAGATTTGAATTAATTGATGAGGAAGCTTTCCTTGAATTAGATCAAGAATTTGGATATGATGCTGTTTCTCAGGAAGAAAGAGAAGATGAATCATATTTCCAGGCTTCCATGGGCGGAGAAGCTATTAAAGATGCTCTTGCTGAAATGGACTTATTAGAGCTTAAACAGGAGCTAGAAACAATAAGTTCAACAACAAAATCAAAGCAAAAAAGAGAAGACGCTCTCAAAAGACTTAAAGTTGTAAAAGATTTTGCTCGTGATAGAAACAATAAACCTGAATGGATGATCGTTTCTATTTTGCCTGTAATACCACCTGAGTTAAGACCTTTAGTTCCATTAGAGGGTGGACGATTTGCTGCAAGTGATCTTAATGACTTGTACAGAAGAATTATTATTAGAAATAATAGATTAAAGCAATTAATGGATATTCAGGCACCTGAAGTAATTTTAAGAAATGAAAAAAGAATGCTGCAAGAGTCTGTAGATGCACTTTTTGATAATACAAAACGTAAAACCGCAATTAGAAGCGGTTCAAAGAGACCATTGAAGTCAATTTCTGACATGCTTAGAGGTAAGCAGGGTAGATTTAGACAAAACCTTCTTGGTAAAAGAGTTGATTATTCTGGAAGATCAGTTATTGTAGTTGGTCCAGAATTGAGAATGACTGAATGTGGTATTCCAAAGAATATGGCATTAGAATTATTTAAACCTCATTTAATTAGAGAATTAATAAGAAGAGATTTAGCTGCAACACCAAGAAGCGCAAAACTAATGATTGAAAATAAAGAATCATTTGTTTATGAAATTCTTGAAAGTGTCGTCAAGGATCATCCAGTATTATTGAACCGTGCTCCTACACTTCATAGACTGGGAATTATTGCTTTCCAACCTATTCTTATTGATGGTAAAGCTATTCGAGTTCATCCACTTGTATGTTCAGCTTTCAATGCTGACTTCGATGGTGACCAAATGGCTGTTCATGTTCCATTATCAATACCTTCACAATTAGAAGCAAGAGTATTGATGATGGCAAGTCAGAATGTTTTACATCCAGCTAGTGGAAAACCTATTACATTACCTTCGCAAGACATGATTTTAGGTTGTTACTATCTAACAAGAGACAAAAAAGGGCAGATTGGTGAGGGAATGTCATTTGGATCAATTGACGAAGTTATAATTGCTCATGATAATGGTAAAGTTGCTATGCATGCAATTATTAACGTAAGACATAACGGCATTTGGCATAAAGATACTACTGCAGGAAGAGCAATATTTAATTCCATTATACCAGATGAATTAGGATATTATGATGAAATTGTTTCTAAGAGGAAACTTAGTTTTATCATTGGCGAATCTTTTGTAAAAGCCGGAAATCAACGTACAGTCCAATTGCTTGATGATCTTAAAGATATTGGTTTCAAAACTGCTACTATGAGTGGTGTTTCAATTTCAATAAGTGATGTTATTATTCCTGATGCAAAGCATGATATAATTGACAGAGCAGAGCAAGAAGTAGATAAAATACAACAGCGTTTTGATAGACATGTTTTGACTGAGGGTGAAAGATATAATAAAGTTATTGATGTTTGGACAAAAGCTACAAGTGATGTGGCAGATGTGATGATGGATGGTTTAAGATCAGATGACCAAGGTTTTAATGCATTATATATTTCATCTGATTCAGGAGCTCGAGGTAGTGGAGATCAAATCAAACAGCTTGCAGGTATGAGAGGGCTAATGGCTAAGCCAAGAAAATCTATGATAGGCGGTGGTGAAATTATTGAGAGTCCAATTCAGTCTAACTTTAAAGAAGGTCTTTCTGTGATGGAGTATTTTATATCCACTCACGGTGCCAGAAAAGGTTTGGCTGATACAGCTCTTAAGACTGCAGATGCTGGTTATTTAACAAGAAGACTTGTTGATGTTGCGCAAGACGTTACCATTTATGAAGATGATTGTAAAACAATTAATGGAATCACCGTATCTGACCTAAAAGAAGGTGAAGAAGTTGTTGAATCACTTGGTGAGCGTATTTTAGGAAGAACTTCTTCTGAAAAAATAGTTATTGATGGTAAAACTGTTGTTAAGCCTGGAGATATTTATGATGAAAAGTTGGCTGATCTTGTAGTTGAAAATAATTTTAATAGTGTAAAAATAAGATCAATTCTCACATGCGAATCCAGAAGAGGTGTTTGTGCCAAATGTTACGGTTGGGATTTAACTAGAAGAAAGCTTGTTACAAAAGGTACCGCTGTTGGTATTATTGCTGCCCAAAGTATTGGAGAGCCAGGTACACAGCTAACTCTTAGAACCTTCCATATTGGTGGTACAGCTACTCGTATTGCTGAGGAATCAGACAAGAAGTCACGATTTAATGGAACTGCTAAGTTTACTAGCGATTATGAACCAGCTGAAACTTTAGATGAAGATGGATTTAATGTTGTAAGATGTTTATCAAGAAGTTCAAAATTATCAATTGTGGATTCAAATGATAATGTTTTAGATGAATTAAATGTTCCTTATGGAGCAAATGTAAATGTTAATGAAGGCCATAAAGTTAAAAAGGGCATGACTCTTTTTTCATGGGATCCTTATACAGACTTAATTCTTGCTAGACAGTCTGGTGTCATTAAAATGAAAGATTTCATTGAAGGTGACACTTATTCAGAAGAAGCTGTTGACGGTGGTAAAAAACAGAAAGTTGTTACTGAGTCAAAAGATAGAAGATTAAGTCCGCAAATTGAAATCTACAGCAAAAAAGGTGATATTTTATCTGGGGGAACTATTCTACCAGTAAAAGCTACTTTGGTTGTGAATGATGGTCAAGATGTTGCTAAAGGACAAACATTAGTTAAAATTCAAAAAGATGTAGGAAAATCTAGAGATATTACTGGAGGTCTTCCGAGAGTTGCTGAATTATTTGAAGCAAGAAAACCTGCAAATCCAGCAGTTGTCACGGAGATTAATGGTACTGTTGAATTCGGAGAAATTAAAAGAGGTGTTAGAAAGGTATCAGTGGTACCTGCTAATGGTAAGTCAATTACATATAAAATTCCTTATGGTAAACATGTTGTTGTCCATGAAGGAGATTTTATCACAGCTGGTACGCCTTTGTGTGAGGGAGCTATTTCTCCATCCGACATTTTAAC
Organism: uncultured Fidelibacterota bacterium; assembly: GCA_902538565.1. GTDB lineage: Bacteria > Fidelibacterota > Marinisomatia > Marinisomatales > Marinisomataceae > Marinisoma. The sequence goes on along the minus strand of CACBFQ010000001.1, from coordinate 49,672 downwards.
GATTCTCGGTCCAAATGCTGTTAGAGAGTATTTGGTAGATGAAATTCAAGAAGTTTATAGACTTCAAGGTGTTGGAATTAATGATAAACATATTGAAGTAATTGTTAATCAGATGATGAAGAAAGTTGTAATTAACGATCCTGGGGATAGTAAATATCTTCCTGGAGAAAGATTAGATAAGCAGGATTTGTTTGCAGATAATGATAATATGAAAGGTATGGTAGTTATTGATGAATCTGGAGATTCAAACCTAGATGTAGGAACTATGATTTCACAAAATGAAGTTAAAGAGATGAATAAAGATTTGAAGTCTCAAGATAAAAACGTTATCAAGTTCCACAAAGCTAAGCAAGCTACCTTTGAACCAATTTTAATGGGAATTACTCAATCATCATTAAATACAAATAGTTTTATATCAGCTGCTTCATTCCAAGAAACAACTAGAGTCTTGACTGATGCTGCTACAGCATCAAAAACAGATCATCTATTAGGTTTAAAAGAAAACGTTGCATTAGGAAGGTTAATTCCTGCTGGAACAGGTTTCCCTGAGCTTGATAAAGTTAGGCTAACTAATGATGAAGAATCTGATATTGTTGAAGAGCAAAGTTAGATTATTAAAATTATGATTTTTTAGTCCAATTTGAATAATCCTAAGCGTAGAAGAAAAAGTTTGATTCTTCCGTGTTATAACGATATATTCGCCCGGACTTTTAAAATATAAAAGAAAATATATATGCCAACTGTAAATCAGTTAATAAGAAAAAGTAGAAAGAAAATAGTCAATAAATCGGCTAGTAGAGCGCTTGAGAAAAGCCCTCAAAAGAGAGGTGTATGTACTCGTGTTTATACTACTACTCCTAAGAAGCCTAATTCTGCGCTTAGAAAAGTAGCAAGAGTCAGATTAACTAATGGTATTGAAGTTAATGCATATATTCCTGGTGAAGGACACAACCTTCAAGAACACTCAATTGTATTAATAGAAGGCGGAAGGGTTAAAGACCTTCCAGGTGTTAGATTTCATATTGTTCGTGGTTCATTGGATACTGCAGGTGTAAATGATAGAAAAACAAGTAGATCTCGTTACGGAGCTAAGAAACCTAAGAGTCAATAATGAGAAGAAGAAGACCAGAAAGAAGAACAATTAATCCAGATCCTAAGTTTAATGACTTACAAATTTCTAAGTTTATGAATTATCTTCTTACAGATGGTAAGAAAGGTATTGCAGAAAAAATATTATATGATGCTTTTGATATAGTTCAAGATAAAAGTAAAAAAGATCCTATTGATATTTTCAAGAAGGCTCTTAATAATGCATCTCCTCATGTTGAGGTAAAATCAAAAAGAATTGGTGGTGCTACATATCAAGTACCAATTGAAGTTCCTTCCAGAAGACAGTTTTATCTTGCTTCGCAATGGATTATTGAATGTGCTAAAAAAAGATCTGGTAGTTCAATGTCTAATAGACTTGCTGGAGAAATTTTATCCGCATCTAACAATGAAGGTTCTGCTATAAAGAAAAAAGAAGATACGCATCGCATGGCGGAGGCAAATAAAGCATTTGCTCATTTTGGGAGAGGCAGATAATGTCAACTGATTTAAAAATTGTTAGAAATATTGGAATTATGGCTCATGTTGATGCTGGAAAAACCACTTTAACAGAAAGAATGCTCTATTATGCAGGTAAAACTCATAAAATTGGTGAAGTCCACGATGGAGCAGCTACAATGGATTGGATGGAGCAGGAGCAAGAAAGAGGTATTACTATTACATCTGCTGCTACAACTTTTTACTGGAATAAAAATAGAGTCAATTTAATTGATACACCTGGTCACGTTGATTTTACAATGGAAGTAGAAAGGTCCCTTAGAGTGCTAGATGGAGCTGTAGCGGTATTTTGTGCAGTTGCTGGTGTAGAGCCACAAAGTGAAACTGTTTGGCGTCAAGCAACAAAATACGATGTTCCTAGAATAGCATTTATTAATAAAATGGATAGAGTTGGCGCAGATTTTTACAATGCTATTGATACTATGAAAAAAAGACTTGGTGCTAAGCCATTACCAATTGCACTTCCTATTGGAGCAGGTGAAGATTTTAGAGGAATTATTGATTTAACTAATATGAAAGCTATTCAGTATAATGAAAGCTCACAAGGTGCTGAATTTGAATACATTGATATTCCAGACGAATTAAAAGCAGATGCTGATAAATGGAGAAATTTTTTAGTTGAAGAAGTTGCAAGTTTTGATGATGCGTTAATGGAAAAATATTTAGAGGGTGAAGAAATATCTCCTGATGAGATTAAAGGCGCTTTGAAAAAAGGATGTCTGGAGAGTGCTTTTGTCCCAACTTTATGCGGATCAGCATTTAAAAACAAAGGTGTACAAAGAGTATTAGATGCGGTTATTGACTTTCTTCCTTCTCCAACAGACGTAGGAAGCATACAAGGTTCATCTGTTGATAATCCTGATGATAGCGTAGAAGTTGAAAATTCTGTTGATGGTTCATTCACTGCTCTCGCATTTAAAATTGCTACTGACCCATTTGTAGGAAAATTAACTTATATAAGAGTATATTCTGGTTCTTTGAAAAAAGGTTCTTTCTGTATTGATTCAAATACTGGCGAAAAACAAAGAGTTTCAAGAATTCTCCAGATGCACGCTAACAAAAGAGAAGAGTTGGATGAAGCTAAAGCAGGAGAGATTGTTGCTGTTATCGGATTAAAAGATGTTAGAACGGGACATACCTTATCAGAAAAAGGCGATGTTACTTTAGAATCTATGGAGTTCCCTGATCCAGTTGTTTCTGTATCAATTGAACCTGTTTCTAAAGGTGACCAAGATCAATTAGCAAAAGGAATGAATAAATTAAGTGAAGAGGACCCAACCTTTAAAGTAAAAGTTGACAATGAAACTGGTCAAACTGTTATTTCAGGTATGGGTGAGGTTCATTTAGAAATTATTATTGATCGCTTGAAAAGAGAATTTAATGTAAATGCCAATGTTGGTAAGCCGCAAGTATCATTCAGAGAAGCAATTCAAAAACCAGTTGATAAAATTGACGAAAAATTTGTTCGACAATCTGGTGGTAGAGGGCAATATGGCCATGTAGTAATTAATGTAAAACCAACTGCACAAGGTGAAGGGTATAAATTTATTAATAGTATCGTTGGTGGTGTAATTCCTAGAGAATACATTCCAGCAGTCGACGCAGGTATCAAAGAGCAATTGAAAAATGGTGTCTTGTACGGTTATCCAATCCCTGATGTTGAAGTTGAATTAGTGTTTGGTTCATATCATGATGTTGATTCTTCTGAAATTGCATTCAAAGTTGCTGGTTCAAGAGCAATAGCAAAGGCTTGCAAGTCTGCTAATCCTGTATTGATGGAGCCAATTATGGCTGTAGAAGCAACTACGCCAGATGACTATTTAGGCGATGTTATTGGCGATATTAATTCTAGAAGAGGTAAAGTTGAGTCTATGGAGCAGCAAGGTACTAGTCAGCAGATTAAGGCCGCAGTTCCTTTGAGTGAAATGTTTGGATATGCAACTGATCTAAGATCTCTTTCGCAGGGTAGAGCGAATTTTCATATGGACTTTAGTGAATACGCAAAAGTACCTGCTTCAATTACAGATAAATTGATGAAAACAGAAGCAAAGGGCGGAGAGTAATTAATCATGGCTAAAGATTTAATTAGAATTTCATTAAAAGCTTACGATCACAAGTTACTCGATAAGTCAGCTGAAAAAATTATTAGAACTGCAAAATCAACTGGAGCTATTATTTCAGGACCAATTCCTTTGCCAACTAAAAGAACTATATATACTGTTTTAAGATCACCTTTTATTGATAAAAAATCTAGAGAGCAGTTTCAAACAAAAGTTCATAAAAGAGTAGTAGATATTGTTAATTCAACGCCCAAGACTGTGGAGTCTTTGATGAAATTAGATCTTCCTTCAGGTGTAGATATTGAGATTAAAGGATAAGTAGATAAAAATGTACGGCTTAATTGGTAAAAAAGTTAAAATGACCCAAATTTTTAATGAAAATGGTCATGTTGTACCTGTCACGCTTGTTGAAGCTGGTCCTTGTACTGTTTCTCAAATTAAAGAAGAAAAAGATAATGGTTATAATGCAGTTCAATTAGCGTATGGTCAAAAATCAAAAAACAATACTAATAAACCAACAACAGGTCATTTGTCCAAGGCTGGATTAGAAACAGCTAAAGTTTTAGCAGAGTTTAAGTCAATAGAAGATTTTGAATACAAGCTTGGACAACAGTTTGATGCTTCAATTTTTAATGTCGGTGAAATAATTGACGTAAGAGCTAAATCAAAAGGTAAAGGTTTTGCAGGAGCTATTAAAAGACACAACTTTGCAAGACAAGATGCGACTCATGGTAATAAGCATACTGAAAGAGCTCCAGGTTCTATTGGACAAGCATCATGGCCTTCAAGAGTTTTTAAAGGTATGAGAATGGCCGGAAGAATGGGCTCAGATAATGTAACAGTTAAAAATTTAGAAATAGTAGATATAGACAATAAAAATAATTTATTATTTATTAAGGGAGCAATTCCTGGTGCAAATAATTCACCAGTATTTTTGTTTAAAAAATGAAGATTAAATCAATAGATACCAGTAAAGATTTTACTTTGAAAGACAATGTTTTCAAAGTTGAAATGAACTTGCAAGCAGTTTATCAGTCTGTTGTTGCAGAAATGAATAATGCTAGACAAGGAACGAGTTCATCTAAAAACAGATCTTTAGTTTCTGGTGGAGGTAAAAAGCCTTTTAGACAGAAAGGTACTGGTAATGCTAGACAAGGTACTAGCAGATCTCCATTGAATAGAGGCGGAGGTGTTATTTTTGGTCCAAGTCCAAAATATTATTTCAAGAAAGTTAATGCTAAAACTAAGCAGCTTGCTTTTAAATGCATATTATCTGATAAGGTTAAAAATGATTCATTTAAAGTGGTTGAATCATTTCCTAACCAACCTAAAACCAAAGAATTTATATCTTTTTTAAGAAAAAATAATCTTGATGGTAGAAAGTTAACAATTATTTCTTCAGTTATTGACGATAACCTGTCCCTAGCATCAAGAAATGTACCTTATGTTTCATTAGTTAAAGCTAATTCTTGTTCAGTTAAAGATTTATTTGATAATGAGTTAATACTTGTTGATGTATCTGGACTAGAAGATCTTTCAAATAGATTTGGAGTTAAAAACTAATGAAGCATTTTTCAAAGATTTTGATAAGACCTATCGTTACTGAAAAGATGACAGCCTTACAAGAGACAGAAAATAAATACGCTTTTGAGATACCTTCTGATATCAATAAGATTGATGTTAAAAAAGCTATTGAAGAAAAATTCAACGTAAAAGTTTCTAAGGTTGCAATTTCTAACAGAAAAGGCAAAGCAAAGCAAATGACAGTTAAAAGTAATGGTCGAACTATAAGAACTGATGGATTTGCTAAGAGAAAAAAAAGAGCCATTGTTACACTAATAGATGGTTATAACATAGATTTATTTAGCGTATAGGTATTTAAAATGGGTATTAGACAACTTAAACCAGTAACTCCAGCATCTAGATTTACTTCTAGACCAGATTTTTCTGAAATTACAACTGATAAGCCAGAGAAATCTTTGGTGAGAAAGCTCAAGAAAACTGGTGGTAGAAATAATAAAGGTCGTATCACTTCCAGAAGAAGAGGTGGCGGACATAAAAGAAGCTATAGAATTATCGATTTTAAAAGAAATAAATTTGATATCGAGGGTAAAGTAGCAACAATTGAATATGATCCAAACAGAAGCGCATTTATTGCCTTAATTCACTATATCGATGGTGAAAAAAGATATATTATACAGCCTGATGGTTTAAAAGTTGGAGATAAAATTATTTCCAGCGAAAAGGCTGAGCTGAAAACTGGAAATGCTATGCAGCTAAAAAATATTCCATCTGGACAATTTGTTCATAATATAGAAATGATTCCTGGAAAAGGAGCACAGATGGCTAGAAGCGCAGGTGCATATGTTCAAGTTATGGCTCATGACAACAATTATGTTACTCTTAAAATGCCATCAGGAGAAGTTAGAATGGTACCTGAAAAATGTTTAGCAACTGTAGGTGTTGTAGGAAATAAACAACATGAGTTGGTTCGCTCAGGAAAAGCTGGAAGATCAAGATGGCTCGGAAGAAGACCAAAAGTTAGAGGTGTAGCGATGAATCCAGTTGATCATCCAATGGGTGGTGGTGAAGGTAAAAGTTCTGGAGGTAGACATCCTGTTTCACCATGGGGTAAGCAAACAAAAGGTTTAAAAACCCGTAAAAAGAATAAAAAATCAAATGCTTTAATTATTAAAAGGAGAAATGATTAATGGCTAGATCCATTAGAAAAGGTCCTCATATTGATATGAAACTTTTAAAAAAGGTTCATAAAATGGAAGAATCTTCAAAAAAGTCTGTTATTAAGACTTGGGCTAGAAACTCAATTATTCTTCCAGATTTTGTTGGCCATACATTTGCCGTTCATAATGGAAATAAGTTTATTCCAGTTTTCATTACTGAAAATATGGTAGGTCATAAATTAGGTGAATTTTCTCCAACAAGAACATTTAGAATGCATTCTGGAGATAGAAAGAAAAAATAATGATGGAAATTGTATCAAAAGCAAATAGTGTTAGAATTTCTCCAAAAAAATTGAGAAAGGTAGCTGATTTAGTTAGAGGTTTAAACGTAAATAAAGCTCTTAACTCTTTAAGTCATATGGATGAAAAAGGTGCAGCTATTATTTTAAAAACTTTGTCTTCAGCCATTGCTAATGCTGATAATAACGAAGATTTTAATCTTGATATGAATTCAGTTAATGTAAAAACTATTACTGTTGATGAAGGCCCAGCATTAAAAAGATTTAGAGCAAGAGCTCAAGGGCGAGCAAACAGAATTAAGAAAAGAACCAGTCACTTAAAAATTGTTATAGGGTAAATAGATGGGACAAAAGACACATCCAAAAGGACTTAGATTAGAAGTTAATAAAAATTGGACTTCCAATTGGTTTCCAAAGAAGAATGCCTATGCTACTGATTTGGCTCAAGATATTAAGTTGAGAAAGTATTTGAAGAAAAGACTACAAGATGCTTCAGTTGCTTCGGTAAATATTGAAAGAACTTCACAGGCAATTACTGTTACGATACATACTGCTAGACCAGGTATTGTAATTGGTAGAGGCGGTGAAGAAGTTGCTAGACTGAAAAAAGAAGTTGCTAAGCTATGTAATACTGAAGATATACATCTAAATATTAACGAAGTAAAACGTCCAGAATTAAATGCAGAATTAGTCGGCCAAAATATTGCTTCTCAGTTGATTAAAAAAATGCCATACAGAAGAGTTTTAAATAAAACTATGCAATCAACTATGAGAATGGGTGCTGAAGGAATTAGAATTAATGTATCTGGTAGATTAGGTGGTGTTGAAATTGCAAGATCTGAAAGATTTATGGAGGGAAGAGTACCTCTTCATACTTTGAGAGCAGATATAGATTATGCAATTGTTGAAGCTCATACTACTTATGGTATTATTGGAATTAAAGTTTGGATTTGTAACGGATTTGCAAAGGCTAAGAAATAATGTTAGAACCAAAAAAGATTAAATACAGAAAAGTTCACAGAGGAAACCGTAAAGGAATGGCTAAAGGCGGTACCGAGGTAAACTTTGGTAGTTATGGTATGAAAGCAATGGAGCCAGGATGGATTACTGCTAGACAAATAGAAGCAACAAGAATTTCAATTTCTAGAAGAGTTAGAAAAGTAGGAAAAATGTGGATTAGAATTTTTCCAGATAAACCTATTACAAAGAAACCTCTTGAAACAAGAATGGGTAAAGGTAAAGGTTCTCCTGAATATTGGGTAGCTAATGTAAGACCCGGAAGAATTTTATTTGAAGTTGAAGGAATATCAAAAGAATTGGCTCAAGAAGCTTTTAGAATTGCTGGAAATAAGCTAGCAATAAAAACAAAATTAGTATCTAGAAGAGGTTTAGATGAAAATTGAAGATCTTAGAAAATTGTCTGAAAATGACTTGAAATCAAGATTGATTGATAATATGGAAAGTTTACAGAAGTATCGTTTCCAAAAATCTATTCAACAATTAGAAGATTACAAGCTTATTTCTGAAATGAAAAAAGAGAATGCTAAGATTAATACTATATTAAAAGAATTATCTTTAAATGGAGAAAATAATTAATGGATAGAAATGCCCAAAGAATGGTAGGAAAAGTTATTTCAAATGCAATGGATAAAACTGTTATAGTGAGTGTTGAAAGACTTGTTAAGCACAAGCTTTATAAAAAATATATGAAAAGATCTAAAAAATACTATGCTCATGATGAAAAGAACGCATTCAATGTCGGAGATACCATTCAAATAGTTGCTTCTAAACCATTGAGTAAGACAAAAAGATGGAGAGCTTCTAAGCTTATTAGTGGTAGCAAAAAATAATGATTCAATCAGAAACAAGATTAAAAGTAGCAGATAATTCTGGAGCGAAAGTTGTACAATGCTTCAAAGTATTAGGTGGTTCAAAGAAAAGATATGCGAGCATTGGAGATATTATAGTTGTATCTGTCAAATCATCGACTCCTGGCGGTATGGTTAAAAAGGGCGAAGTTGCTAGAGCTGTTGTTGTTAGAGTGAAAAAAGAAGTCAGAAGAAGAGATGGTTCTTACATTAGATTTGACGATAATGCTGCAGTAATATTAAATGCACAGAATGAACCAAAAGGGACAAGAATTTTTGGTCCTGTAGCAAGAGAATTAAGAGAAGGCGGGTATATGAAAATTATTTCAATGGCCCCAGAGGTATTATAATGAAAATTAAAAAAGATATGATGGTTAAAGTTGTTTCTGGAAACTTTAAAGGTATGACTGGAAAAGTGCTTAAAGTAATTCCTCACTCACAACGAGCAATTATTGAAGGTGTTGCATTAACAAAAAGAGCAGTACGACCTACTCAAGAGAATCCACAAGGAGGTTTTTCAGAAAGAGAAAGATCATTACATATTTCTAACTTGATGGCTCTGGAAGGTGATGATGCTTCAAGAATTGGTTTTAAAATTCTTGATGATAAATCTAAAGTAAGAGTTTCAAAGAGAAGTGGTAAAGAATTAGGATAAATTATGAGTATTCCAAATTATAAGAAAAAATATTTAGATGAAGTTAGACCTCATTTAATGAAAAAGTTTGAATTCTCTAGCATTATGCAAGTCCCAAAAATTGAGAAAATCACTCTAAATATTGGAATTGGAGATGCTAAAAACAATAAAAAGGCATTGCAGTCTGCCTTAGAAGAGTTGATGTTAATAACTGGTCAAAAGCCTGTTATTACTACTGCCAAAAAGGATATTTCTAACTTTAAGGTTAGAAGAGGTTTCCCTGTAGGTTGTAAAGTTACTCTCAGAAAAGACTTTATGTATGAGTTTTTAGAAAGATTGTGTGCAGTTGCATTACCTAGAACCAGAGATTTTAGAGGTTTGTCTTTCAAGTCTTTTGATGGTATGGGTAATTATAGTTTTGGTATTAAAGAGCAAGTTGTTTTTGCTGAGATAGATTATGATAAAGTTGATTCAATAAGAGGTATGGATGTAATTATTACAACTTCATCCTCAAATGATGATATTTGTTATGAATTGTTAAGAGCGATGGGTTTACCTATTAGGGAAAAAAATGTTGTAAACAATATTGAGGAGCAGGATGGCTAAAAAATCAAAAATTGTTAGAGAGTTTCATTTACAGAAAAAAGTTCAAAGACATTTTGAATTAAGAAAAGAATTAAGAGCAATAATTAAAAATCCAAATGTATCGGATGAAGAGAAAGAGAAAGCTATTATTAAAATGCAAAAACTTCCTAGATCTTCCAGTGCTTCAAGATTAACAAATCGTTGTGCTGTATCAGGAAGGCCAAAAGGGTATATGAGAAAATTTGGATTATCAAGAATAACATTTAGAGAGCTTGCACTCAAAGGTGAATTACCTGGTGTAACTAAGGCAAGTTGGTAGGAGAAATATATGTCAATGACAGATCCAATAGCAGATTTTTGTACTAGAATTAGAAATGGTTATGCTGCAAAAAAGAGATGGGTTGATGTACCTTCATCCACTTTAAAGAAAAGATTATCTCTTGTTCTTAAAGAAGAAGGTTATATAGATAACTTTGTTTTTGTAGATAAACAAGATAGCAAAGAAGATATTAGATTATATCTTAGATATAATGAAAATTCTCCTGCTATTACAACAATTGAAAAAATTAGCAAACCTGGAAAAAGAGTGTATGTTGCATGTTCTGAAATTCCAAGAGTATTAAATGGTTTAGGAATCAGCGTTTTATCAACTCCTAGAGGAGTAGTAAGTAATAAAGTAGCTAGAGAATTAAAAGTTGGAGGAGAGTTGCTCTGCAACATTTGGTAGTATGTCAAGAGTAGGAAATAGATTAATTAATATTCCTGATGGCGTTTCTTTAGAAAATAAAGAAAGCCAGTTAATGGTCAAAGGTCCTAATGGAAATCTTATGGTAAATTTGTGTGACGAAGTTTCAGTCAACATTGATGATAAAGTCATGAATCTTTCAAGAAATTCTGAAGATAAAGTTGCAAAATCTATGCATGGCACTACAAGACAGTTAATTTCTAATGCTATTGAAGGTGTTACAAATGGTTTTTCAAAACACCTTGAAATTATTGGAGTTGGTTTTAATGTCAAGTCTCAGAGCAATAGGTTAATATTTCAGTTAGGTTTTTCTCATGATATTGCATTTGATTTACCGGAAGGTATTGAAGCAGTAGCTAACAAAACCTCGCTTGAAATTAAAGGCGCTGATAAACAGTTAGTCGGTCAAGTTGCTGCTAAGATTAGATCTTTAAAGAAGCCTGAGCCATATAAAGGAAAAGGTATTAGATATAAGGATGAATATGTTCGTTCAAAACAAGGTAAAACAGTTGGAGGGGGCGAATAATGAGAGCTTTAAAGCTTAAAAAAGAACAATATTTAAGAAGAAGAAAAAGATCAAAAAAAGCTTTTGCTAACAAAGATGAAATGAGATTATGTATTTTTAAGAGTACTAATCACATTGAAGCACAAATCATTGATGATTTTAACCAAAAGACTATTGTTTCTGCTTCTTCAAAAGAGAAAGAGTTTTCAAATAAAAAGGTGACTAAAATTGAACTTGCAGCACTTGTTGGAACTTCTCTTTCCAAAAGAGTAAAAGGAAAAAAGATTAATAAAATTTATTTCGATAGAAATGGATTCAGATACCACGGAAGAGTTAAATCTTTAGCTGATGCTGCTAGAGAAGGTGGTCTTAAATTTTAAGATGGAGCATAAATGAGTATGATAAATTTTTCAGAACTTGATTTAAAAGAAGAATCAGTTATTAGAATTAATAGAGTAGCTAAAGTTAATTCACGTGGAAAAAGGTTTAGTTTTTCTACTCTTGTAGTTATTGGTGACGGTAAATCGTATGTTGGTATTGGTTCTGGAAAAGCTAATGAGGTTATTGTCTCAATAAATAAAGCTAAAGAAAATGCTAGACAGAATTTGGTTAAAGTTCCAGTAATAAATTATACTATTCCTCATGAAATAATTGGAAAGCATGGAGCTAGCAGAGTTTTACTAAAGCCTGCACCCTATGGTACAGGTATAATTGCTGGTTCTGCGGTAAGATTAATTATGGAGCAAGTTGGAATTAATAATATTTATTCAAAAGTATTAGGGTCTAACAATGCTATGAATGTTGCAAAAGCTGTCATGAATGCATTAACTAGCTTACAAGATGTTAGAGTTGTAGCTAAGAAGAGAGGAAAAACACCTAAAACACTTTTCGAGATTTAAAATGGCCAAAAAACAATTAAAAATAACACAAATTAAAAGCAGAATTGGATATTCAAGAAAAGCTAAAGCTACGCTTGATGCATTAGGGCTCACTAAAATGAATAAATCAGTTATTAAAGAAGCAAATGAAGCTATAGTGGGTATGATTAAGAAAATTGATTATTTAGTAAAGGTAGAAGAAGTATGAAACTAGTTAAACCAACAAATGCACTTAAAAAATCTAAAAGAGTTGGTAGAGGTCATGGTTCTGGTTTAGGAACTACTGCTGGCAGAGGTCATAAAGGCGCTGGTCAGAGGAGTGGTCACAAATACCGTTTTTGGTTTGAGGGTGGTCAGATGCCTTTACATAGAAGAGTACCAATGAGAGGATTTAACAATTCTAATTTCGCAAAAACATTTGAAATAGTTAACCTATCACAAATTTCCAAACTTAAAGTGAAGAATGTTGATGCTGAAGTAATGTCAAAAAATGGACTTATTTCTTCTAGTTTTGCACCAGTTAAAGTATTAGGAAACGGATCCATTGATAAAGCGGTTAATGTTACCGCATCTTCATTTAGCGATACTGCAAAAAAAAAAATTGAGGATGCTGGAGGAAAGGCTACCACTCTGTGATTGAAAAAATAAGAAATATTTTTGCAATACCAGAGCTTAGGAAAAAAATTTTATTTACCTTAGGTATTCTAGTAATTGTAAGACTTGGCTCTCAGGTGCCAATTCCAGGTATTAATCCCGACGCACTAAGACAAACAATGGAATCTTTAAATGATACATTTTTTGGTTTATTCAACTTGTTCACTGGTGGAGCGTTTGGTCAAGCTGCAATTTTTGGTTTAGGGATTATGCCTTATATTTCTGTTTCTATTGTTATTCAAATTCTACAAACTACACTTCCTTATTTTCAAAGACTAGCTATGGAAGGTGAGAGTGGAAGAGCAAAAATTACTCAAATAACAAGATATGGAACTGTAGTTTTAGCGTTTGTTCAATCTATTTTTATCGCTTTATTACTTGAAAGCTACGGTATTGTTTTAGATCCAGGTTTTCTCTTTAGATTTACTGCTGTAGTAAGTATTACTACTGGTACTATGCTTTTGCTATGGCTTGGTGAAAAAATTACGGAACACGGAATTGGAAATGGTATTTCTTTAATTATTATGGTCGGTATTATCGCTGGATTTCCAAACGTAGTAATTTCTGAGATTTCATATTTTCAACAAGGTGTCAGAGGAATTCTTTCTGAATTATTTTTAATGCTTCTTTTCTTCTTTTTAGTGATGATGATTATTTTGGTTCAACAAGGTGTAAGAAAAGTTCCTGTTCAGTACGCAAGAAGAATTGTAGGTCGTAAAGTATATGGAGGTCAGAATACTTACTTACCTTTAAAAATTAATACTGCTGGAGTAATTCCAATTATTTTTGCTCAATCCATAATTCTAATTCCAGGTACTATTGCAACGTTTTTTGGACAGGATGCAACTCAATCAAACTTTATCTCCTTATTTGCTATGGATCACTGGTTTTCTAATACAATGTTTGCATTGTTGATTATATTTTTCACTTATTTTTATACTGCATTACAATTTGACCCAAATCAAGTATCTTCAACCCTAAAACAGCAGGGCGGTTTTATCCCTGGTGTTAAACCAGGAAAAAAGACTGCAGAGTTTATTGAAAATATTTTAACTAGAGTTACACTACCAGGCGCTTGTTTCTTAGGTTTTATAGCTCTTATGCCATATTTCCTTCAGCAATTTGCTGGATTAGATTATGCTTATGCATCATTTTTTGGTGGAACAAGCTTGCTTATTGTTGTTGGAGTTGGATTAGATACTTTAAGTCAGATAGAGTCCCATTTATTGTCAAGACATTATGATGGTTTTTTAACTAAAGGTAAGGTACGAAGTAGACGTGGTTGATATAAATAATCATATTGAAGTTAATGCTATATCTGAAAGCTGTCAGATTCTTTCAGATACTCTTGATTTGGTAGAGAAAAGTATTTTCCCAGGTCAATCAGTTTTGGAGTTAGATAAAATAGCTGAAAATTACATTAGTTCATGTAACGCCAAACCTGCATTTAAAGGATATGATGGATTCCCAGCTACTTTAACAGTTTCCATTGATGATGAAATCGTTCATGGAATCCCAAAAGATGTTGTACTTGTTGAAGGACAAATTGTAAGTATTGATTGTGGTGTAATTAAAAATGATTTTTATAGCGACTCAGCAAGAACATTAGCTGTAGGTAAAATATCTGAAGAAAAGCAAAGATTATTAGATGTAACTAAAAAAGCATTAGAAATTGGGATTAAAAATGCTGTACTTGGAAATAAAATATTTGATATAAGCAATTCAATACAAGAATATGTTGAATCTGAAGGCTTTTCAATTGTTAGAGAGTTGGTTGGTCACGGTATTGGTAGGCAATTACATATTAAGCCTCAAGTTCCAAATTTTTCTAACCCTGTAACTGCAGATTTAAATGTTGAATTGAAAGAAGGAATGTGTTTAGCTATTGAACCTATGGTGAATGTAGGATCTAGACATATTAAAACTGATAGCGATGGATGGACAATTAGGACGGAAGATGGCTGTGCAAGTGCACACTTTGAACATTCAATTCTTATTACTAAGTTCCTACCCAGAATTTTAACGTAAGAAAAAATGGCAAAACAAGAATCTATAGAAGTAGAAGGCACTATTAAGGAAGCTTTACCTGGAGCAAGATTTAGGGTAACCATAAATCTTGGAGGAAAAGAGCATGAAGTTTTAGCTCACGTAAGCGGCAAAATGAGAATGCACTTTATTAAAATGCTTCCTGGAGATAAAGTTGATTTACAACTATCTCCTTATGATTTAAGTAGAGGAAGAATAACATTTAGGCAATAATCATGAAAGTAAAAGCTTCAGTTAAAAAAAGAACTAGAGATTGTATTATCGTCCGTAGAAAAGGACGTATTTACGTAATTAATAAGAAAAACCCAAGATTTAAGCAAAGGCAAGGATAATGGCTAGAATAGCAGGTGTAGATATACCGAAAGATAAAAAAGTAGCATATTCTTTAAGATATGTTCATGGAATTGGTTTAAAGACTGCCCTTGATATTTGCGAGGAAGCTAAAGTTGATCCTAATACTCGTGTTACTGATTTATCATCAAAACAAGAAGATGAAATCAGAAAAGTTATAGTAGACTTAAAGCTTCTTATTGAGGGTGAGCTAAGAAGTGAAAATTTAAAAAATGTTAAAAGATTACAAGACATTGGTAGTTATAGAGGTGTTAGACATAGAAAATCTCTGCCAGTTCGAGGACAAAGAACTAAAACCAATTCTCGTACAAGAAGAAGTAAGAAAAGACAAACAATTTCATTAGGTAAGAAGGCAGTATAATATGGCAACGCAGACTAGATCTAATAAGAAAAAGAAAAAAATTAATCCAAACGGTATTGTGCACATTAAAGCAACATTTAATAATACAAATATTACAGTTTCAGATGAATTTGGTAATGTTGTTGCTTGGGCAACAGCTGGAAAGGCAGGCTTTAAGGGTTCTAGAAAAAACACTGCCTATGCAGCAACTGTTGCTTCAGAAAAAGTCGCAAGTGAAGTAGTAAGTATGGGGATGACTACTGTAGCAGTAAGAGTTAAAGGTCCCGGCGCAGGAAGAGAGTCAGCTATAAGAGCTTTATCTGCTTCAGGGTTGCAAGTTACATCAATTTCTGATGTGACACCATTACCTCATAACGGATGTAGACCCAAAAAACAGAGAAGAGTATAAAGAATGGCAAAATTAAATACACCTAAAGGGAAGTTAGTTAGAAAACTTGGAGTAAATATTTTTGGAAATCCTAAGTTTGATAGATTGTTATCAAAAAAAGGGTATGGCCCAGGACAGCATGGTAAATCTGGTAAAAGATTCTCTACATATTCTGTTCAGTTAAAAGAAAAACAAAAAATTAAGTTTACTTATGGAATGCTTGAAAAACAGTTTAGGAACTATTTTGAAAAAGCTTCTCAAATGAAAGGTGAAACTGGGCTTAATCTTCTTGTTATGCTTGAATCTAGATTAGATAATGTAGTATATAAGCTAGGTTTTGCACCGACAAGACCAGCTGCAAGACAGTTAGTTAGTCATAGTCATTTTTTAGTAAATAACAAAAAAGTTAATATTGCTTCGTTTAGATTAAAGCCTGGCGATACAATTACAGTTAGAGATAAGAGTAAAAAATTAGATATTATTTTAAATGCGATTAAAATGGTAAAAGGCGATTTAAACATTTCATGGTTATCTGTCGATAAGGCAAAAATGGAAGGAACATTTGTTAGTTTTCCAGAACGAGATGAAATTGATTTAACTATGAACGAACAATTAGTTGTTGAATACTATTCAAGATAAAGGAAGAGATATGAGTAACGATTTAAAATTTAAAATTTCACATAAAGTCACTGAAGATAATTCAAGTAATTTTACTATTAAACCTCTAGATAGGGGTTATGGAATTACTATCGGTAATTCTTTAAGAAGAGCTCTTCTTACGGCTGTACCTGGTGCTGCAATTACCAATGTTAAAATTGAAGGTGCTCATCATGAATTTTCCACTATTGACGGGGTAACAGAGGACGTTGCTGATATTATAATGAATTTAAAAGGCGTACGTTTTCATTTATTTGAGAGTAAAGTTCAACCAATATTTTTAAAAGTTAAAGGTCCTAATGCTTTTACAGCTGCTGATATTCAGGCTGTTAGCGATGACTTCACTATTTTAAATCCAGATCATCATATTACAGATATTGCTAAAGGCACAACACTTGAAGTTGAATTAAGACTCGGAATTGGAAAGGGTTATAAATCAAGCGAGGAGAATAAATTAAATAACACCCCAGTTGGTATGATACCTATTGATAGTATTTTTAATCCAGTGACAAAAGTTTCTTTTAATGTTTCTCCGCTTCCAGGAGCAAAAGAAGACACAGAAATGCTTTCATTAAACGTAACTACAGATGGATCAATTACTCCGATTGATGCAGTAAGTTATTGTTCATCTGTTTTATCAGAGCATTACAATATTATTAATTCAATAAGTAATCCATCAATTCTAGAAATAGATAAACCTGTAAGTGAAGAAATTCTACAAATTCGTAAACTTCTAGAATCATCTATTGATGAAATGGAACTTTCAGTAAGAAGTCATAATTGTCTGGAAGCAGCAGGTATTACTTTAATTGGTGAACTTGTTGATAAGGATGAAGCTGAAATGCTTGAGTACAAGAATTTCGGAAGAAAATCATTAAACGAGCTTATTGAAAAACTTGAAACAATGGGATTAAAGTTCGGAATGGATACTAGTCCTTACACTGAAGACGAAGCATAATGAGAAAAAGAATATCATCAAGAAAGTTTGGTAAATTATCTGCACATAGAAAAGCTATGATGTCCAACCTAGCTAGTTCATTAATCGAGCACAAACGCATTAAGACAACGCATCAAAAAGCTCTAGAGCTAAGAAAATTTATTGAACCAATGATTACAAAAGCTAAAAATCATACTGTTCATAATAGGCGTGAAGTTTTGAAAAAAATCCACAATGATGATGCAGTTAAGACTCTTTTTGATGTAATAGCTCCAAGTTACACTGATAGACCTGGAGGTTATACTAGAATTATTAAGCTTGGGTCAAGAGTAAATGATGCTGCTAAAATATCTTTAATTGAATTCGTTGACAAATTTAATTTTGATACTGAAGAAGTAGTAGATGTTACTGAAGACTCTACGGTTGATGAAGAAGTTAAAGAATAATTATATTTCTTTAATAATTTTTACTAAATATTTCTCATCGATATCACAAAAAGCATTGTATATGTTTGAATCAACATCCAAAACAAATTTTATGTCGTCAATATCAAAGGGAATACAAAGCTCTGATTTGCTATCGTTATCGCATACAATGTGACCTTGAAAAGTATTTACATCTTCAATATTTAAAATCTTATTTTTTAAAATTGCAGTACCACATACACCATTAAATTCAATAGGACTGCAAGGTATTTTGTTTGCACTATATTCTGATACAAGTAGTTTATCATTTTCTTGAAAATAAAAACCGCAAAAAATCCAACTATCAAATGATTCAAAAAGCAATTTTGATATAAATTTAAGCTTATTACTTTTAGATGTGCTTTTAACACTTTCGATACATTTTATATATATTTTTTCTTTATTTTTAGATGTTAACATTTTTCTAAAAATATGAAAAATATCAAAAAACCAATAATCATTTCTGGTATACCTAGATCTGGAACAACTCCCTTAAGTGGTGTATTATCATCTATTGAAGGTTTTTCGATGATTTATGAGCCATTTAACGCGAATCAAGGAATAATTGATGTTCAATTCAATTACCCTTATCCTGGCAAGAATATTTCTATTGAAGAATTCCAATCGATTTTTAAAAATCTTGTACAATTTAAATCTAGTTTTAAGAAAGGATATTTAAACAGTGATAGTTTAGCAAAAAGAATCTTTAAGACTTTTTTTGGCAATGAAAGTTCTTTATCCTATTTCAGGGCTAAAAAAAACTCAAGTGCTAATCAATTATTGATTAAAGATCCATTTTTATTATTTAGTTCAAAAGAGCTATGCTTAAATCATAAAGTGATAATTTGTCACAGACCTTTACTGCCTCTAGCTGCTAGTTTTAAAAGAATGAAGTGGGACTTTAAAGAGTTTGAAGATTTAATAAATTTTTTTCCACCAAACAGTATAAAATCTTACTGGTTTAAAGCTAGTGATAAAATATCAAGCAATGTAATAGGAGCAATACAATTCTATGAATTGTTTTATCATTATATAAACAATATAAATCCAAACAAAAACTTATATTTTTTTTCACAGCAAGAATTTTCTACTGATCCTATTGAAGAAATTATAAATGTATTGAAATGGCTTGAACTGGAGGTTTCTGATGAAATAATCCAACTTTCTCAATCTTTAAATAGGGGTAAAAGTTCTCAAATTCACATTCCAGATAAAAGTATACAACATGACCCTAACTACAATAAAAAATATAGTAATGAATATTATAAATTAGTGCTTACAAAAGAGGAGATAGAATTAATTGATGCTTTTGTAGCGGAGGAGAGATTTGAACTCCCGACCTTCGGATTATGATTCCGCTGCTCTAACCAACTGAGCTACTCCGCCATAAACGGCTTAAGTTATATCACACAGAATTAAATGTCTAAATTATTTTATATTTTAATTTTTTTTAAAAAACTCTTTGCTTTTTTTTAATGTTTTGTAATTTCATTGATTGACGCAATAAATAGGAGATAACTAACTCTATGAAATATAAATCAAAAAAAGAATTTTTAGATTCAGTTGTAGACAATTATTCAGATCAAAAAGAATTTCATCAAGCTGTTGAAGAAGTAATACATTCAATTTGGGATACAGCTACTAGCAGTGAAGAGTATTGTAAGTTCAATATTCTTGATAGAATAGTTGTTCCTGATAGAACAATTATTTTTAGAGTTCCGTGGATGGACGATAAGAATAATGTACATGTAAATTTAGGATACAGAATTCAATTTAATTCAGCTATTGGTCCATACAAAGGTGGTCTAAGATTTCATCCTAACGTCAATCTGGGCGTATTAAAATTTTTGGCATTTGAGCAGGTATTTAAAAATAGTTTAACTGGACTAAACCTTGGTGGAGGTAAAGGCGGTTCAAATTTTGATCCAAAAGGAAAATCTGATAAGGAAATAATGAGTTTTTGTTATGCTTTTATGAATGAGCTTTACAGACATATTGGTAGAAGAACAGATATTCCTGCTGGTGATATAGGGGTAGGAGCTAGAGAAATTGGATATATGTTTGGTCAATATAAAAAAATTAGAAATGCATTTACCGGTGTTCTCACAGGAAAAGGTACTAATTGGGGAGGAAGTTTAATTCGTCCTGAAGCAACTGGATATGGTTTAGTATATTTTGTTTTAGAAATGTTGGATACTAGAAAAGATTCCTTAAAAGGAAAAACTGTTACAGTATCTGGTTCAGGAAATGTTGCTCAATTTGCTTGTGAGAAATTAATTGAGCTTGGTGCTAAACCAGTAACTCTTTCTGATTCGAGTGGATTTATTTATGATCCGGATGGAATAACCCAAGAAAAAATTGAATATGTTAAAAAGTTAAAGAGTGTTAGATCAGCTAGAATTTCGGAATATGCTAAAAAATTCAACGTAGAATATGTTGAAGGTAAGCGTCCATGGTCAATAAAATGTGATATCGCTTTACCTTGTGCTACTGAAAATGAACTAAATCTTGATGATGCAAAAAAATTAACTGATAATGGTTGTTTCGTAGTTGCCGAAGGTGCAAATATGCCTTCAACAACAAATGCTGTACACCACTTTATAGAGCAAAAAATATTATTTGGACCTGGTAAAGCAGCAAATGCTGGCGGAGTAGCTATATCAGGTATAGAAATGAGTCAAAATAGTACGAGAATTCCATTAACAAAAGATAAGGTTGAAGGCTTGCTTAAAGAAATCATGCAACGCGTACATTCCTCGTGTGTTAAATATGGTAAAAAAGATGACTTTATAAACTATGTTGATGGTGCCAATATCGGTGGATTTGTAAGAGTTGCTGACTCAATGATTGACCAAGGAATTGTTTAAATTAATTTGTATCTTATGCAGTCATGTTGCGTAAGATTTCTTCAATAGATTTTAAGTCGTCAAATACGACATCTGGAAAAACAGTTCTGATTCGAGTTGACTATAATGTTCCAGTTGAGAATGAATTAGTCACTGATGACTATAGAATACTTAAATCTATTCCTACCATAAAATATTGCTTAGATCGAGGAGCAAAGGTAGTCTTAATGTCTCATATGGGAAGACCTAAGGGAAAAGTTGATAGTAAATATTCTCTTATTCCTGCAGGTGAGAAGCTAGCTGAATTATTAGAAATGCCAATAAAATTTTCTGAAGACTGCATATCCGAAGATGCTATTGATGTTTCAAAAAATTTGAAAGATGGCGAAATACATTTACTAGAAAATTTAAGATTTTATAACGAAGAAACTGAAAATAATTCAGATTTTGCTTCACAGCTTGCTAGACATGGCTCCATTTATATAAATGATGCTTTTGGAACTGCTCATAGAGATCATGCCTCAAACTTTGGTATTACAAAACATTTTGCTACGAAGGGAATGGGTTTTCTAATTGAGCAGGAAATGAAATTTCTTTCTGAAAAGCTTTCAAATCCTTCAAAACCGCTTTCATTAATCATTGGAGGATCAAAAATAGATACAAAAATTGCTGTAATTGAGAATTTTTTAGATCTTGCAGACAATATTATTATTGGCGGTGCTATGGCAAATACGTTTTTACTTGCAATGAACAAAGAAATCGGTATTTCTTTAGCTGAAAAGGATAAGGTTGATGTAGCAAAAAATTTATTAAAAAAAGCCTCAAAAAAAAGAACCAATATTATACTTCCAATAGATTTTACAGGAGAGCTTGATTCATTTGGGTCTGGAAACATAAATGTTGCTGATGCTAATGATATTCCAAAAAATATGATCTGTGAGGATATTGGAGAAAAATCAATAAGGCTATTTTCTGATATTATATCTTCGTCACAAACTTTATTATGGAATGGTACCGTAGGAGTAGCTGAAAATCCTAATTTTGCAGTAGGAACAAATAGAATTGTTGATGCTATCATAGAAAACCAATTAACTTCAATTGTTGGAGGCGGAGATACCGTAGCTGCTATAAGAAATTATGATAATAGTTTAATTGAACAGTTTTCCCACTTATCTACCGGAGGTGGTTCGTGTTTAGAAATGCTATCTGGTAGAAAACTACCAGCATTGGAGATTTTAAAAAAATGAATAAGAAAATTTTAGCTGCAAACTGGAAAATGTACCTTAATAGCAATGAATCCAGAGAATTCATGTTAAAAATAAATGCCAATAAAGACCTTTTTTCAGAGTTTGATATTATGATTTTTCCAAGTCATGTTGCTATTAGTATTGTTCAAGATTTAGCCAAAGAGTTTGATAATATTAAAATTGGAATGCAAGATTGTGATGAGCTAACCTCTGGTGCAGTTACTGGTTCAAACTCTATTACATCTCATAAAGTAGATTCATGTATTGTGGGTCACTCTGAAAGAAGAGCTATTTTTAATGAAAAAGATAATTTGATTGAGAAGAAACTTAATAATTGTTTAAATCAAATAGGTTCAGCTATTTTATGTATTGGTGAAAAGCTTGTTGAAAAAGAAGAGAATAAAACTTTTGAAGTAATTAAAAAACAGTTATCTATTTTACCGGATCAAATAGGAGGAAAAAATCTTGCTATAGCCTATGAGCCTGTTTGGGCAATAGGAACTGGATTAGTTGCTTCAAAGCAATATATAGAAGATGTTCTTTCATATATAAATAATTTAATAAAAGAGTTATATTCCGATGAAGATAGGCCTAACATTCGTTTGTTTTATGGAGGGTCGGTTGACGAAAATTCTGTTAAAGAGCTATCATCAATTGCATTGTTAGATGGGTTTTTAATTGGAAGCGCTAGCGCAGATTTTGAAAAGTTTAAAAATATGTTAAATAAAATGAGGTAATATGGTTCAATTTTTAATAACGATACATACAATTATTAGCATTCTCTTGATTGTAGTTGTTTTAATGCAGTCTGGACAAGGAGGACTGAATTCTATGATGAGCGGTACAGCAAATTCTATGCTAGGATCATCTGGAGCTAATGATTTTATTACAAAATTAACAACAGGTTTAGGCATTGCATTTATTGGTTTAGCAATGCTTATAGGTGCTTTAAGTGGAGTGTCTAGTCCATCATCCGAGTCTATTTTGCAAAAAGATGCTGAATCAAGACAGGTTGATGAAATGATCCCGCAAGAATTTTCTCTTCCATCAGCGGGAGAGTTGATTCCTGAAGAAGATTCCTCAAACTAATTTTTGCCGAAGTGGTGGAATTGGTAGACACGCTAGCTTGAGGGGCTAGTGGAGGCAACTCTGTGTGGGTTCAAATCCCGCCTTCGGCACGAATATTTTTTAACATTATTTTTAAAAGAATTATTAGATTAAGAAAAATTTGAAATAAACATAAGGTGACAAAATGAAAAATTTCATATTAGTACTTTTAACTTGCTCTGCTTTATACGCTCAAACTTCGGCGGTTGAATTATATGAAGAATCTCAAAAAGCTCTTTCAGCTGGAAATATTGAGCTCGCTGGAGAAAAAATTAGAGCTGCAATTGAAGCAGATAAATCAAACGAGAAGTTCAGATCAGAGTTTGATAGACTTAACAACCTTAGAAATAAGAGGAATAACGCGAATAGAGCTGTTCAGGATGGAAGATTTGATGATGCTATTCAAGGGTTTGGTGATGTGCTTCAAAGTGTTCCAAATTCCGCAGAATCTCTATATGGAACTGGTAAAGCCTTTGAAGGAAAAAAAGAATTTATGACAGCAGTTGATTTTTATAAAAAATCCCTTCAAGTAGATTCAGGATACGATAAATCTAAAAAATCAATTTCAAATGTTGCTAAAAAGCTTTATAACAGTGCAAATCAAGATTATAAAAATGGAAATCTTGAGTCAGCGCTAACAAAATATAATCAAGTACTTATGATAAATTCTAGAATATACCAAGCTCATTTTCAAATTGGAGTTCTTCAAAGGAAGATGGGAAATTTATCGATGGCAATTGAAAATTACTTAAAGGCTTTAGATATCAAAAAGACGTATGATAAAGGTTGGTATAGTTTAGGTCTTGCTTATAAAGAGAATGGTGATATTGAAAATGCTATGAATTCATTTCAAGAAACAGTTCGTTTGAATAGCAAATATTACAAAGCTCACAAAAGTTTAGGCGATATCTATATTGACACTGAAGAATTTGATAAGGCTATTTCAAGCTTTCAAAAGGCTATTAATGTTAAGCCAAATTATTCATTTGCATATCATTCGCTTGGAATTACTTATGCAAAAATCGAAAATTATGAAAAATCTGCAGAAGCATTATCAAAAGCTGTAGAAATTGCACCAAAAGAACATCTGTCATGGTTTCATCTAGCTGAAGCATACAATAAGTTAGGTGACTGCGAAGCCGCTAAAAAAGCAGCCTTAGAATCTACAGATCTTAAAAAGAACTTCGGTGGAGGTTGGTTTGAACTTGGCATTGCTGAATATTGCAGTGGTTCAGGAAACAAAAATGCATCTATAAATCATTTTGAAAGAGCTCGAAATGATCGTGATTGGAGAAAGATGGCTGAATATGAAATTGATCGTGTAAGAAATCCTGAAAAATATGAGCAATGATCAAAGCTGTAATATTTGATTTAGATAACACACTTTTAGATTTTATAAAAATGAAAAGAGAGGCGGTAATGAACGCTCTCTTGTCAATGAAAGAAGCTGGTCTTGAAATTGATATTCAAAATTCCTATAAGAAAGTTATGTCAATTTATGAGACTGAGGGATGGGAGCATCAGCAAGTTTTTGATAAATTTTTAAATGATCAAATTGGCTATGTTGATAACAAATACCTTGCTGCAGCCATTGTAGCATATAGAAGAGGTAAAGAGGCCAATTTGAAAGCATATCCAAACGTACATCGAACGTTGAATCACCTTATGAAATCTGGAATTAGGCTTGCTATTGTATCCGATGCACCAAGTAGAGAAGCATGGATGAGGATTTATTATTTAAATCTACACCATATGTTTGATGAGGTTGTTACTTTTGACGACTCTAAAGAGAGGAAACCTTCTCCAAAACCATTCAATCTTGTATTAGAAAAATTAGATTTAAATAAGGAAGAAGTAGTAATGATTGGAGATTGGCCAGAAAGAGACGTGGTTGGGGCCAATAGCTTAGGAATAAAAACGATTTTTGCTAGATATGGTGACACTTTTGGAGTAAAAGATTCTGGAGCAAATTGGGATATTGATGATATTTCAGAATTAATAGATATTGTAGAAGCTGAAAATGAAAAATAATTTGTCTACCGGTATTGATATCGTATCAGTTAATAGAATTAAAGAAATTTTAACTTCTTCAAAAAGAGAAAGATTTTTAAAAAAGATTTTCTCTTCTAATGAGATAAATGAAGCAAAATCAAGACATAATGAAGCCCAGTTTTTTTCTGGTAGATTTGCAGCAAAGGAAGCTGTAAGAAAAGCTACTTCAACAACTGAAAATTCTTCCAAATTCACCTTTAAATCTATTGAAATTTTTAATTATGATAGCGGTAAGCCTGGAGTTGACCTAAAAAACAACTCAGTCGTTGATATTTCAATTTCACATGACGGGAACTATGCTGTAGCTTTTTGCGTAGTGCAATAATGGATTATTTTGAAATTAACGGATCAAAAAAACTTAACGGTGTCGTTGAGGTTAGTGGAGCAAAAAACGCTGTACTTCCTCTCATGGCTGCAGCCATTTTAAATAAGGATAAATTAAGAATATCTAATGTTCCCAATCTATCAGACTCAATAACTATGTCTAAATTATTAGAAGAAATGGGAGCAGAAGTAAATTTTGAATCTGATAATTCAATTTTTGTTGATTCATTAAACCTTAATGCTCCGTTTGCACCTTACGATTTAGTCAAAACAATGAGAGCATCTTTTTATGTACTTGGACCATTACTTGCTAGGTTTGGTAAAGCAAAAGTATCTCTTCCTGGAGGCTGTGCATGGGGCCCTAGACCTGTAGATTTTCATTTAGAAGGACTTAAGGCATTAGGAGTGAAAATCTCCATTGAAAACGGATATGTTGTTGCTGATGGAAGTAATTTGACTGGAAATAAAATTCATTTTCCTAAAATATCAGTTGGGGCTACTGGAAATGTTGTTATGGTTGCAATACTTGCTAAAGGTAGAACAACTATAACTAATGCTGCATCAGAGCCTGAAATTCAACAATTATGTGAAGTGTTAAATAGTATGGGGGCAAATATCTCTGGAATTGGCTCTAACAACCTTACAATTGAGGGAGTCAGCTCTCTAAATTCTATTTCAAATATTTCTGTTATTCCAGATAGAATTGAAGCAGGAACATTTTTAATTGCTGCTGCAGCTGTTGGCGGTAAGGTAGAAGTAACAAATATTATACCTGAGCACTTAGAAAGTGTGATAAAATGTCTAAAAAAAGCCAATATTCAATTAGAAGTAAAAGATAGCTCAATAGTTGTTAAGTCTAATGCAAATAATATATTGTCCACAAATATTGAAACCAATGAATATCCAGGTTTTCCAACCGACTTACAAGCTCAATGGATGATGTTAATGTGCTTAGCAAAAGGCAATTCGACTATTAAAGAGAATATTTATTACGATAGATTTACGCACATAATGGAGTTAAACCGTCTTGGTTGCAATATTAAGCTTGAAGATTCTGTTGCTATAATTGAAGGAGGTAGGAAGTTGGTTGGAGCAGATGTAATGTCAACAGATATTAGGGCATCTGCAGCATTAATTATCGCTGCTTTATGTGCAGAAGGCACTACCAAAATAAGCAGAGTATATCATATCGATAGAGGTTATGATAAGATCGAAAAAAAATTAACCAATATTGGTGCTGAAATTTTTAGAAAAAAATAACCGAATTTGTATTGTTTTTGAATTAATTCTTTATAGATTTACTTCCAGACATGAAAATTGTTATTATAGGCGCTGGTGAAGTAGGGTTTCACGTTGCAAAATCACTAAGTGAATTAGACTACGATATATCAGTAATTGATATTGATCATGCAAAATGCTCAAGAGCAAATGAACATTTAGATGTAATTGTAAATCAAGGTAACGGCTCTGATGAAAAGCTCCTAAAGAATATTAATATTGCTGACGCAGATTATGTATTTTGTTTAACAAATTCAGACGAAACAAATCTTATATCTTCATTACAGTGTCATAATCTTGGAGCAAAGAAAATAATTGCTCGGTTAAGAGATTTAGACTATTCAAGAAATGGAAACGCCATCCCTCCAGAAAAATTTGGGGTAGATATGGTAATTCATCCAGAGAAAGAGGTCGCAAAAGAAATAATTAGACTAGTTAAGCATCCTTACGCAGACAAGTTCTATGAGTTTGAGGGTGGTAAAGCTGTTTTATTTTCAAAAAAAATAAACCATCGATCAAAGCTTGCTGGTATGACCGTTGAAGAATTCCATAAATCTAACAAAGATTTTAAAAGTTTAATTGTTTCTGTAATAAGAGGAGAAAAAATGACAATTCCCTCAACAACTTTTAAATTTGAACCAGAAGATTATGTCTTTTTCTTTGTTAAATCAAAGAATCTTAATTCACTTCTTGAAACCCTCGGAGTAAGAAACTCTGACTCTAAAAGAGTAATGATAGCTGGTGCGAGCAAAATTGGAAGGTTAATCTCTTCAATGCTTGAGGATGACATGTCAGTGAGACTGATTGAGAAATCTAAAGAAAAAGCAACACAAATAGCTAATGAGTTAGATAAAACAATAGTTTTGAATTCAGATGCTACAGATATTGAATTTTTAAGAGGAGAAAATATCTCAGAAGTTGATTCATTTGTGGCTGTAACAGAGGATCAACAATTAAATTTATTAGCTGGAATATTAGCTAAACAATTAAAAGTAAAACACTCAATTATTCATGTAACGAACCCCGATTATGTTAGAAATATGTCTGACCTTGGAATTGGTTCAATTGTAAGTAAAAATAATGTTAGTGTTAACGCAGTAATTAAATCAATTAGAATTGACCAAAAAGAGCATGTTATTCAGCTTTTTAGTTCATTAGATATGGAAGCAATTGAACTTGTCTCAGAGAAGGATTCTAAAGCTTCAAGATTACCAGTCTCTAATCTAAATCTTCCTCATGGATGTATTTTGGCTTTAGTGAATCACAATGGCCATATTAAGATTCCATCTGGGGATTTTCAAATTTCAGAAAATGATACTGTCCTCATATTTTGTATTAATTCAAAGATAAGGGAAGTAAGTAAAATCTTTAAATCCGAAAAATGAGTCTTAGGCCAACATTTAGACTTTTATCTATTTTAATTGCAGTATTATCTTTGTTTCTCTTAATTCCTGCAACAATAGAATACTTTGATTCTTCAAGTTTGTATCTTTTTCAAATATCTGCAATTTCAATTTTTTGCGCTTTCCCGGTGTGGTATTTTTCAAGAAAAGCTAAGTCTTTTTCAAACAAAGACGTTTTTTTAGTTATTGTTTTATGTTGGATTTCAGCTGCAATTTTTGGTTCAATTCCATTTTATTTATCTGGAACATTTACTGGATATTCAAATGCCTTATTTGAAGCTGTTTCGGGTGTTACTACTACCGGCGCTACTATCCTAACTGATATTGAAAGTATGCCAAAAAGTATCATGTTATGGCGTTCATTTTTGCAATGGTTTGGTGGTCTAGGAATTGTTATTTTTACAATAGCATTATTGCCATTACTTGGAGTATCTGGAGAAAAAATCTTCAATTTAGAATACCCAGGACCTTCATCTGAAAAAATAACTCCCAGAATTAAAGATACTGCTAGATTGTTACTAAAATTTTATATTGGATTTACATTAGCGCTATTTCTTTTACTATCATACAATATGTCTTTTTTTGATGCAATATGTCATGCAATGACAACAATGCCATCTGGAGGTTTTTCAACATTTAGTGATAGTATAAATGGCCAAAGTGATTATGTAAAATCAGTGATTTTACTTTTTATGTTGATTACTGGAACTAATTTTGCACTTCATTTTAGAGCTGTAAATCTAGGTCTTAAATCTTATCAGCGAGATAGAGAGTTTCAATATTATATTTTTGCTTGTTTATTGTTCATAAGCTTAATTTTTTCTTTTGGATTCTTTACCAATAAAAATACTTCCGCATTGGATGTTGCTTTTCAAACTGTTTCAATTATAACAACAACTGGTTATACTGCAACGGATTATAGTAGTTGGACACCTTTTATTTCTCAGTATTTGCTTTACATTTTGATGTTTACAGGAGCAATGGGCGGTTCAACCAGCGGTGGTATTAAAATCATTAGAATCGTAGCTCTGTATAAATATGTTCGCGTTGAATTAAAAAGAGCTCTTCACGAAAAAGCAATCATTCCTGTTAGAATTGGTAAGAAGGTTTTGTCAGATGAGCTTATAAGAAAAACGTTAGCATTTTTCTTATTTTATGTCCTGTTCTTCTTTTTAGCATCAATTATTTTTGTAATGTTAGGAGATAACTTAGAGTCTTCTATTGGAGCAGCTGCTTCAGCTATGGGTAATATTGGTCCGTCAATCGGAGAATATGGAGCTATGGATAATTATGATGGTATGCATATAGTTGGTAAGTACTTAATGATGTTTGGAATGATTTTAGGAAGATTAGAAATCTTTGCAGTTTTAGTTCTATTTACTAGAACATTTTGGAGATCATAAAATTAGTATACAGTCCAAAATTTTAGGCCTTCCTAAACAACCTGGTATTTATCAATTCAAAGATAAAAATGGAAAAATTATCTATATTGGTAAGGCTAAAAACCTAAAAAATAGGGTAAAATCTTATTTTCAAAAAAAATCTTACAGAACACCAAAAGAACAATCTTTATTGAAAAGAATTGAGGATTTTGAATGGATTGTTTGTCAGGATGAAGCTGATGCTTTTATTACTGAAGCAACTTTAATTAAAAAGTTTAAACCTAAATATAATGTTCAATTAAAAGATGATAAGTCATTTCCATACCTAAAGATAACCAATGAACAGTTTCCCAAGGTATTTATTACAAGAAAAATATTTAACGATAAATCAAAATACTTTGGACCTTACACTGATGTGAAATCAATGAGAAGGTTGGTTGACGTACTGTATAAAGCATTTCCTATAAGAAATTGCTATATAGAGCTAAACGAGACTGATGAAGAAACGAATCAACCTTTGGTTTTAAAAAATGGATTAGGGATTAGAACAATAACAGAGAATGAGTATCATGATATGGTTTTTGATATGATATCTTTTTTAAAGGGTGAAACTAATACTGTTGAAAATAAACTTTCTAAGCAAATGGATTATTTTACTTCAAAAATGATGTACGAAGATTCTGCAAGGGTACGAGATCAATTAAAGGCAATTAATTCATTTAAAGTTGGTCAAAGAAAATTAGAAGCTGACTTTTCAAATAGAGATGTGATTGGTTATCAAAACAAGGATAAACACTTTGTGGTAGTTATCTTGCGAATTAGAGAAGGAAGAATCCTTAGTAGAGAAAAGATATCTTTAGATTCAGATGAATCGTTAGATAATATTTTAAGATCTATTGTAATCAATTTTTATATGAACGCAGCTTATATCCCTAATAAGATTTATTTTCCTGAACTTCCTGAAGAATCAAACGAACTCGAATCCTGGTTATCAGAAAAAGCAAGAAGAAAGGTAGTGTTTCATGTTCCTCAAAGAGCAGTCAAGCTTCAAGAATTAAAACTTGCTAATCGGAATGCAAAATTATTATTGAATGAATGGTTGCTTAATATTGAAAAGCGTAAAGATTACATTCCAAAATTATTAAATGAATTAAAAGATACCTTAAATCTTAAAAAACCGCCAAGACTGATTGAAGCGTTCGATATATCGCATTTAGGAGGAACGGATACTGTGGCTTCTATGGTAGTGTTCAAAGATGGTAGACCATTTAAGAATTCCTATAGAAAATATAATATCAATGTTGATAAAGTAGATGATTTTGAATCAATGCGAGAGGTAGTTTTTAGACGATACAAACGTCAATTAAAAGAAAAAAATACGTTACCTGATCTTGTATTGATTGATGGAGGAAAAGGACAATTATCTGCTGCTTTGGAATCGCTTAAAGAATTAAAACTTGATTTACCAATAGTAGCACTTGCAAAACGTTTAGAAGAGTTATTTTTACCAGAACAAAAAGATTCTCTACGCATTGCTAAAAATTCACCTGCATTGAATATTTTAAAGCAGTTAAGAGATGAAGCACATAGGTTTGCTATCACATTTCAAAGACAAAAAAGAACCAAAAGTATTGCAAAATCAAAATTTGAAGATATTCCTGGAGTTGGAAAGAAAACCGTTGAAAAAATATACAAGCGATTTCAAAATACTAATGATATGAAAGATTTATCAGATAAAGCATTATCTTACAAACTAGGTATTAGTCAGAAGATTGCAAAAGAAATTAAAGAAATAATTTAAAAAAGGTCATTTTCTTTCATCCAATCGTCTGAAAGAAACTTTCGCATATAATTTCTAATACTATCAGGAAGTATTACTAGGCAATTTTGCCCTTTTTTGAGCGATTTTGCTGCTTTTAAGGCTGCAAACATAGCTGAGCCACATGAACCCCCAATTAGTAGTCCTTCTTCGCGAATAAGAGCTCTTGCAGTATTGAAAGCTTCTTTGTCATTGACTTTAACAAAATCATCTATATATTCATGTTCACAGGTTTTGGGTATAAAATCATAACCAATTCCTTCAACCTTATAAGACTGTCCTTTATATTCATCTTCACCGCCAAGGATAGAGCCATAAGGATCAGCTCCAATGATTTTTATATCATTAATTTCTTCTTTTAATCTTTTTCCAACTCCAGTGGCAGTTCCACCAGTACCAACACCCATAACTACCATATGCAAATCTGTTCCGAAGTCATTTAAAATTTCTTGAGCAGTATCATGGTAATGTGCATCAGGGTTACAACAGTTAGTCCACTGATCTAAAATGTGACTATTTGGAATCTCTTCATTTAATTTTCTTGCAACCCCAAAATTACTTTCTGGATCATCATGAGCTGCCTCGGTCGGAGTACGTACTATTTTTGCACCTAAGGCATTGATAGTAAGTTCTTTCTCCATGCTCATCTTCTCAGGCATGCAAATAATTAGTTTGTATCCTCTTACAGCAGCAGCTAAAGCCAGTCCAATTCCAGTATTGCCAGATGTTGCTTCAATTAGTGTATCTCCTTGCTTAATACGACCTTCTTTTTCAGCATGGTCAATCATTCTAAAGGCAGTTCTATCTTTTACTGATCCACCAGGATTTACCATTTCTATTTTTGCAAAAAGATTACATTCAAGGTCTTTTCCAATGGAATTTAATTTTACGACGGGAGTTGATCCGATTGTTTCAAGAATGTCATTATATATCATGTATAGATATTAAAAAAAAAGGGGCGAAAAGCCCCTCTTTTTTTTCAATCGGAAAGAATTATTTTACAGAAATTTTTCTACCGAGTGATGATTTTGCTTTTGGAAGTAGAACTTTTAATACTCCATTATCAATTTTTGCAGATATTTTATCTGTTTCAACATTGCTTGGAACACTAAAAGTTCTTTCCATTTTACCATATTTATACGAATCATATTTATCAGACTTTCTTTGTCCTGAAATTTTTAAACGATTGTTATCGAAGGTTACTTCAATATCGTCTTTGGACATTCCAGGAAAATCCATAGTCAAATAATATTCTTTTTCATTTTCATTATAATAATTTGAAACATTATTTGTATTCATCAATGAAAAACGTGGATCATATGATAAGTTATTGAAAAATTGATCAATAATATTATCAAATGTATCTATTTCATTGTTTAATGGTTTCCATTTTATTAAACTCATTTTATTCTCCGTTCAATAGTTAATATTTACAGTATTATAGTTGCAAACGGAGTGCCAATTAGAAAGGATATGCAAGTTTGGCATAAATAAATTTTAAGCATTGCCATTTTTTCAAATTGTAGTAAAATTGTATGAATTTTTGACATAAAAATGAATTTTAAGAAAATATTATCACAAGCAAACAGTAAAGCAGAATGGGTCGGCCTTCGTTATGTTGAAGAAAAACAAAATATTCTTTCTACTAAAAAATTCTCCTTAGACAATGTACAGCGCAATGCTACTAGGGGAGTGATGATTGATGTAATGGTAAATGGACAATTTTCTTATTATGCCACTCCATTTCTTGATGAAAAACATGTTCTTGAATGTATTGATATTGCTGTCAATAATGCCCAGCTAGCATCAAAATTTTCCGTGTTTAAATTTGATCATGACGAAGTAAGAAAAGGCTATGAAGGTACGTACAAAACAAACCTGAAATCTCCGTTAAGCAATTTATCAGTTAACGATATAAAAGATTTAGCATTTCTTGGATCAAAAAACATGATGAATTTTGATAAAAGAATTGTTCATGCAGCTACCACTGTAGAGCTTATAGAACGCAATACAAGAATTGTAAGCACAAATGGTGCTGATATTGATCAGAAGATGGATATTGTTTTGGTGGAATTATCATCTACAGCTCAAGATAAAAATGACTCACAAACCCGTAGTAATCATGGTATGAGAGGACATTGTTTTCAAGCTGGTGCTGAATTTATAGAAGATTATGATATTCAAGCAGAAGCAAAGCAAATTTCAAATCAGGCTATAGAGCTATTAGAGGCAGATCAATGTCCAACAGAAGTTTGTGATTTGGTATTAGCTCCTGATCAAATGATGTTACAAATCCATGAAAGCGTAGGGCATCCATTAGAGCTTGATAGAATTTTAGGAGATGAAAGAAATTTTGCTGGTTCAAGTTTTGTTAACCTTGAAGATTTTGGAACATTACAATATGGTTCTGAATTAATGAATATTATTTTCGATCCAACTGTCGATAACCAGTTGGCATCGTACAATTATGACGACGGAGGAATGCCTGCTACTAAAGAACACTTAATTAAAGATGGTGTCCTTGTTAGAGGGTTAGGCGGTATTGAAAGTCAAATACGTTCTGGTGTTGATGGTGTATCAAATCTTAGAGCATCATCTTGGAATAGAATTCCAATTGATCGAATGGCAAATATTAACCTCGAGCCTGGAGTTTCAACCAAGGAAGAAATTATTGGAAGTATTGAGCGAGGTGTGTACATGGAAAGCAATCGCTCATGGTCCATTGATGACTACAGAAATAAATTTCAATTCGGGTGTGAATATGCAAAATTGATTGAAAATGGGGAATTGACCAAAGTTGTAAAAAATCCAAATTACAGAGGAATCACTAATCCATTTTGGAGAAGTCTTTCTATGACAGGAAATGAGGATACCTATGAAGTTTTTGGTACTCCAAATTGCGGAAAAGGTGAGCCTAATCAAGTCGAGAGAGTTGGACATGCTTCTCCGTTATGTAAATTTGATAAAGTTCAAGTATTTGGAGGAGCATAATGAAAAAAGAAATTTTTCAAGAAATTTGCTCACAAGTATTTAGCTCTTTAGAAAATAATGAACAATTAACTATTTATTTAGAAGGTGAGAACTCACAGTATTTTCGTTTTAATGATTCAAAGTTGCGTCAAAGTGGAATTATTGAAGATTATGCAGTGACTATTTCACTTTTTTCAGGTAAAAAATCACTTCAAGCTGCAACTACAGTATCTTCAGATATTGAAAGTTCTGTAAATAATTTAAGAAATGAAATTCATGCACTTAGAGATCCTTTATCTCTTATACCAGAAAATGAGCTTACAAGTTTTCCTGATAGCTTTGAATCCGTAGAAATGATCAAGTCTGGACAATTACCAGACAGAAATGAAATATTAGAAGCTTTAATGGATGTTATTACTAAAGATTATTTGACTGGAGTTTGGACTTCTGGTAAGATTTTTAGAGCATGTTCTACTTCAGAGGGTACAAATCATTGGTTTGAAAAAGATTCATTTATTTTTGACTTTTCTTTAATAGATGAAAAAGAAAATATGGTAAAAGTTCTTTTTCCAGGAAGTTCTTGGGATAAAAATAAGTTTGATGCAGCATTCGAGGAAGCATCTAGTAAGCTGAAGCTCATGAATAAGCCAAAAATGGAGCTGAAGCCAGGAAAATACAGAGTATGGTTTGAACCAAATGCTGTAGCAGATTTTGTTGATATGTTTAATTGGAATGGAGTAAGCGAATCTTCGTTTAGAAACGGATCAAGTTGTTTATTAAAAATGAGAAATTCTGAGCAAAAATTATCACCTTTATTTTCTTTGAATGAATCTTTCTCTTCAAGAGCAACAGCTCCTTTTAACTCCAGAGGAGAAGTTTCAAAGGATGTAAATATTATTAATAAAGGTGAACTTAATAATACCTTAATTAATTCTAAAACTGCTTTAGAGTACGGAATATCATCTAACTTTGCAGAAGAAGCTAATTCATGGGGTATGGGAGAATACATGAGATCACCTTTTATGGAGCCAGGAGACATTGATAAAGATGGCCGTTTGCAAAAATTAGGAACAGGTATTTTTATATCAAATATCCATTATCTTAATTGGAGTGATTCGCTTGGAGGGAGAATTACTGGTTTGACTAGATATGCGTGTTATTGGGTTGAAGATGGTAAAATGGTTGCCCCAATTAAAACAATGAGATTTGATGATTCGTTTTATAATTTTTTTGGAAGTAATTTAGAAGGCGTTGGAAAAGAGATTTTAGCACGACCAGTAATAGAAACTTATGACGGAAGAAATCCTGGAGAAACCACTTGTCCGGGTATACTGGTTAATGATTTTGAATTAACTCTCTAAATCTCTATATTTCGACGCTATTTTAAAATTGGCGTCGTACCCAAGTGGTTTAAGGGACCGGTTTGCAAAACCGTTATTCGTCGGTTCGAATCCGACCGACGCCTCAATGTGTTGCCCGGGTGGTGAAATTGGTAGACACAAGGGACTTAAAATCCCTCGGAGATAATACTCCGTGCCGGTTCGAGTCCGGCCCCGGGCACAAATATTATGAATCACTTTATTTTTTTTCATGGAGTAGGCATTCGCTCTCATTTCTGGCACATAATAGTACCAAAGCTTGAAGAAAGATCTGTAGAGTATTCACTTATAGATTTAGACTTTTCTTCGTTAGATAATGCATTTGAATCTTCAATACGGTCTGTCAAAGAAATCATGAAAAAGTATCCTGACAGAAACTTTGTACTCGTCGGACATAGTTTAGGAGGATTATTTGCAATTTATGCCGCTCAACAGCTTGGAGATGTAATTCATAAGTTAATTTTTGTTAATACAGGTCTTGCACCAAAGAGAGTGGCTATGAAAGCGATGCAGCAGATGCAAATCAATCGTATATCAAAATTTATTAAAAAGATTGGAATGAGAATGCTTTTTAGTGGAAAGTTGCCTAAATGGTTGACGAGATCGCTTTATTTTACTGATGACACACCTGAACACATAAAAATGGAATTGTCAAAACATAAAGTGCGTGAAAGTCGTGCATTTCTAATGGAGCATTTCAATTCAAAAAGTATATGGAATTCAAATTTAAAGCGTATACATTTTAGCGGTCCTGATAATGTTCTTTCAGTATTTGGAAGCAAGGATAAAACTACCCCTAAAAGAGCATTTATGTATCTTGTTAAAAAACTTAATGCATCGTATAGCATTTATCAGGGAAGTGGACATAATGATATTATTACAGCGCCTAAATACAATGATAAATTCGTTGAAGAGATAATTTTATTTGCTGATAATGTTTGATTTAGATAAATATATTAAAGTGACACTTTAAATATAAATTTAAACACTACTATAATCATATAATCCTTGGATTGATATGTGCAATTTACTAATATTGTGATAATGAGACCTTTCCATTTAGCCTTTCCGGTTACAGATTTGAAATCTACTAAATCCTTTTATGTAGATATATTAAAATGTGAAGTTGGAAGATCTTCTAATGCATGGATTGACTTCAATATGTTTGGCCATCAAGTAGTAGCTCATCTTGTAGATAAAAACAATCATCCAGCTTCAAATAGTGTTGATGGAGATGAGGTTCCTACCTCTCATTTTGGAGTAGTATTAACCATGTCCCAGTGGAAAGAGTTAAAAAATCATTTACTAGAGCAAAAAATTCAGTTTATCATCGAGCCTAAAATTCGTTTTAAAGGTGAAGCAGGTGAGCAGGCTACAATGTTTTTTAAAGACCCTTCTGGAAATGCGCTTGAATTTAAGGCATTTAATGACGATAATCAGATCTTTGCAAAGTAAGGAGATTAAGAGTAATGGATAAAACAGCAGTTGCGCACTGGGCGCCTGAAATTGGAGGTCAGTTTTGGTGGAATGGCGTATTCTTTATTTTAATTTTTGTTCCATTCATGCTTTTTATTGGTAAGAAATTATCTTCTAAGCAACGTGATTATATGTTGTATGGAATGGGGGCCTATCAGTTAATAAAAGTATTTGCTGTTCAAATGTCCCATATTTTGTCAGATAATTATATTTTAGCGACTCATCTTCCTCTGCAATTGTGTGGAATGTCAGGAATTCTTGCTGGAGTTGTAGTTTTTTATCGAAAGCAAATACTTTTTGAATTTTTATACTATTTTGGTATTGTAGGATTTATTCATTCGATTTTAACTCCAGAATTTACCGGCGGAACATCTCCTTGGAACATTTTTGATTATTATGTTGGGCACTCTATGTTGCTAATTGTTCCAGCTTGGCTTATGATATATTATGAGCAAAGATTAAGACATAATGCCTGGTGGATAAGCTTTATTTATTTACAACTTCTTGTAGTGTTAGTTTCGCAGGCCAATTCTATCATAGGCAATGGTGCTAATTATATGTATTTAGCTAAGGCTCCAATAGCGGATAATCCACTAGTTCTGCAAGACCCTTACCACATAATTGGTTTTGAAATTTTTGCAATTATTCATTTTTATGTTCTTGATCTTATAGCAAGGCGGATTTTCGATAAATGACACTACTCTTAGCATACTTCTTCTTGGCATTATTTTTATCTTTTTTGTGCTCGCTACTTGAGGCAGTTTTGCTTTCTACGCCTGCGTCATATTCATCTATTTTATCCAAACAAAATGTATCTCAAGGAGATCGCTTAGAACGTTTTAAAGAAAACATTAATCGTCCTCTTGCAGCAATTTTAACACTAAACACATTTGCTCACACATTAGGTGCTGCTGGAGTTGGAGCTCAAACCTTAGAACTGTACGGAGAAAGCTCAGTGGCTATTGCCTCGGGAATTTTGACTTTATTGATATTAGTGTTTTCTGAAATTATACCAAAAACTATTGGAAGTGTGCACTGGAGAGGTTTAATAGGTAACACGACTTTAATTATAGAAGTTTTAATATTTTTTACTTACCCATTGGTGCTTCTAGCAGAATATATCTCGAACTTCGGCGAAGATGAAGCTACTGTAACTAGAGAAGAAGTGATTGCAATGGCAGAAATGGGTGAAGATGAAGGTGTTCTTGAAGAACAAGA
Organism: uncultured Fidelibacterota bacterium; assembly: GCA_902538565.1. Taxonomy (GTDB): domain Bacteria; phylum Fidelibacterota; class Marinisomatia; order Marinisomatales; family Marinisomataceae; genus Marinisoma. The sequence goes on along the minus strand of CACBFQ010000001.1, from coordinate 11,474 downwards.
AACTGATATTATTGAAAACACTTTAAAGCTAAAAGATGTGAAGGTGAAAGATATCATGACTCCTCGATCAGTAATATTTGCGTTAAAAAGCGATTTTACGGTTGGCCAAGTGCTAGAGGAGCATGAAACATTGGATTTCACCAGAATTCCTATTTTTGAAGGTAATTTGGACTTTATAAAGGGTATGGTTAATCGATATGAAATCATAAATCGCAAGGCTGAAGATCAATTTAGTACAAGAATGCATGAGATTTCACAAGAAGTTCCATTTGTTAATGAAAACGATCCAATTGATAAGGTTTTGGAATTGTTTATAAAAAATCGCGATCATATGGCATTAGTAAAAGATAATGGTCATATCCTAACCGGATTAATCACTTTAGAGGATGCAATTGAAACCATTCTTGGGCAGGAAATTGTTGACGAACATGATTCGGTAGTTGATATGAGAGATTTAGCTGAATCAAAAGAACAAGAATAAATAATTAATTAAATATTTGAGTTTTTAAAATCCTACATTAACTTCACCATCAGTTATGGCAAAAAAACAAACATTTACATCAAAGCTAAGTAAGCAAGGCAGCAATTTTAAATATGTAAAACATATTAAGTCTGTCAAGTCTGAAGATACTGATCATATCAAGTTCTTAGAAAACATGGTAAGATTAGAAGAGAATGAAAATCTTGATCAGGCTTTGAAAAGAATGGAAGAAGAATCTAAGCAAGTTTTATCGTTTGGAGAAGTTCTTGAAGAGGCGTCTACGGACGAACAGCCTAAAGACGAAGCTCATGTAGAGGAAGCACCAGCAGAAGAAGAATCAAAAGAAGAAGCTCCTGCGGAAGAACCTACAGAAGAAACACCAGCTGAAGAAGCTGAACCGGCAACTGAAGACGAATCAGCTGAACCAGCTGAAGAATCCTCCGATAAATAATTTTTGGAGAGGTGGCCGAGTGGCTTAAGGCGCACGCTTGGAAAGCGTGTAGAACGCAAGTTCACGCAGGTTCGAATCCTGTCCTCTCCGCAAAACCACAAAAATATAATTTATGAAAATTAAATTAGCATTAGATTGGACACCAAATACAAATCATATTGGGTTCTTTATTGCCAAAGAACTCGGATATTTTAATGAGTTTGATTTAAATGTGAATATTATCGACCCAAGAGATGATAATTATGCATTGACACCTGCAAAAAAAGTTGAATCGGGTAAAGCAGACTTAGCATTATGTCCTACAGAAAGTATTCTGAGTTATAAAACAAAAAAAAAGAAGTTTGATATGATTGGCATTGCAGCAATTTTTAAGGAAGATCTTAGTGCTATAGCAGTAAAAAAAGATTTAAAAATTGATTCTCCAAAAAAATTAGATAATATGTCATACGCATCCTACAATGCAAAGTATGAAGATAAAATTATACAAAAAATGATAATTAATGATGGAGGAAAAGGAAAAATTAAAATTGCTTATCCAAGCAAGTTAGGAATTTGGAATACAATAGTTTCTAATAAATATGATTCCACTTGGATTTTTATAAACTGGGAGGGTGTTCAAGCTGAAGAAGCTGGAATTGATTTGAATTTATTTAAAATGTCTGATTATAAAATTCCATATTCTTACTCACCAATTATTGCTATGCCTAAATCAAAATTTAAATTACAAAAAAAAGAATATTCAAACTTTCTAAAAGCAACCAAAAAAGGTTTCCTTTATGCTAAAAATAACCAAAAAGAAGCGATTGATATTTTTGAGAAATTTTTACCTGAAGATGAAGCTATAGATTTAAGAAAATCATTAAAAGTATCAGCAAAATATTTTGGAACAGAACTAGAATGGGGTATAATGGATAGTGATGTTGTTGAAAAATTTTTAAAATGGTTAAGAACAGAAGGGCTTGAATTGCAAGAATTTGGGGTCCATGATATTATTTCTAATGAATTATTGCAATTAAAATTCTAAGTTTAAAAATGAATAATTATAATTTTTCAATAAAGCACAGAGAAGAATTTAATATATCCTCTGAAAGGATATGGAAAATTATATCACAAGAATCTAACCTTAATCTATATCATCCATTTTGTAAAAATAATGATATAGTTTCATGGAATAATGAGAGTCATCATGATATTCTTGAGTATTTAAATGGGATTATAATTGAAAGAAAATTTGTTTCTTGGTATGAAAAAAAAGGTTATGATCTTTTCATCGGTAGAAAAAACGGAAGACAATCTCATGTATCATGGAGAATTGAGGACATATCGGAAAATAAATCAGCCTTAACAATAGAAGTTCATCCATGGATGATAAATCAAGGAAATAAAATACTTCAATTTTTACCTTTTCAATTATTTGTAAAGCCTCAGTTAAAATCATATCTTAAATCTGTATTAAAAGGTTTGAATTGGTATACTGAAAATGGTAAGCCGACTCCTAGAAACCATTTTGGTAAGCTATCTTGGTTTTCATGACCTTTAAAGTTTTAATTCATTATTCATTTCATTTCTTATTCCCTCTCTTTTTCGCAAAGATATTTTTCAGAAAGAAGTGGAAAGAAGCATTTATTATTATGCTTCTTACAATGTTAATTGATTTAGATCATTTATTAGCATCCCCTATTTTTGACCCTAATAGATGTAGTATTGGTTATCATCCACTTCATACCATTTATGCCTCAATATTTTATTTGGCACTGTTATTTAGTCCATCTTGGAAGCTAAAAGCAGTATCTATCGGATGTTTATGGCATCTTTCTACTGACTATATTGATTGTTTGTTGTAATATTTTACAATGAATTCCATTAAAAAAATCAAAACAATAGATAATCTAGAATTTTTTACCGCTTCTGTGGATTCAAAAAAAGAAATACCTTTTATAGATACCATGGTATCTGCAGGATTTCCTTCTCCAGCAGATGATTATTTAGATTTACCTATTGATTTAAATGAGTATTTAGTAGAAAACAGCGCTGCAACATTCTACATCAGAGTCTCTGGTAATTCTATGCAAGACGAAGGAATTGACGATGGAGACTTACTGGTAGTTGATCGATCAAAAACTCCTAAGAATAATGATATTGTCATTGGTGTATTGAACGGTGAATTTACCGTGAAAAAAATTCAAAAAACAAAAACCAAATTATTTATGGTTGCAGCAAATAAAGAGTATAAGAAAATTGAAATTACCGAAGAGATGGATTTTTCTGTTTGGGGAGTTGTAACCTATGTCATCCATAAAACAAGATAGCTACATAGCTATTGTTGATTGTAATAACTTTTACGCTTCATGTGAGAGAGTTTTTAATCCTGCATTAAACAACAAACCTGTTATTGTGTTATCCAATAATGATGGATGTGTTATTGCACGCTCACAGGAGGTAAAAGATTTAGGTATCCCCATGGGAATTCCGGTTTTTAAAATTAAACATCTTATTGAGATTCATGATATCCAGATTTTTTCATCAAATTTTGCGTTATACGGGGATATCTCTAATAGAATTATGAATATCATTCGATCAGGCAACTCTGAGATGGAGGTATATTCTATTGATGAGGCATTTGTCACTATTAATCCTCGCTACACAGATCCCATAGATTATGCTACAACACTTAGAAACAAGATCTATCAATGGACTGGAATACCGGTATCAATTGGAATAGGAAAAACCAAGACCTTAGCTAAAGTAGCCAACCATTTATCTAAAAGAGGTGTAGGAAAGGATAACGTTTGCTTAATTGACAGTAAGAATGATCAGGATTTACTGCAGAAAGTCAAAGTGCATGACATCTGGGGAATTGGAAGAAGAAAGCAAAAATTTTTGAAGATTAACGGTATTTATAATGCCTATGATTTGAAACAGGCTAATCCAGAATGGATTCAAAAACATATGACTATTATTAGCAGGCATACCGTAGATGAGTTGAATGGTAGAAAAAAAATAGAGTTAGAACGTGAATTTGCCACCAAAAAGAGTATTTCAACTTCTAGGTCATTCTCTAGAATGATTTCTGACCTTAATACCTTGAGAAATGCTATTTCTTCACATGCTTCTAGATCTGCTGAAAAGCTACGATCACAAAATAGTTTTGTAAACTCGATTGGGGTATATTTATGTACTAATCGTTTCCGCACTGATTTGCCTCAATATCGTCGTTATATCAACGTTCAGCTGCCTGTTGCTTTAAATGATACCAGTGGCATCATTAATGCTGCTTTAGAAGGATTATATGCGATTTATAAAAGTGGATATGAGTATAAGAAATGCGGAGTAATCTTAAATGACTTAGTGCAAGCAAATGAGGTGCAACAATCACTGTTTTATAATCGTAGAGATAAGGATGAACGTATTAGCGCATCTATCGATCAAATTAATCAAGCTTTTGGGTCAGACACTATTAGATACGCTGTGCAAGGAGAGAATGAGTCCTGGTCAATTAAAAGAGAAAAACTTTCCCCAAGCTACACCACAAATTGGAACGAATTTTTAACATTGAAGGTTTAGTAAGCATATACTAAACTTTAAAATGAAGAGCTATATCACAATACTAATCTTGTTTAGCACTTTTTCTTTAGCTCAAGAAGTATCAACGGGAAACATTTTAGAAGATCACGATAAGGCAGTTGAAGGAATTCTATCAGATGAGATTAAAAAGCAAACTCAGATTATTAACAAGTCACTAGCAAAGCAAAGCAATGATGTATTATTTTCCCAAGCAGCCTATTCCTTTTTGGGAATAGTTGGAACTATTATTTTTGAAGCCAATAACGAAGGTAATCCTGCAAACTTTATACCCATAGTTCTAGGGCATACTATTGTTCCAGTATTAGAGATGAGAGATATTAATAATAGCAATGAGCCTGAATCATTAAAAAAAATGCGCAAAAGTAGGGTAAAAGTAAATAGTACGCTAGGTTCAGTTCCGATAGCAAAGTGGATTATTGTTTCGCTAAGAATGCCAAAAGCGCTGCTTGATAGCATTTTCAAATGAAAAAAGTACTTATAGCATCAAGAAATCCAGTAAAAATTAATGCCACTAAAAAGGCTTTTGAAGAAGTCTTTACTGATCGTTTTGAATTTGAAGGAGTATCTGCTGATTCTTTGGTTTCAGATCAACCCATGTCAAATGATGAAACTTTAAAAGGGGCAACTAATCGACTTCAAAACATTCAACATCATGAGGCTGATTATTTGGTTTCTATTGAGGGTGGAGTAGACTTACTTGATAATAATTATGAGGCATTTGCATGGATAGTTATTTCAGATAAGCAAAAAATTGGTAGAGCAAAAACAGCAACATTCCCATTGCCAATAAAAATTTCAAATCTTATCAAAGAGGGTTATGAACTTGGAGACGCTGATGATATAGTTTTTAAACGCTCTAACTCAAAGCAAAAAAATGGAGCAGTTGGAATCCTTACAGATAATTTAATTAATAGAACTGATTATTATTCCCATGCTATTATTTTAGCATTAATTCCTTTTACAAATACAAACCTTTATTAAAAGTTATTATATTCACCCATGTTTAAAGTTCTTCATGAATTACGCACTAATGCTAAAGAGTCTGGATTAAGACAAGCAATTAAGATGATGTTTAAAAAATATGGTTGGAAAGTAGGCTTAGTCATATTTATGTATTATTTAATTAGAGACGTTACTCTATATATAATTTTACCTTATCTAATAATGAAAGGATTCTTTAGTTAGTAAAGTATTGTTATCAAAAAATTATTTAGATAACATTCCAGGAAGCGATACTACATTGAAATTAATTTCGATCACATCTCTAATCACCTTATCTTTTGCAGCATCTCTTGAGGTTTGAACCTTATTCCAAAAAGAATTTGGATTATCTAAGTGCATTTCAGATCGATATTCTACACCAAATGCACTTCTATCAAATGATAGTTTTCCTTGAGCAGTTTTAATATCTGAATCAAGATTAACTATAGCTTCAAAGCTGATAGAATTGGTTTTGTCCTTTATAGTCATATCTCCATTAATCAACATTTTGTATTTACCGCTTTCAAGTTTTTCAAGTATTTTGCTTGATTTAATATTCAGCTTTGCTTTTGGAAATTTTGTGACATGAAAAAAATCAGGACTTTTTAAGTGTCCAATTAATCTTTCTTTTGAGCCAGCAGATAAGTCATTATTAGTCATAGAGCTCATATCCATTACCACAGTTCCTGATATAATATTATTTTTTAATGAAATATTTCCATTAGACATTTTTAATTCACCATCATGATTTGAAACAGCAAACTTTAACCCTCCGAGCCAAGCAATTTTGCTTCTAGCGGTGTCAAGAATAATTCTTGAATCTATATTTGTTGCATCCATTTTAAGAGGAGATATGTTTAAAGGTTTCTTTAAAGGTTTGAGTTCTGGCTCTTGATTATTTAATAGCTGTCCAAACATTAAATTGCTTAATAAAATAATAAATAAAATTTTTTTCATGAGTACTTTCTTTCCTTTTTAATATTTTTGAAAATATATTTCTCCACAAAAATTAATATATTTAGTTTTTAACAACAAGTAGCATAAAATTTTACTTAGTAATTATCTTTTATTTTCATTTATAATTGATAAATTACATTGTTTTTTTGGAGGCATGGCAGAGCGGTTGAATGCACTGGTCTTGAAAACCAGCAAGGGTGCAAGCCCTTCAGAGGTTCGAATCCTCTTGCCTCCGCAATGAATAATCCTCGTGTAAGATTCGCACCAAGTCCTACCGGTTATTTGCATATTGGTGGTGCAAGAACAGCTTTATTTAATTGGCTTTTTGCAAAACAGAATAAGGGCCAGTTTTTGTTGCGAATTGAGGATACTGATCTAGAGCGATCCAAAACTGAATACGTCGATCAAATTACCGATGCTTTATCTTGGCTAGGACTTAATTGGGATGAAGACATCGTACTTCAATCTAATAACAAGTCAAGACATGAAGAAATGGTAGCAAAAATGCTTGATAACGGTACAGCTTATCGTTGTTTTCTTCAAAAAGAAGAGCTTGATAAGTTGCGATTAGCATCTGAACAAAAAAAAGAAGTGTTTCGTGTACCACAAACGTATAGAAATTTATCAGAAGATGAAGTTAAAGAATTGCTCAATCAAGGTAAATCATTTACTGTCAGATTAAAAGTTCCAAAAGGCGAAACAGAATTTACTGATTTAGTATATGGTTCAATTAAGGTTCAAAACAAAGATTTAGATGACTTTATCATCGCCAGATCAGATGGATCGCCCACCTATAATTTTGTGGTAGCTATAGATGATTCAGATATGAATATTACTCACGTTGTTAGAGGAGATGATCATTTAGCAAACACTCCAAAACAAATCCTTGTATATAGAGCTTTAGGTCTAAATGAACCTATTTTTGCTCATTTGCCAATGATTTTAGGTTCTGATAAAAAAAGATTGAGTAAAAGGCATGCCGCAACCAATGTACAAGAGTACAAGGATAAAGGATTTACTGCTACGGTAATATTGAATTATTTGTCGTTATTAGGATGGAATCCTGATTCTGATAAAGAAATTTTTAGTCAAGAAGAGTTGATAGAAAGTTTTCAATTTGATCAAGTGCAAAAAAAATCAGCCGTATTTGATGAAAAAAAATTATTGTGGATTTCGCAGCAACATTTAACAGAGATGAGTATTAAAGATACCATGAATGAAATTTATAAACTAAATCCTGATTGGGGAGATGGACTTGATTGGAATTATTTAAAAGAAATTGTAAAGCTGATTAAAGATAGGTCAAAAACAATTACAGAAATTGCTGAGATGTCAGGACTATTTTTTCAAGAACCACTTGATTACGATCAAGATTTAATATCCGAAACCTTTAATGAAGAAGTAATTGCTATTCTAACAGACTTTAAAAGCGCTTTAGAAAATTGCGATACATGGAATAGATCTGAATTAGAACTTATTTTTGACAATTTAATGGCACAGCATGATGTGAAGATTGGAAAAGTAATGAAGCCTATAAGGGTTGCACTTACAGGTATTACTTTTGGTCCTGGTATTTTCGATCTAATACTTTTGCTAGGGAAAGATATTAGTTTAAAACGTATTCGTAAGCTTTTATCTGTATTAGACTAAAAATTTATCAGGTTGAAGCTCTGATATTTGATTGATAACTTCTTAACTGATTTACATATGCGCCCGTAGCTCAATTGGATAGAGCGTCTGGCTACGGACCAGAAGGTTGTGGGTTCAAGTCCTTCCGGGCGTACTTATGTCTGACAACAATCTAACTCAAACCTCCCATGAAGATTGGATGAAAAAATGCTTGAGGTTAGCAACAAAAGCTATGCTTGAGGATGAAGTTCCAGTTGGCGCCATTGTGGTGCATAAAGGAAAAATTATTGGCCAGGGATATAATCAATGTAATTCACTAAATGATGCAACAGCTCATGCTGAAATGCTGGCGATTACCGCAGCTTCAAACACCATAGGAGACTGGAGATTAAATGATTGCACCATGTATGTTACTAAAGAACCTTGCCCAATGTGCGCTGGAGCGATAATAAATAGTCGAATTGAATTTTTGTATTTTGGTTGTTATGATGAAGATTATGGAGCTTGTGGTTCAAAGTTTGAAATTTGTGGTAATGTAAGTTTAAATACACCTGCTGTAGTTCGAGGAAATTTGCTTGCTGGGGAATCCCTTGCTCTACTTCAAGAATATTTTTTTAAAAAAAGACAGAAGAAAAAAGAATTTTAAATAATAAACGGAAAGATTGCTTTCCTATTTTTTGGATAAGACTCAAACTTGCTATGATACCATTGATGTCCCTTAATAGCTCTTGGAACAAGATTAGCCATAGTCCAAATCATAAATGACAGTCCAGCAATAGACCAGGTCATTATTGCAAAAGCCATCCATTCAATAATTTCTCCTAGATAGTTTGGAAATGAGACATATCGAAACATAAAGCCTTCAGGAATTTTGTATTCTCCCGATTTAGATCGTAATGACAGTAAAATATTGTCTGATTTTATATTGATATATGCGCCAGTGATAAATAAACAAACTCCTACGACGAAATTCCAATTTGACATGTATTCAGTAGAATATTCCTGAATGCTACCAAAATAAGTCCCATTAATATATCCATTCATCACATTAAACAAGAATGCAAGCACTGCAATAAGAAGCGGCATTTTAGCAGGATTATTCTGTTTTAAAGGATAAATAACACTTCTATTAAGGTAGTGAAGCGTCCACAATGATATAAAAGTAATGTTTGTTGGTGTTTTTTCTATATTTCCATTTAAAAAGAAATATAGTAAGGCAAGAGGAGAAATGATCTCCATGACTATCCATCCAAATTTACTTGGAATCATTGGACCCCAATTGGTTTTTGAAAATTTTCCATAGGGTGCTGGAATTTTTAGCAGGGTAATAAAGGTGATAAAGCCTATACTGAGCCAAATTAGAACTAATGATTCAAAATTTTGTAACATCGATAACAATTTATGAGTAATATTTAATTCTTCAAATATCAGATATATGCAGCACAAAAATATTATCATTACAGGAGCAACTGATGGAATTGGCTTAGCAGCTGCTAAATCTATTGCTAAAAAAGGCTATCATGTTAGTTTAGTTGGAAGAAATCCCAACAAAGGTAAAAAAGCTCTTGAAACAATCATTGCACATTCCGGCAATGAAAATTTAGACTTTTTTGAATGCGATCTTAGCTTAGTTGTTAATGTGAAAGATTTAGCAGACATAATTAAACAAAAGCACAGCAAAATTGATGTGCTGTTAAATAATGCTGGTGGTGCAAATAAAACAAAGCAAATCACATCTGAAGGGCTTGAAAAAACATTCGCAACCAATCAAATGAATTATTTTGTTCTTTCTACAGAGTTATTGGATATTCTTTCAGAATCAAATGATGCAAGAATAGTGAATGTTGCTTCCAATGCGCACATTGGCGCAGAAGTTGATTATGAGAATATCAATTCTGAAAAAAACTTTTCTGCCTGGACTTCGTATTGTGTTTCAAAGCTGATGAATATTATGTTTACTTATCAGTTAGCATCTATGCAGGATAAAGTGTCAGTTAATGTATTACATCCCGGTTTTGTAGATACTAATATTGCAGGTAATGAAGGAAATTTGATAAAATATATTGTAAAATTTGGAGCGAAAATGTTTGCTAGAACTGTTGATAATGGCGCAGACTCCAGTATTTATTTGTCAACTTCTGATGAGATTAAGGGTGTGTCAGGTAAATATTTTTTTAAATGTAGAGAAATTAAATCTTCCAGAGCTTCCTACAATCAAGAAGACTGGAAGAAAGTTTGGGATTTATGTGAGGATTACAAAAAAAAGCTAATATGAAAAAAAAGATTTTAACTAGAAACGATTACGACTTTTTTACAGCAGCTGAAACCAGGTGGAGGGATGTAGATACTTTAGGTCACATTAATCACACGGTTTACCTCAGTTTGCTTGAAACAAAACATAAAGATTTTATTGATCATATTTACGGGGAACTAACTTATGATCTGGGATTAAAAAGCACCGCAGCAGGGTTATTAGCTTCCATGGATGTTACCTACATCAAGCAAGTTCATCATCCAGTCAAGTTAGATATTGGATGTCGTATTACTAGGGTAGGAAGCAAAAGCTATGATGTGCACCAAGGTATTTTTGTTAAAGGAGAAAATGATCCATCTTTTCAAACGATTCATACCTTTGTAATGTTTAATTTTGTGGAGCAGAAATCAATTCCAGTGCATCAAGTGGTTATAGACAATTTAAGGGAGTTAGAATGATTACATTATTATCACCATCAAAAAAGTTAAATTTTAAACATCAAGATGCTGTTTCAGCATTTACACAATGTGATTTTATTGAAAGCGCTCAAGAGCTAGTAAATAAAGCCAAAAATTTAACATCACAAGATTTAAAAGACTTAATGAAAATTAGCGATTCACTGGCAGATTTAAATAAAGAACGTTTTAATAATTGGTCTTTGCCATTTAATCAAGATAATGCAAAGCAAGCTATTTTAGCTTTTGATGGAGGGGTTTATTCTGGGTTACAAGCTGAAACATTTAACCAAAATGATTTAGAGTTTGCTCAAGATCATTTACGAATACTTTCTGGGCTTTATGGAGTATTAAAACCTTTAGATTTAATTCAACCATATCGACTTGAAATGGGGACAAAATTTGAAAACGCCAAAGGAAAGAATTTATATGATTTCTGGAGTAGTGAAGTAACTAATAATCTTAATTCAAACATAAAAAAACATGAAAATAAGACCATTATTAATTGCTCTTCAAATGAATATTTTAGTGTCATCGATCAAAAGAATCTTGATGGCAACATACTGAATACAGTATTTAAAGAATATCGAGATGATGAGCTTAAATTTATTTCGTTTAATGCAAAGAAAGCTCGCGGTTTATTAGCAAAATTTTTAATTAATAATAAAATAACAAATAAAA